>NZ_JBQFZU010000017.1:0-94382 GCF_056542405.1 Ruegeria sp. AD11(2025) | reverse complement strand
TGCCTTGCCCCATCAGAACTTCAACCTGCCATAACTTCGAGGCAATCTCTTTGGGCTTCGGTCACTTGTTGGCCATCCTTGGCCCTCCGTTTTCCAAACATAACGGTGGACCAGTTCAGTTGGGGAGGCTCACGGTTCATCAAACGTCGGATCAGGCCCATGCCGGGTTACAAGTCTTTCGATTCAGCTGCATTTGTCCTTGCCGGTATCGAACTGGCACGAGTGATCCGCAAAGGTCAATTCACTCCTGGCCGCTCGACATTTCAGCAGTTTGCTCAACTGGCGGAATATACTGCCAAATAGTTCTGTCTATTCTGCTCTGAAGAAATTTTGCGACTTAACCTATTCAAACATATCTGCAGATATGGCGCCGTACCAATTCTCAGATTCTTCGTATGTTGATTTGCGTAGAATAGCGTCTTCGCCGACTTGACTGATAAAACCGTCAACGCGTGCTATTTTCTCTTCGGTCGCCTCATAGGTCGCACCGACTTTGACACCGTCACTGACCGCGATCAATGACCAGCATGTGTTTGCGTATCTTGGCGGGAATATCCGTGACCCGGTCAGCGCACCGCGGACGGCATTTGCGCAGACCTTGGCTTGCGAATTGGCCGAAAAACCGGATTTTGGCATGTCACCCTGTTCACTTGCGTCGCCCAGAACATAAACATCCGGGTCAGCTTTTGAGGACATGTCAGCCGAGTTCACCGGAGCCCACCGGTCATCCGTAACGCCTGCGAGTTCAGCAATGCGTCCGGCTTTCATAGCAGGAATGACGTTGCAAACGTCAACGGTCATTTCATCGCCGTCAATTGTCAGGGTCATCCGGTCCGGGTTGACCGAGACTTCCCCACCGCCAAATTCTTCGCCGATCCAGTCAATCATGCCAGGATAGTGCGTGGCCCAGCCGTCCTCGAATAGCGCCATTTTGGAGAATTTTGGCTTCGGGTCAGCAATGATAATTTTGGCGGTTGGGTTGGTATTCTTCAATACATGGGCGACCATTGAAATTCGCTCGTAAGGACCCGGTGGGCAGCGATAGGGGTTTGGAGGCGCGACCATCGCATACACGCCACCTTCAGGCATGGCATCAATTTTTGCGCGCAGCAGCTGGGACTGAGACCCCGCTTCATATGCGTGGGGCATTTTGTTCTGCGCAGATAGATCCCAGCCTTTGACAGACCCTTCAACGAAATCAATACCTGGCGCCAGTATCAACTTGTCATAGGGCAGCGCCTGCCCCCCCGCCAAAGTTACAGTCTTACCGACCCGATCAACCGCGATGGCCCAGTCATGGATGACATTGATACCGTACTTTGCGGCAAGCGCACCGTAGGTGTGCCCTATATCCTCGATCGTTTTCAGGCCACCAATATAAAGATTGGAGAAGAAGCAGCTGAAATAAACCTGTGACGGCTCGACTAGGGTAACATCAATTGCACCATCGCTATCCTTGGCAATGTAGCGGGCTGCCGTGGCCCCGCCGGCCCCGCCACCTACTACGACGACCCGGGGTTTTCCGCTGCTTTCCGCCAGAACTGCGGGTGCAGACAAAGCTCCTGTCACGGCACCCATAAACTTGCGTCTATTCCACGTCATCTGAACCCCTCCCTGCGGCTCTTGTCACTCCAGCACGTTAAAGTATGCCGCCAACGCTGCTATTTCTTCATCCTTCAGACGCCCGGCCATCATCTGCATGATCGGATGTTCACGCTGTTTGCTCTTATACGCCAGCATCGCATCCACGAAGACGTTGGGATCAAGACCGACAATCTGTGGAATACTGTCCGTCTCGGCATTGACCTGATGACAGGTCACACATTCCGCAGACAGATATGCACCTAGTTCGACATCTCCGTCTTCCTCCTCTGCCGTTGCCTCGGCGATGGACAAAACGCCAAAACAGGCGCAGGTGGCGAGGATGGCCTTCCTCATCGTTGTTCCACAGTTTTTCAACGCCCAAAGCTTGCGAATTCCGCGCGTGATCAGAACCACCACTTTCGCCAGCATCATGATACGACCGAGATCGCGCGGCTGTCGGTGTAGATCGCACCGTCATCGTCAAACCAACTGAAGGTAAAAACACCCGGACCCGGCACAATTGCCTGAAACTCGAAAAATGGGTTGGTCGATATACCGGGGCCGATGTCGAGGTCGACAACTATCTCTCCTTCGAACTCACACAGAAAGCGATGAATGATCGACCGCCGAGTGGGCTGGCCATCTGAATCAAGGCGATGACCGGATTCCATGCGGTGGGTGATCAGGGTCTTGATCGTGACCACGTCACCAGCGCGGGCCTGTTTGGGCAACTTGACGCGGGTTTTGACACCTGTGGCCATGTCACATCTCCTCTGTCATGCGCAACCGCCCACAACGACCGAGACCGCCCGTGTACCACGGCGAACACTGCGGTCTGGCAGACGCGCGAGGGCCAAAACCTCTTGGGATTGTCCCAGACGCATGCGCGTTGAAATGGCGTGCGCGCCAGCCAAAGGCCCGAACCGAGCCCTGAGAACCGGCAAAACCGGATTGCCGGGCGCGATCAACATGACTTCCTCTGCAGAGACAGCGTTAATGGTCACCGGCACGCGATAGCCATCTTCGGCAATGGCTTCCATATCAATGGAAACGCCGCTGTCCTCAATCAGTGCTTCACCAGCAAAACCAGCGATCAATTCTTCCAGCGTCGCGACGTTCGGCAAAGCCACCAAATCCTGCGCGCGCGCAGGCAAGGCAAGGCACATCAAAGCCCAAAGGCTCACCTGTAGTGCATCGCGCCGATTTAAGGACATTGCGGTCCTTTCTCATTGGTCTGACGCCGATATTACCTGCGCCATCACTGTTCGGATACATAACATATCCGTGAACCTTCACATACTTAAGTCGCGGTCGGGCCCAAGACAGGAAGGTTGAGAAACGCGACCCGACATTGCAAGCTGCGGTCAAGCCCCATGGTTCGGGACGGAGGAAGAATGTCAAATACGCGGCACTCGGCAAAAGCCAATCCCGGTCTCGTCGTACGCGAGTTGAGTTTTTATTATGGTGCCAAAGCAGCTTTGGATGCTGTCTCTTTCGAGGTATCAGCAGGAACTTTCTGCGGGCTGCTCGGCCCGAATGGGGCCGGAAAATCGACGCTGGTGTCCTTGCTGACGCGGTTGCTTGTGGCGCCGGATGGTAAAATCAGTGTTGCGGGTCACAATCTGCGCCAAGCCCCCCGCAAAGCGCTAGCTAAGCTCGGCGTGGTCTTTCAACAACCAACCCTGGATCTGGGTTTGACGGTGCGCCAGAACATGACTTATTTCGCCGCCTTGCACGGGTTGCAGCGATCGGAGGTTCCTGCCCGTATCGACACAGCACTGGATCGGTTAAACATGCGGGAACGTGCCGGGGAGCGCGTGCGTGACCTGAATGGCGGTCATCGCCGCCGCATGGAGTTGGCGCGTGCTCTGTTGCATGACCCTACAGTGCTGTTGTTGGACGAGCCAACTGTCGGGCTCGATGCCGCGGCAAGGCAGGCGATAACTGACCATGTGCACGATCTGGCGGCACAGGGACTGTGTGTTCTGTGGGCCACCCACCTGACAGATGAAGTGCGCGACGATGACCAGTTGTTAGTGCTGCATCGAGGTCAGATTCTGGCTCGCGGCCAGACAGGCGACCTGCGAGGTGATCAAACGCTGTCCGATTGGTTCCTGTCGCAAACCGAGGTCCCGGCATGAGCGGATTCTGGGGTGTTGCACGCGCCATCATCGGGCGCGAGTTTCTGCGTTTCATCCATCAACGCGAACGGTTTCTTGCGGCTTTGGTCCGTCCTATGGTGTGGCTATTGATTTTCGCGGCAGGGTTTCGGGCGGCCCTCGGCCTGTCGATCATCCCACCCTATCAGACCTACATCACATATGAGACCTACATCGTTCCGGGCCTCTGTGCGATGGTTCTTCTGTTTAACGGGATGCAAAGCTCGCTCAGCCTTGTCTACGACCGCGAAATGGGCTCGATGCGCCTCTTGCTGACCAGTTCGTTCCCGCGCTGGTGGTTGTTGTTCTGCCGCCTGCTGGGATCAACGGCAATATCCATTATGCAGGTCTACACATTTCTGATGCTGGCTGCGCTGTTCGGAATTGTCCTGCCACTCCCCGGCTACGTAGCGGTTTTGCCGGGATTGGTTTTGGGTGGCCTTATGTTGGGAGCGCTGGGTCTGGTGCTGTCCAGTTTCATCAAACAACTGGAAAATTTCGCCGGGGTCATGAACTTTGTCATCTTCCCGATGTTCTTCCTGTCCTCGGCCCTCTACCCCTTGTGGAGAATGGCCGAAAGCTCCCCTTTGCTGCGCGATATCTGCGCCTTCAATCCGTTTACGCATGTGGTCGAATTGATCCGGTTTCTGTTTTACCTGCAGATCAACTGGGGGGCTCTGTTGTGGGTTCTGGCGTCAACTGTTGTTCTGTGCACGATTGCCGTATGGGGATATGATCCGGCCCGTGGTCTGATGAAGCGGAAGTCATGACGACCAAACCCGAAACCACCAAACGCAGCCTGCTTTTGAAAACCCGTTTAGGCCTCGGTGCGGTTGTGCTTGGATCCGGAACCCTGTTGACGGCGGCTATCCTCTATTTCGGTATGCAAACCGTCGCCAGCCACCTGGAAACGGCGCTTGCTTCGGAAACCCGGATGGCACGCTATGCCGCTTTGTCGACCCAAGCCGCCACCTTTCTGGTGATCGCAACGGAATCGATCCAGACCGGCCAATCCGCCGAAACCCGACTGGATCGCCTTGCCCCAATTCGGGACCAGATCGGGACAACCTTTCTGCAACTTCGCTCTGATGTGGAGGAGGCCGTTGCCGCCGTTCAGTCGCTCGGGCTGGACGAGCAGTCCCGGTACGGTACCCAATCCCTTGGTCTGGCCAGAATGGAGGCGCTGCTAGCCAACACGCTGGACGGGCTTGCTGATACAGAAGCCGATCAGGCACGGCTGCGCGCCCATATCGAATCGTTTGCTTCGGCATTTGATCCCTTGCTCAGTCAGGCCGTGAATACCGAGGTTCTGTTTCGAAATTCCATTTTAGCCGGGATCGAAATGACGCGTTTGACGCTGACTTGGGTGGCATTGGCACTTGCACTATTCGCCTTGCTCAGCACGGCGTGGTTTTACTTTGGGCTGGTGCGACCACAATTCTCTCGTCTGGACCGGCTGCGCAACGCGGCAGTTCAGGTTGGCAAATCCGAGTTTGCAATTTCGCTGCCAGAAACCCGCAACGATGAGATCGGCCAATTGTATGGCGAGACCAATCGAATGGCGGATGCATTGAAAAAACGCCAAGAGGAGGTTGATGCAGAATGGACCGGATTGAACGAGACGATTGCTAAACGCACGCGGGAACTTCGTGCGGCAAACGATACCTTGTCCAAGATTGACGAGAATCGCCGCCGCTTTTTTGCTGATATCAGCCACGAATTACGCACACCGCTGACGGTTATCATGATGGAATCACAAATTGGCCAACGGGATAGTCAAACCGCGCCAGAGACTTTGGCGACGATCGAGTCTAGCGCAGCAAAACTGAACCAGCGCATTGACGATTTGCTGCGTGTTGCGCGATCTGAAACCGGGGAACTGGCTTTGGAACTGCGAAATGTTGCGCTGCGCACGTTAATGCAAACCGTTGCGCGTGACATTAAGCCTGAAATCGACAGCGCCAGCATGCATCTTGAAGTGGGCGAATTCCCGAATTGTACCTTGCATTGCGACCCGAACTGGATGCGTCAGGTCTTGCTTAGTCTTTTGCGCAATGCGATCCGGCACGCACGCGATGGCAAAGCACTGTCGCTTTCGGGTCAATCAGAAGGTGGGATTGTTCATATACAGCTAACCGACAACGGTCCGGGAATTCCCGAGGGTGCGCAAAGTCAGATATTTGAACGGTTTGTTCAGGGCGGAGCGGCGAACAGTCAGGGATTTGGCGTCGGGCTGGCTTTGGCCAGATGGGTCGTCGAGGCACATGAAGGATCGATCTCGATAACCAGCCCGGTCTTAAGTGATCGCGCTCTGGGTGCGAATGCCGGTACAAATGTCTGCATTCGATTGCCGTTGTCAGAGGCTTAGAATGATCCCATGGCCTCGAAACTGTTGATCATAGACGACGACCCGAAAATCACCTCGGCCCTTGTCCGGGGCCTGTCACTACACGGCTACTCGGCCGAAGCAGAGAACCGCGCCGATCAAGGGTTGGCGCAGTTGAAAAGCGGTGCATTCTCAGGTGCAATTGTTGATGTCATGCTGGGCGCCGACAGCGGTATCGAACTGGTCCGGTCTGCGCGCGAAGCTGGTGTCGCGATCCCTATACTGATGCTGTCGGCCCTCTCAGACGTCGACCACCGCGCGGCCGGGCTGGAAGCCGGAGCCGACGACTATGTCGTGAAGCCCTTCAGCTTTGACGAACTTGTTGCCCGGTTGCAGGTACAGGAACAACGCGCGCTTTCGCAACGTCCCGATCCCGCGCGGATATCAACACAGGACAGAACCCTCACCACACGAGAAACACACATTACGCTGACAGAACGCGAATTCGATCTGCTCGTGCTGCTCAACAGCAAAGCGGGAACGCCCATCTCACGCGGGGAACTGTTTGATACGCTCTGGTCGCAGGAGGGATCCAGTAACGAAAATGTGGTCGATGTCTACATTGGGTATCTGCGCAAGAAGCTGGGATCCGGTGATTTTGGATTTGAAATCATAACGATTCGCAATCAGGGCTTTTGCCTTCAAGGGGTGGCTCCATTGTCGGATGACACCTGAGTACCGACCAAAGTCTAAATCCTTCTTATGAATTAAGAGTCGCACGGGCGCATGAGACCTGCCACATTGATCCCTAGCACATCTTAAAGGAGGACCCCGATATGGCTTGGAGCAAACCTGTTATCCGCGAAATCGAGTGCGGCATGGAAATCAACATGTATGGCCCCGATCATGATGATGAGCGTGGCGGCGGCTTGATCTGATCAGACGCAAGCGCCAACATTAGATGACGTTGCGCGCGATAATACTTGGGGCCGCTGCTGGCGGCGGCCTTCCGCAATGGAACTGCGGATGTGAAAACTGCAATCTGGCACGACGCGGAGAAATTCCTGCGCAAACGCAGTCGTCGCTCGCCGTGTCCCCCGATGGCCAAAACTGGGCTGTCCTGAACGCTTCTCCGGATATTCGAACGCAGCTGGGCAATACGCCCCTCCTGTTTCCCACAGGGTTGCGAGAGTTGCCGGTTAAATCGGTGCTGGTGACAAACGGGGATATCGACCATGTCGCGGGCTTGCTCACGTTACGCGAGATGCAGCCATTCACGCTGTTTGCCACCAATAGCATTCATGGCGTCATTGGAGAAAACCCAATTTTTGATGCCTTGAATGCCTCTATTGTGAAACGCATGCCGATTTCGCTGAATGAGCCCTTTGAACTTGTTCCAAACCTAACGGCGACCTTGTTTCCAGTGCCCGGCAAGGTGCCTCTGTATCTGGAAGGGGACCATGTTCAAACCGATCTGGTGGGTGAACAAACTGTGGGTGTGGCGCTTCGTACGCAAAGAAAGACAGCCTATTATATCCCGGGCTGTGCTGCTTTGACGCCCGAGTTGCGCGCTCAGCTTGAAGGTGCCGACCTCTTGTTTTTTGACGGCACGCTCTGGCAGGATGATGAGATGGTGCGCGCAGGGCTGGGGCAGAAAACGGGTAAGCGTATGGGGCATATGTCGATGGACGGCCCCGACGGCTCGATCGCCGGGTTCGCTGATCTGCAGATCGGACGGAAAGTCTTTGTTCACATGAACAACACCAATCCGGTTCTGCGCCCCAACAGTGCCGAGAAAGCTCGGGCGCAGGCCAAGGGCTGGACGATAGGTGAGGATGGAATGGAGATCACGCTATGACCCAAAGCCGCGAAGATTTCGAAGCCCGGCTGCGCCAGATCGGAGCCGAGCGCTATCACGACCTTCATCCTTTTCATCATCGCCTGCACAGCGGCCAATGCACCTCCGACGAAGTCCGCGCCTGGGTTATCAACCGCTACTACTATCAGCATTCCATCCCGATGAAGGACGCCGCCTTCATGTCGCGCGTTGAAGATCCGGCCCTACGTCGCGCCTGGCGGTCGCGGATCGAAGATCATGACGGTACAGAAGAGAACGAAGGTGGCATCCGGCGCTGGTTGCGACTGGCCGAAGCGGTCGGTCTGGATCCGGAATACGTCGCCACATGTGACGGCGTATTGCCTGCCACCAAGTTTGCGGTGGACGCTTATGTACGATACGTCCGCGAAAAAACATTGCTAGAGGCGGTTGCGGCCTCACTCACTGAGCTATTTGCACCCAAGATTCATGCCAACAGGATCGAAGGTCTGCTTCAGCACTACGATTTTGCGGATGACAGCTCACTTGCCTATTTCCGCAACCGCCTGAAAGAAGCCCCCAAGGATGTGGCCTTTGGTCTGGCGTGGGTATTGGATCATGCCGACACCGCAGAAAAACAGGAAGCGGCGTCCAAAGCGCTGATATTCAAGACTGATGTCCTCTGGTCGCAGTTGGATGCCTTGTGGGGTGCCTATGTTGAGCCCGCCCGCATTCCTCCGGGTGCCTGGAAACCGGACACTGGTCTGCTGATGCGGCGGGCATCATGATGCTGGCGCAGGAGGTCCCCTCGCTCCCGCGCGGTGTCCGTATCCATTTCGATTCCGTACGGGAAAAATGGGTGCTGTTGGCGCCTGAACGGGCCGTAACGCTGGATCAGATCGGGCAAGCGATCTTGCACGAAGTCGACGGCCAGCGCAGCTTTGGACAGATCACGGCAATTTTGTCCAAAAAATACAGCGCCCCGGAAGAGCAGATCGCCGAAGACAGTTCAGGTTTTCTGGATGCCCTGCGGGCGCGGCGTTTTCTGGATGTGATTTGATGCAGACAAAGACCCCACCACCCATCGCCATGTTGGCCGAGCTGACGCATCGTTGCCCATTGTCCTGTCCTTATTGCTCCAACCCGGTCGAAATGGCGAAGCTCGACAGCGAGTTGGATACCGAGACCTGGGCTCGCGTTTTCCAAGAGGCTGCCGCGCTTGGAGTCTTACAACTGCATTTGTCAGGCGGCGAACCCGCATCCCGCCGGGATCTGGTCGCGTTAGTCAAAGCCGCGCGCGTAGCCGGGTTATACACCAACCTGATCACTTCGGCGATCGGCCTGTCCGAACGACGCCTGAACGACTTGGATGAGGCTGGTCTGGACCATATACAGTTGTCTCTTCAAGGCACCGATGCAGCGATGGCGGATAAAGTGGGCGGGTACCGGGGTGGGTTTGACCGTAAGATGAAAACGGTCGAATGGATCAATCAAATTGGGTTCCCGCTGACCCTGAACTTTGTCCTGCACCGCCACAACGCGCACCAACTGCCACGGGCGCTGGAACTGGCACAGGAAATGGGCGCTCGGCGGATCGAAGTTGCAACGGTGCAATTCCACGGCTGGGCATTGAAGAACCGGGATGCTTTGATGCCCACGCGGGAACAGGCGCAGCAGGTGACGAAACAGGTGGCCGAAGCGCGAAAAGCACTCAAAGGGCAGTTGGTCATCGACTATGTCCCGGCGGATTATCATGATGACTATCCCAAACGATGTATGGGCGGTTGGGGCACCACCGGGCTGAACGTGGCACCTGACGGTCAGGTTCTGCCCTGCCATGCGGCACAGTCCATTCCGCATCTGACATTTGATCGGATACAGGAAAAACCGCTTGCGGACATCTGGTACAAAAGTCGTGCATTCAATGCTTACCGCGGAACCGACTGGATGTCGGACCCCTGCAAAACATGCGAACGGAAAACCATAGATTTCGGGGGCTGCCGCTGTCAGGCCATGGCCATTATCGGAGACGCAAGCGCCACCGATCCGGTGTGCATCAAATCGCCCCATCATCAGGCTTTGCAGGATCAGGCAAACGAACATGCAGCCAAAGCGGATGCGCCCTTTGTCTATCGCGTCTCACCCGGGGCAGCGACTGAACCTGCGGAGTAACTCCTACCCTAAAACAGCACCGTTTTGCCCGGATATCAGGTTGAGTATCCGGTCGGAAAGTCGTTGCGCTTCGGATTTGGAATGGGTCACGAACAGGGTGGCTGGGCCATGCTGCGCGATCAGACCTTCGGTTAGAGTCAGCATCGTCTCGGATGTTTCGGCGTCCAGAGAAACAAAGGGCTCGTCCATAATCAGAAACTCGGGCTGCCCGGCAAAGGCGCGCGCCAGCGATAACCGACGCTGCTGTCCCAACGACAATTGCCCGGGAAACAAGTCCCCCTTTCCCTCCAATCCAACGTCGGACAGAGCGACGTCAGCATCGGCGCGGGACAAGCCCGGGTGGATCAGGATCAGATTATCAAAAGCAGAACGCCAGGGCAGCAAAGTGGGTTCCTGAAACACAATCGCCAGCCGATCCGGCCGTACGATTTGGCCGTCAAAGTCAGGATCAATACCGGCCACCAACCGGAGCAGAGTGGTCTTGCCGATACCCGATGGTCCGGTCAGCGCGATCGTTTCTCCCGCAGCGATATCAAAGGAGACGGGTCCCAAGACGACATCGTTGCCAAAGCGTTTCTGTCGGATGTCAATGCGGATCATGCAGCTCTCCACCGCCGTGCGTTACGCTCCCATGGTTGTAAAACCAGCCATTCGACGATCAGCATGACCGCAATGAAGGAAAACGCATAGACAAGCACCATCGCCACATCAAATAGCTGAAAATACAAGTGGATTTGAAATCCAACGCCAGATGAACGTCCCAGAAATTCGACCACAAGCACGATCTTCCAGATCAGGGAAAGCCCCGACCTTGCAGCAGCGGCGATAAAAGGGGCCAGCTGCGGCAGGATCACATGTCGCAGTCGCGTTTGCCTCGGCAGCCGGTAGACTTGGGCCATCGCGTCCAAATCCGGGCTCAGCGCTCTGCCGCCTTCGCGCAGGATCGTCGCGACATTGGGAATTTTGTTCAATGTCACGGCTGTGATTGCCGCTGCCTCGGTCAATCCGATCCAGAGATAGCACAGCACTATCAGTACCAACGCGGGCAGGTTTAGGAAAATGACCAACCACGGGTCGAGCCAGCGGTTCAGCGCCTCTGAACGCCCCATGGCCAGCCCAATAGCCGTTCCCAAGGTCATCGCCAACGCAAAGGCCCAGATCACTCGCAACAAAGTCGCACCAAGGCTTCGCAGCAATTCCCCCGAGACCAGTTCCTTCTGAAACCGGGGGATCAGATCCCAGGGCTGCGGCAGAATCTGCGGGTCTGCGGTCAGAAAGGCCGCAACAATCCAAAACGCCACAAGGCCCGCGATGGACATAAGCGGCGTGAGGCGTGTGTCTTGCATCAAATCCTATTCCACGTCAGCAAACAGACCTTGTGGCACTTTTGTTGCTTCACCGACCAGCTCGGCTCCACCCAATTCGGTCATCAGTTCCAGCATCTTGTTGGCGGCATCCGCGTCAACAGGGCTGCGATCAGGAATTCCTGCGATCCAATCGGCTTTGAGCTGTTCAAACTGCGTGTCGGATTTCGCGTTCATACGAGGGCGGATCGCCTCCCATGCAGCAGGAGAATTGGCCAGCAGGTCCTTGGCGTCGCGGCTGGCGGCGAACAGGTTTTGCGCAAGGTCCGGGTTTTCGTTTAGAAAGCGCTCCTTCAGGTAATAGCCCAACAGTGGCGTGTTTAAGTCGAGGCCAAGCGCCTGCCCGGCATCTTCGACCGAAATCAGCTCTTTCATGCCCGACGCTTTCATCTTGGCCAGAAAGTGCCAGAAATTGATCGCCCCCGCGTAATCTCCTCCAAGAGCGGATTTGAAGATCAGTGGCGGAGCGCCGAATACCTGCTCGGTGTCGGCTTTCAGATCCATGCCATATTCCTGCGCTGCATAGGCACGCAGGATCAGCCAGGATTTGTCCAGCGGTCCACCGGCAATGCCTATCTTGCCACCTGCCAAATCCTTCAAACTGGTCGCAGGGCTGTCAGCGGGCACAACCACCCCTCCGACAGCTTTGGAATAAGGGATAAAGACATAGTCTTTCCCAGCAGCCCTTTGACGCGCCACCCAAATCCAGTCAGCGACGGCCAGATCAGCTTCGTCACCTTCGACCGCGATGCGGGTTGCGCCATTGTCGGCAAAAGGCTGAACATCAAGAATGAAGCCATGTTTCCTGTCCAGACCGTTCTGGCGAATGGTCTCCAATTCCCAATTCACCGTCCCGATCTTGAGTACCGCAGCGCGAATGGTTGGTAGGGTATCGGCGTCCAGAGCGCCCGCCGTGAAGACCAGCGCAAGGCAGGCGGCAAATAGTTTGATCATGACTTCATCCCTTCACCCGCTACTCCGCCTTTCTGCTGACTTCATTCAGATCTTTATCCAGCTTGATGTCGAACTGGTTGCCACCCTTACAGATGACGTCGTCCAGATCATAACCGTCGTCTTCAGCTTCGATGTCATCCGGATCCATCTGACATTCGATGGACGCAAGATAGGCTTCGATCTTTTCGACAATTGCCGCGTCAATATCGTCGGCGAACGCTGGTTCCGCTATAAGTCCGGCGATCAACAAAACTCCCGCCATTCTCATCATGCTATCCTTTCTCTATTGAATACTGACTGTGATACGTTGCGAGTCACCTGTAGAACCGGGGATGCGAATTTCATGGCTGCCGGGTTTGATTGCGATAAACGACAGCTCCGCTACGCCAGCCTTGTCGAACTCGATGCTGTCCACCGCCATCGGGCGGATTTCGATCTTGTTGATCACGATCTCATTCATCCAGATAGCGCGAAAGAAAGATGGCCCCTCGATTGCCAATTCCGCGGAACCATCGGCGGTAATCTCAAGTTTGTAATACGCGCCGGATTGCAGAACCACGTCCTCACCCAGCGGTTGCCCCGAAGCGAGCGTCAGCTTGATGGTGTCACCTCGGTTGCATTTCGCCAGAAGACCGGCAAATCCCAGATCATCACAGAGCGGGGCCGCCGAAACTGGCCCGCCTAACGTTGCAACCATCGCGGCAATCATGAGTTTTTTCATTCACGTCCCTCCCAGAACTTCAGTCAATGGTCACCACGCCCCAGGGCTGTTGTCCGACCTGTACCGATTTTATGGCTTTCTCTGCAGCCACATCGATGACCGTGATGTCGTTTGAGTTACCATTTGTGGTCAGCAGGTATTTCTCATCCGGCGTGAAATCGAGCTGCCAGACCCGCTGCCCAACTAGGATGTAATCCAAAACCTCAAGGCTTTGTGCGTCAACGACGGCAACACGGTTTGCAGGCCCCAGAGCAACAAACAGGCGTTTGCCATCCGAGGTTACCTTCGCTCCGACGGGCTGCAACCATTCCGGTTGCACCCCGGGCACCTCGAAGCTGATTTTGCCAACAACTGTGGGCGTTCCGTCCTCGGCTATATCCATAACCGAGACTGTCCCACCGATTTCCGAGGTCACAAACAGGCGATTGCCATCGGCGGTATACTGCGCATAACGCGGGCGCTGATCGACCAGGACGTTGTGCTTGATGGTGTAATCCTCAGTGGAAATGAAATGCGCCATATTGGTGGTCTCAGAGGTGTTGACCACAAATTTGCCGTCCGGGCTCATCCCCATGCCTTCGGGTTCGACGCCGACCGGCACCTCGGCCAGAATTGTACGGGTTTCAGTATCAGTGACCGTAACCAGATTGTCGTCCTCATTGGCGATGTATAGCCGTTTACCCGAGGGTTCCAGGATGAAAAGCTCAGGGTCGGGGCCCGAGGGCAAGCTGGGCAGTTCCTCATAGGTCTCGGTATCAAATACTCGGATGATATTGTCATCCGAGGCACAAACATACAGCGTTCCGCCATCCGGGCTGACGGTGATGCCACGCGGGCGGTTGCCGCCGGGAAATTCGGTGATCACCTCCCAGGTTTCGGTATCCACCACGGTGATGGTGTTACCCCGCTCGTTCGAGACAAAGGCCTTGCCCGCCAGCGCAGGACCAGAGGTCAGCGCGGCACAGGCAACGGTCAACAATAGTCGTTTCATCAAGACCTCCGGTTATTCAAATGCCCGACAACTGGATTCCGCCCGATCCAAACCCATTGTATCGAGCGGTGAGATCTGGTGCAGGAACCCCTCCTGCGGGCTGACACTGACGGTGATCGACCCGTCATACAGAAGGATCGGCTGGCGCAGTTGCCCGTTCCAATCGCGGAACGTCACTTTCTGTCCTTTGAAGGCGGCAAGTTCGAACTGGTCCGACAAGGCATAGTCACGCACGCCGTCAGGTTCTGCCGTACTGGCGCGGGTTACCGCCTCGCCAATCACCCGCAGTGCAAGCCAGGTGTTGTAATCCTCAGGTCGAACATAGCGACCCGTCAGTTCCTCGAAACGGGTTTGGAACTGGGTTGCACCCCATGCCTCATGCGCGCCATGAAATGTTGTCGGGCGCAGGCCACCCGATCCCATCACCGGGCGCGGGGTCCAAAGGTGGTAAGACAGGTAACGCCCGAAGTAATCGGTTTCGTCTGCAGCGATCACCACATCATGATCTCGCACATCTTGTGTATCCAGCGGCAATTGGCGCTGAACCAGCACATGGCCGGAATCCGTCCGCCGAGAGCCTCCGGTATCCGCAAAAGTCCGATCCTCTGCAATCTTCGCACCAAACTTGGTGGCCGCGCGGCGATAGGCATCAGCCGATTTGATATCTTCAGGGTTTGAACCGGCCAGCAAGAACCATTCGTCCCACTTCTTCCAGACCGCAAACTGCGCCACTGCATCAGCTGTCATGGCACGGGACGGAGCAATATGCAGCAGGTTGCCGCGGCAATTTGCATCCCGCAATTCGGTATCCGGTGCCGACGCATTGAAAACCAGTACCCCAGCCTCCGCCGCCTTGTCCGCCAGGCGCAAAACGTCGGGGGCCTCGGCCAGAAGAACGATCAGGCGCACACCGTCTGATAGGATCTGGTCCATTGCAGCGTCGGCCTCTTCTGGTGAAACCGCAACGGTTGCAGTCTCGTAAGTATGTCCAAGAAATCCGCCGGTCGTGCTGTTATCTTCATCCCCGAGCGCGGCACCGGCAAAGCCCAGATCAGTCGGCTTTAGATCATATCGCGAGATCGGCAAAAGCGACGGGTAGTCGATCCGTAGCACCGCAGCTTTCACATCGATCGCCGCCGCGGTCACCGCAGACACACACCAGAACAGCGCCGCAAGCAGCGGCGGCACGCGAATAATCAAGATGCCCTCCCGTTGCCCGAGTGATCAGGCTGGCTCATCAAGGGCGAAACGCCCTAAGAACGGAACCGATACTTTTGGCCATGTTGTAAAACAAATCGTATCAGCTTCATGATTAAGCTCGATTCTTATTTTATAAGAATGCCCGTATGCGGTTGATCTTGCTATGGTTTCCCACGACCCCCTACGGTTTCGCAGGGGGTCGTAAAGGGAGACCTGTTTAGCGTGATTGCACGTCAGTTTTGACCGGGAACACGCGGTCGAGATGCCGTGCCAAATACCGCCAAGCGCATTCAGGGAGGATACTGGATGAATCGACGAACGCTTCTTGCGACAACCGCTGCGTTACTGGTTCCGGGCATGGTCTGGGCCCACGGGCCGACCCGGCAGAAAGTCACGCTGACCGCCGAAGTCGCGGCCTCGCCCGAAGAGGTTTGGGCTGTTGTCGGGAACTTTGATGACATGTCATGGCATCCCGCCGTGTATGCGACTGAAGGCAAAGGCGGCAACGAGATCGACGCGACCCGGTTGCTAACACTCGGTCAGGAAGATGGGCCGACGATTGACGAGATTCTGTATAAATACAGCGACGAAAAGATGAGCTATTCCTACCGGATCACTGAGGTCGCGGTTGAGGTGCTGCCTGTTACCAATTACTCATCGCACCTGACGGTCAAACCGCGCGACGGGGGCGGTTCGATCATCGAATGGCGCGGGGCCTTTTATCGCGGTTATCCAAACAACGATCCACCAGCCGAACTGAATGACGAAGCCGCCATCGCCGCCGTGACAGGGGTGTATCAGGCCGGCCTCGATGCGTTGATCGAGCGTTTTGGTGCGGCAAGCTAGCCGATCCTTGATATTGCTTACGGTGCTCTCTGGCAGCCCGGTGCCAGCAGAGACGGCGTTCATCACTTGCCAAAACGGTGAGGAACTCAGTCGCATTGACCTTTCCGAAATGCAGGAAACGGCCCGCTGGCCGCTGCCGGGCATGCCTGCGGGCGTGGCCGTAGGTTTGGACGGTACGCTGTTCGCCGTGTCCCCGGATAGTAAAACGGTGCGGCGTTTGTCTGCAGAAACGGGTGAGGCGATAGCGCAGGTTATGCTCGATGGTGGTCCCATCGGAATCGCGCTAGACCCTGCACGCGGGCGGGTATTTGTATCTGATTGGTTCAACTCTCGTCTTTGGGTTCTGGACAGCGAAAGTCTGGAGGTTCTGACAGAACTGCCAACAGGCACTGCCCCGGCTGGGATCGCGATTTCACCCGATGGACGTTTTCTGGCATCGGCTGACAAGGACTCCAATCAGGTTTCGGTTTTCGATGCAGAGACTCTACGAACACTTCACATCATAACCGTTGGCACCCGCCCCTTCGGATTGCGCTTTGCCCCTGATGGGCGGCTTTTTGTCGGCAATGTCGGCAGCAATGATGTCAGCGTTGTCGATGTCGAATCCGGCGCGGTCATAGCTACGGTCCCCGTTGGCGAACGTCCTTATGGAATAGCCTTTGCCCACGATCGTGCATTCGTCACGAACCAATATGCCAATACGCTCAGCGTTATCACTCTGGAGACGTTGGAGGACGAAGCTCTGCTTGAGGTCGGGGAATACCCGGAGGGCATCGACGCAACAACCGGCGAGGATCTGGTGGTCGTTGCAAACTGGTTCGACAACACTGTCAGCATCGTGGACCCTAAGTCGCTGTCCGTGGTAGAAACGATAGAAACCTGCGATGGGCCGCGTGCCTTTGGTAGATTTCTGCAAGGAGGAAGACAATGAAGGCTTCTCACCTGATTGCAGCCCTGTTCTGCGTGCTGGTTGCTCCGGCCTGGGCATCGAACGAGGCGTGGGACAATGTCCGCGCGCTTCTCTATGGCGACCGGCCAATGCAGAACGGCGACGCGTTGATCGCGATCGATGCTCCCTATCGCACACCCGATGACACACGGACCGAGCTTGCGGCTCAGGTCGTTGCCCCCAGAGGAACGAATGTAGCGAAAGTGACCTTGGTGTTGGATGAAAACCCGATGCCTGTTTCTGCTGTGTTCGAATTGGAAGAACCGCTACCGAGCTTCTACTTCGATGTGACCATGCGTGTGAACGGCCCGACCCCGATGCATGTCATTGCCGAAACCACGGATGGCCGCCTTTGGGTGTCGGAAACCTTCGTCAAAACTTCGGGCCTTGGGGCCTGCGCCGCACCACCCGGAACTGACCCAAAACTGGCGTTGGAAAACCTCGGAACGATGGAGGCCGAACTTGTCGGTCGTGTACCTGCGCTGGATATGCGTTCACGGTTGTCCAATCTAGGTGCGGATCGCGCCAGCAAGATGGATTTGAACATTGACCATCCGTCGCATTCGGGAATGCAGATGGACCAGATTTCCCTGTTGTTCATACCGATGCGCTACGTGGAAACTGTGGATATTGATCTTGATGGCGCGGGTTATGTTCAGCTGACCGGATCGATTTCACTGTCTGAAAACCCGAGGGTTGGCATATCTGTTCCGAGCCGGGCACAAGCAGTTGATGTAACGATGACGGATACAGACGGCACCGTCAGCCATTTGCACAAGAAGCTGGCGGGTTTTTGAATCATTCGCCCCCAGCGACGGGCTGACCTGGAAACGGCTCGACCCGTTCGAGTGGATACCCCCATAAGGCCCAGCCATCGGTGCCTTCTGGGAACCAATAGACGTTGACGTACCCCCATTCGATTGCGCGTCTGGCGGCATTCCAACTCATCCAGCAGTCTTCGAGGCAGAAGAACACAATACCATGCTCAACGTCGCCATTGGTGCTGGCCTCTAACCCGGACCGAAAATAGTCAGCCGTGACGTCTGCGATTGCACCATAGCCGACATTGGGTAGCCAGATCGTTCCGGGGATACTGTTGCGCGGCTTGTCTCGCCAAAGCGTGCCCTCGGGCAGATTGGCTGGCTTAGGTGGCTGAGGCAAAACGTCGATGAAAGCGGCGGTCTGATCTTGCCAAAGGCTGTGCGCATCTTCCGGGCCGATGGTTGTGCCGTCGGTTATCCGGTCCGGCACCGGCGCACGGTAGTGATCCATGCGGTAGTCACTGGGCTCGGGGACGGTCTGCGCCATCGCGGCGGTTGAGATGAACGCAAGTGCCATGAACGCGCGCATCATTGCGACAGGTCCAGCACCTCAGTCCCCAGATCATTCACAAGTGGAACACCGGCCTCGGCCAACACAGCATTTATCTCATCCTGATTGCGCCGGATCAGAGAATTCAGCTGCCGCTGCCAGACCTTCTCACCCTGCCGTACACCCATGGTGATGCGATAGAACAAACGCGGCGGCAGGTCTTCGTCGACAAGCGGGATCACCTTGAATTCTGGGTAGTCTGCCTTGACCAATGGTCCGCCCAGCGGACCCCAGAGGATGGCCGCATCAATCTCTCCCGATTGCAGGTCATCCAGCATATCGATAGCCGGGCTTTCCACGCGTCGATCGACGAAAAGGTTGTAAGGCTTGGCCTGTCCGATCAGTCCATTCCGCGCCATATGCGCCGCCGGCGGGGTACCCGCCACGATCCCGATCTTTCGGCCCTTAAGCGCGGGGTCATTCAACCGATCCACCTGAGCCAGATCGCTGTCCATCGGCACAATCAACGCATAGGCCGAGGTATAGTAGTGGTTGGTATTCTGCACCAACTCATGACCTTGCGCATAGCCGATCACGACATCACAACGCTTCGCAGCGAGTGTGTTTCGAATGAAGCCTGTCGCTTGCGGAAACCAGACATATTGCACCGGCAGTTCCAGCTTTGCGGCAATCAGTTCGGCCAGCCGGTTTTCATATCCAGATCCATCCTCGGACGATACGGGATAATTGGCAGGGTCAGCGCAAACGCGAAAGGCTGTCTTTGACACCAGATCAGAAGTTTGGGCCTGTGCAGGCTGCGCCTGACCAAGCCAGACGCCAAGCACCGTCAGAACAAGACAGGCCTTAACCCATGCACGCATCTTCATCCTCGCGGATCACGTCGGACTTCGCCTCTTTCTTGGGCGGGCGACCTCGTGGGATCGCACCGGATCCATGAGCTTTCAAATATACATAGATATCATCCAGAAAGCACATCACGTTCGGGTTGTCGCCAAATCCCGGCATCACCGAGTTTTCAGCGGCGTTCACCACCTGTCGACCATTCGTGACGATGTCGACAAAGTCATAATAATCCATATCCAGCGCTGACTCTTTTAGAGCCGGCGCATAGGTCGAGCCCTCACCATCCGGACCATGACAGACATGGCATTCCGCGTGATAGCGCCGGAAGCCTGAAAATGTCATCCAGTCCACAGTTCCATCCTCGGCCACGTTAAATGTCGGGATATCGTCTTCGGTGTAGTACCGCCCATCCTCGGAATAAGAGACCGCCAGATTGTCAGCAATCGCGGCAACGGGAAAGCAGGACAAAAGAACAGATGCCAGAAGACGTACAGAGTGGTTCATGGAAAGCTCGTTTTTTTACAGGTGAAAACCGGCGCGGTCCGGTCGGGTCGCGCCGGTCAGTTCTTTGGCTTAGTTCGGCAGTGCGAACACAGTCAGCTGACCACCCAGCGCAGTATAGTCACTGAGAGCGGCATAGCCACCCACGGCGCCCAGACCGTCATTTGGGTTAGTCAAACCAGCCGCCAGACCAATACCGGCCCAGCCACCAACACCTGACAGGATGCCGATATACTGCTTGCCACCTTGCTCATACGTCATCACGTTGCCGATGATGCCGGACGGTGTTTTGAACTTGTACAGCTCTTCACCGGTTTCAGCGTGAACGGCCTTCAGATAGCCTTCGAGCGTCCCATAGAATACAACATCACCCGCTGTTGCCAGAGCACCGGACCAGACCGAGAACTGCTCGGGTAGCGACCACTTGATGCTTCCGTCGGTGTTGTCCCACGCGATGAAGTTACCCATACCACCATGGCTATCCGGTGCCGGATACATCGCCAGAGTCGCGCCCACATAAGGCTGACCAGCGGTATAGGAAACGCGGAATGGCTCATAGTCCATGCAGACGTGGTTGGTCGGCACGTACATCAGCTGAGTCTTCGGCGAATAGGCCGCAGGCTGTTGGTCTTTGGTGCCCAGAGCCGCCGGGCAGATACCGGTCGAGTTCACGTCCTCGCCGTTCTGTTCCGTCGAATACTGAGCGACCACAGCCGGACGACCATAGGTCTCGCTGTTGGGATCCATGTCGACGCCCGTTGTCCAGTTCACAACCGGGTCGAACTTTTCGGCCACCAGCAGCTCACCCGTGATACGGTCCATGGTGTATCCCAGACCGTTGCGGTCGAAATGGGTCAGCAACTTGCGCTCGGTGCCATCAATTTCCTGTTCCGTCAGGATCATTTCATTGATGCCGTCATAGTCCCATTCGTCGTGCGGGGTCATCTGATAGAACCATCTGGCCATACCGGTATCGATATCACGCGCCATGATGGTCATGGACCAGCGGTTGTCGCCCGGGCGCTGCGCCGGGTTCCAAGTCGACGGGTTACCCGTGCCATAGTACATCAGGTTTTCGTCCAGATCCGCAGAATACCAGCCCCAAGTGGTGCCGCCGCCGATCTTCCACTGATCACCTTCCCAGGTATTTGTACCCGAGTCTGCGCCAACCGGCTTACCCAGATGCGTGGTCTTTTCAGGATCAACGAGGATGTCCGAATCCGGCCCCATGGAATAGGCTCGCCAGACTTGCTCGCCCGAGTTCATGTCATAGGCCGTAACCGATCCGCGCACACCAAACTCACCGCCCGAAATGCCAACAATGACTTTGTCTTTGATGGGCAACACAGTGGCAGTGTTGGTTTCACCAATCGCCGGGTCACCATTCTGGACTTCCCAAACAACGTCGCCAGATTTGGCATCCAGCGCCACAACTTTGGTGTCCGCCTGATGCAGGAAGATCTTACCATCCGCATAGGCCACACCCCGGTTTACGGTGTCACAGCACATCACCGGAATAACGTCCGGGTCCTGCTTGGGCTCGTATTTCCAGACGATCTTGCCGTCATTGGCCAGATCCAGAGCATAGACAATGTTCGGGAACGGCGTGTGAACATACATCATGTCGCCAATCACCAGCGGCGAACCCTCATGCCCGCGCAGAACGCCGGTCGAGAAAGTCCACGCAACCTGCAGATCACCAACGTTGTCGGCGTTGATCTGGTCCAGTTCGGAGTAGCGCTGATTTTTGTAGTCACCCGTTTGGATCGCCCATTGTTTCGAGTTCTCCATCTGGGCAATCAGGTCGTCATTGGCATATGCCGCAGTGGCCAGCGCAATGGCAATCCCGGAGGTCCAAAGCGATAGATTTTTCATTCAATCTCCTCCCTTTCGTGCAGCGTTCTCGCTGCATTACAACACCTCACCCAGGTCGGATTGCGGTGTCTGTTGATGCTCGCCCAGACCGGCCCTTTTGCGGTCACATCGACGGGCGAGCAATGCAATCTCTTACGACCCTGGCTCCTCAAAGGTTGCAAGATATGCGATGATGTTGATGCGATCGTCCTCTTTGCGCAGACCAGCGAAGGTCATCTTGATCCCCTTCGCATAGTCGCGCGGTTTCGTAAGAAACGCGTCCAGCTCCTCGGGTGTCCAGACCAGCCCTTCTTCGGACAACTCGATGAGGGTCGGGGAATAGCCAAACCCCTCAACGGTTGCAGCCTGACGCCCAACGATACCGTTCAGCATGGGACCTACTTTGTTTTCTGCTCCCTCGCCCACAGCGTGACAGGCTTTGCACTTGCGGAAGACTTTCTCACCCGCTTCGGGATCGCCTTCGGCACTTGCAAAGGCGGGTGCTAGCATGAGGCAGGTTGCCGTGATTACCGTTCTGAACACTATCATTCTTTCCTTGCTGTTTTCATTGGCTGAGACGTTCGGCGTGCCATTCGACATGATCACGCGCAAAGCTGTTCACGAAGAAATATGAATGATCATACCCTTCCTGAATTCTGATCTGTCCGGGCTGGCGGCGCTTGGCCATCATGTTGGCCAAAGCTTCGGGTTTGAGCAGATCGAGAAACTGATCATCCGCACCCTGATCGATCAGCAGATCCCCTTTCCAGCCGTGTTCTTCCAACAGCAATGTCGCGTCATGCTCGACCCAGGTGTTTTCGTCGTCACCCAGATAGCTGCTGAGCTGTTTGCGGCCCCAATCCGAACGTGTCGGGTGCGCAATCGGCGCAAATGCTGAAAGAGATCTGAATTTGTCAGCGTTCCGTATCGCGATCGTGATCGCGCCGTGGCCGCCCATGGAATGACCCGTGATCCCGTGACGATCCTGAACCAGAAAATTCTTCACAACTATGTCGCGCAACTCGTCAACGATGTAGTCATACATTCTGAAATGCGACCGCCAAGGATCACGGGTGGCGTTCACATAAAAACCTGCCCCCTGTCCCAGATCATAGGCATCATCATCGGCAACGTTGTCACCACGCGGAGACGTATCGGGAAACACAACCGCTACACCATAGTCCGCCGCCGCCTCCTGAAAACCGCCCTTGGTCATCGCGTTTTCATGAGTGCAGGTCAGTCCGGACAAATACCACAGAACAGGCACCGGCCCAGATCTGGCCTGAGGCGGCAGGTAGATGGCAAAGGTCATCTCGCAATCGCATGTCGCGGAGAGATGGGAGTAGACAGTCTGCTCCCCTCCGAAGCTGCGGTTTTGCGAAATGACCTTTAGATCCATGTCAGTACTCCACCACCGCGCGGATCGACTTACCTTCGTGCATCAGGTCAAAGCCGTGGTTGATCTCATCCAGCGTCAATTTGTGTGTGATCATGGGATCAATCTCGATCTTGCCGTCCATGTACCAGTCGACGATTTTCGGGACATCCGTCCGACCTTTGGCACCGCCAAACGCCGTGCCGCGCCACGACCTGCCGGTGACCAGTTGGAAGGGACGCGTCGAAATCTCGGCCCCGGCGGGTGCGACACCGATGATGATGCTTTCACCCCACCCTTTGTGCGCGCATTCCAAAGCAGTGCGCATCACGCCAACATTGCCTGTGGCGTCAAAGGTATAATCCGCACCCCCTCCGGTCAGTTCGACCAGATGCGCCACGATATCGCCGCTTACATTCGAGGGATTCACGAAATCGGTCATACCGAAATGCGTTGCCATCTCTGCTTTGCCATCGTTCAGATCGACACCAACGATCTGATCCGCGCCAGCCATGCGCAGACCTTGGATCACGTTCAGGCCGATACCGCCGAGACCGAACACAACGCCGCGCGATCCGATCTCGACCTTGGCGGTGTTGATTACGGCCCCGATACCAGTGGTGACGCCGCAGCCGATATAGCAGATTTTGTCAAACGGCGCGTCCTTGCGCACTTTGGCCAAGGCGATCTCGGGCACCACGGTGTGATTGGCGAAGGTCGAACAGCCCATGTAGTGATGGATCGGCGTGCCATCAAGCATGCTGAACCGGGTCGTTCCGTCCGGCAACAGACCCGCCCCCTGTGTAGCGCGCACTTTCTGGCACAGGTTCGTCTTGGGGTTCAGACAATACTCGCACTCGCGGCATTCGGGGGTGTAAAGCGGGATCACGTGGTCCCCAACCTCAAGGCTGGTGACGCCTTCACCGACCTCCAATACAACCCCGGCACCCTCATGGCCCAGAATTGCAGGAAAAATTCCTTCAGGGTCATCGCCCGAACGGGTGAACTCATCCGTATGACATAGTCCGGTTGCCTTGATCTCGATCAGGACTTCACCTGCCTTCGGGCCATCCAGTTCAACCTCCATGATTTCCAAAGGTCGTCCCGCCGCCACAGCAACCGCCGCGCGTGTTCTCATTCTGTCTGTCCTCCCTTGCAGCGGAATCATTCTTAGACCGACTGCTTGGTTAGAGTATGAGGGCCAGCCCCGTGTTCTAACAATTAAGACAATGGTGTGTATTGGGTTGAATGGACTTGGCGCGCAGATTTCATGCATACTATCCGCGTGGAGGAGAGCTGAGATGTCGAACGGCAAGCTAATTGTTATGGCCCTGGTGTGGCTCGGCACGGCTGGACCAAACTTTGCCGCAGATTTTTCCGATCCAACCTGGCCGTGTATTCAACGCAAGGTCGAAGATCTGTCACTGGGTCTTATGTGGCCACACCAGATCGCCGATAGTGAATCCGCCCAAAACGACGCCGACATTGACGAAATTGCCGGGCTGCTGGCCCTGAGACGAATTGAGTTGGAAGACCTTCAGCCCCGCGTTGCGGAATTTGCTGCGCGCTACAATGGGGATCCGGATGTTCTGGGATTGGTGTTTCAGCGTGTCTTCGACTCATTATCGAAACGGCGCAAGCACATAATAGCCGGGATAGGAGAGTTTTCGCTTAACCAGATCGAAATGGCCGAAAAGATTGATCTTGCCCGCGTGGAAATGGAGCAGGCCTTGGCTGCCGACCCACCGGATTATGACCGCGTTGACGCCCTTGAAGAACAGCTGGATTGGGACCAGTTGATCTATACAGACCGTCAGCGCTCGATCACCTATCTTTGCGAAACTCCGCAAATTCTGGAACGCCGTCTGTTTGCGATCTCGCAAATGCTTCAGCAATTGACGTCGGATCAGGGATAATTAGCCGGTCAACAAACGCAGGAGGGACGCATGAAACCCCTACTGATCCTCTTACTAACCCTTGCGCCTCTAACAGCCCTTGGCCAATCACCGCTGAGTGGTGTTGACATGACATTGCCCAAAATGACCGAGGCGCAAATGACCCGTGCCGACGTTGTTGCCCGGCTCGACGCAGCCACAACCGACACCCCCGCCGATTTTACCCGGGTCTGGCTCAACAATCTGGACCTGTCCGGACTGGATTTCAGCAATGCGACCCTGCGAGCGACCTCATTAAACGGCGCCAATTTGTCGGGTTCAAAACTGGACGGCGCAGTTCTGAGCCAGTCCTGGATGATCGGAGCGAACCTTTCAGGCGCATCGCTTGTTGGGGCCGAGTTATTCCAGACCCAGCTCAGCAAGGCGGACCTGACCGATGCCGATTTCACAAATGCCAGAACCGCCGCTGACTTCACCAAGGCCAATCTGACCCGAGCGGTGTTCAAAGGGGCAGATTTTTCCGCCGACATGCGCAACCAATCCATGGGCCTAATGCGTGGCGTCCTGACCTCGGCGTACGGGTCAGATGTGGATTTTGCCAATGCACAAATGTCGCGCGCCGATCTGGAATTTGCCAAACTGCCCAACGCAAATTTCACCGGTGCGGACATGTCGATGACCACATTGGGTGGGGCAGACCTGACAGGGGCCACATTGTCAGGTGCTGATTTTACGGATGCCGATTTGACCGCAACGCGGCTGACCGATGTTCAGGGCGCAGATCAGACCAATTTGAAAGCCGCAAAGAACCTGAACCGCGCCATTCGCTGACAGGGCTATTCCCATTCAAGTTCGGTAAATGCGACCGTGGCGTTGCGCGGGTTATAAGCGTCAAACAATTCCCATTGTTCCGCTTCACTTTGAGCGATTGTTTCAACCGCATCGCCCAGTCGCTGACCCGTGTCGATTGCGGCGCGTGTGTCAGTTTCCAACACATCCAGATAGCGCACCATGTCCTCGGCGCCTTCTGGCCAGGCCAGGATCGGGCCACCATGACCGGGCACGATTTGGGTAATATTCAGCTCGGTCATCTTTTTTAGAACACGCTGCCAGCCGATCAGCTGGCCGTCCAAGGCTGGGGTGTGCCGATGAAACACCAGATCGCCTGCGAACATAACGCCGGTGTTCACATCCTTGACCGTCAGGTCATTCCCGGTATGAGCTCTGGACCAGGCACGCAGGATCAGTTTGCGCCCACCCAGATCAATCTCTTCCTCGGATTCAACAGCGATATCGACAGTAATTGGCCCAACACCCACATAGGCGTCGGAACCGATAACGGCGCTCAGGCTTTCAACGTAATTGCTCAGTCGGTCCAGTAACGCTCTCTCCAACCCCACATGGCCAATTATCTGCGCCCCTGTCAGGGTCAGCGGCGCAGTTCCGAGAGTGTGATCGGGGTGCATGTGGGTCAAAATGACGTGACTGACGGGTTTGTCCGTCTCTGCCCGAACAGCGCGCCAAATGGCTTCTCCCATCCAGGGAGCTGTTCCTGTGTCGATCACTGCAACACTGTCTAGTCCGATGACAAATCCGAAATTCGACACGTCCCCCAGATTGTCCGCGTTAGGCTCTTCAATCAAACCGCGATGCACGAAAAGGCCGGGGGCAACTTCATCAAATTCCAATATCCTCCCAATGGCTTGGCAGACGGGTTCACCGCTGTGACCGTCGGAAAGCGACGGAGGTTGCGCCTTAAGTTTTTGTTCGCACTCAGCTTGATTTTCAGCCTCGTAGCCCGGCAAAAGCTGCTCTCTGCAGGGCTCGGTCGCAGCCTGCGCGCATAGCAAAATCACGGCTTCAAACATGGCAACTCTCCATCCCGAACCTTGGCACAGTTCACTGCCAGAACCACACCGCCTTTCGTCGGCATATAATTTCCTGGGGTTTTGTGGCATAATCCGCAGCACCGGTTGCCGGAGGAAAACACATGGCCAGAGCAATTGCACCCGCAGCGATCCTTTCACTTGCGCTATCCTTGCCCACTTGGGCGGAACAGCCGGTCAAGAATCCGCTAGTCGACAGCGAAACCTGGCACGACCTGCAATACGATGTGGTGGGCGATGTTCAAATAGGGAGTGCGGATACGCTGCTTTCATTGGACGCACCCTATAGGGCACACGACGCGGCAACGGTGCCCATCGTTCTGAAGCAGCTTGATCCAAATGTCAAAATCTCTGCCGCCACTGTGGTGATCGACGAAAACCCCGCGCCAATCGCAGGTGTCTTCACGTTTTCACCTGCCATGGGTGAGTTGGATTTCGAAATGCGAGTCCGCGTGAACCAATACTCGAATGTCCGCGTGATCGCAGAAACGCCGGAAGGTCTCCACATGACGGGCCGGTTTGTCAAAGCCTCGGGCGGCTGCTCGGCACCAGCCAGTAAAGACCCCGAGGTCGCTTTGGCGTCGATGGGTAAGATGAAGCTGCGCAGCTTTGGGCAAGAAGCGCAGATTTCAACACCACGCCGTGAAGCACAGATCATGATCCGGCACCCGAACTATTCCGGCTTACAGCGCGATCAGGTTACGCAATTGTTCATTCCTGCGCATTTCATCGACCACATCGAAGTCTGGCAGGGGGATGAGCTGTTGTTCACCATGGACGGTGGTATCTCGATCTCAGAGAACCCGGCATTTCGCTTTTC
This sequence comes from Ruegeria sp. AD11(2025), assembly GCF_056542405.1. Taxonomy (NCBI): domain Bacteria; kingdom Pseudomonadati; phylum Pseudomonadota; class Alphaproteobacteria; order Rhodobacterales; family Roseobacteraceae; genus Ruegeria; species Ruegeria sp. AD11(2025). The sequence goes on along the minus strand of NZ_JBQFZU010000017.1, from coordinate 66,794 downwards.
CTATAACGACGACGGCTCAACCATGTTGACGGTCAAGGCAACGGATACCGAGGGCAACACATTCGAGAAAGATCTGCCCAAGGCTGCGGCCAGCTAACCGGCTGGTCCCCGTTTCACTCAGAAACAGACAACTTCTGCTTCGGCCTGCGCCCGGCGCAGGTCAGCCACCATGTTTTCGGCCAGTACGGCGCTTTTGAAGAACGCCATTCGCTCGCCCCCGACCCGACGCATCGAAAGGACAGTCTCCGCCTGTTCGTATTGTTCATAAGGAAGAATTGAAGCGATCAGATCGATTGAACATGAGCACCGATCCAGCATCTCGCGGGTCTGGCCGTTGGTCACCATGCATGCGAATACGTAATCCGCGCGCGCAGCGGTAGGGTAATCGTTGAGCCGGTCGGCGACGCTTTGTGCTGACGCTGTGATCGGTGCAACCAGAACAGCCGCGACCATAGCTGTACAGGTCATGCGGATACTTTCCCACCTAAGGTCTAGGGCTTTCATTCGCGACCCTCCTGCACGCCTTCAAACTGCATCTCCGATCGATAGATTGCTGCGCCTTCGCCTTCCGGTGCGGCTTCTGCAACCAGGCGCAGATACCAACCCGGAACCTCCTCTGACACCGTAACGCTGAGGACGAGATCTCCGAACCCTTGCATCCGGTCCCGGTTAGGATCCTCAGCGAAAGGACGCATGAGGATGGTCTGTACGGAGATGGTTTTGCCGTCGACCACAGCCTCACCTTCGACAACCTCGGCAGGTTGAACCAGCGCATCTTTGACACGGTTTCGGATGTAGAATGGGCTGCCTCCGGCGGATTCAGCCATATCCCGGATGGCGCTTTCGTAAAAAACCATGATCATCGGATTCCCGACGCTGGCCGGGAAAACGCCCATAGCGCGGTGTTTGTCGTTTTGACGAAACTCCAGATGCGCCATTTCGGCCCCGTCTTCCCTGAAACTGAGAGCGATATCGCCGGTATCACGTTCGGCTGCATCGGGCCTGATCTGGTTCGTGACGGTGCGCTGGTAGATCAGTTCCTTATCCCTTGCGATAGTGTCCAGAACCCCATCCTGAAACAGCAATTCATAAGCCTGTTCTGCATCAATCGAGGCCGCAGACGCTGGATTTAAACTCCAAATCGAAATTGCGAGCCCGTATAGAAACACTCTCATGATCTTGTCCTCCCATTGAAGAGAGTATGGGCTAATCGCCCCATGTCACCGCCGACTTTTGTCGGTGTCGAGCGTCTTGGTAACGATGGCGCGCTGAGTCTTCCATATGATCAAAGACCGGAGCCGAGGCAGTTTTACCGGTTTCGTCATGACCGAAATCTCAAGCTGTAATCCGTCTTTGCGCAAGGCTTCACTGCGATCCGCGGTGATTAAGATTGCCGGAACCTGGGTCTGCGTCATTTCGCGTATCTGACGAATTGCGTTCACTCCGGTTTCACCATCATCCAGTTGATAATCCGCCAGAACGATATCGGGCGGCATTCCGATATCTCTTATGAATTGCAATGCCTCCTGCGGCGACCGGGCTGGCATAACGCTGGCACCATTTTGTTCCAGCCACTGCGTCGTGCCAAATAGAACATCACGATCATTTTCGATCACTAAAACGATGAAATCGAGCGGCACATCGCTCGTGTTCGCAAGAAGATCAAGGGGTTCAACGGCACTTTGTCCTGCTTCGACCCTGTCCATTTCAATGCTGAACACAGATCCAATACCAGGTTTTGACCGAAGCGACAGCTTATGGCCCAAAAGTCGGCAGGCGCGGTCTACCACTGACAACCCCAGTCCCATGCCAGACCCCAATGGCACATTGTCGGCCCGTGTGAATTCTTCGAAAACGCGTTCCTGATCTTTGAGCGCAATACCAATACCCGTGTCCCAGACTTGCAAGATGACCTTATGGCCACGCCTGCGACAGCCCACCAGAACTCGACCTCCGGGTTCGGTATATTGGATCGCATTTACCACCAGGTTCTGGATCGAGCGAAACAGATAGACCGGATCTGAGTTTACAGTTTCCGAGCACGGAACAACATCAAGCCTCACGTTCTTGGTCTCGGCAACCAGCGTCTGATCGCCTTGTATCCCCTCAATCATCGACGCAAGACTGACATCCGTGGGTGAAACCGTATCCGGATCAGTAGTTTCTAGCCTTGAGATATCCAGCAATGAATGCAACAACTGTTCGGTAGAGCCGAATGCACCGTCCAGCCGCTCCATCATCTCATACAGCTCGGTCTCACGCGTGATCTCCAGCAAGGTAGAAATCATCAGCTTTGCCGCGTTGATCGGCTGAAGCAGATCATGGCTGGCCGCTGCAAGGAATCGTGTCTTGGAAGATACTGCGGCTTCAGCTCGTTCCTTCGCGATCCGCAGTGCCTCTTCCACCCGCGCTTTTTCTTCGTACTCCTGAACCAGCTTGGCGTTTGCATGGGTTAATTCAGCCGTGCGTTCCATGACCCGGTTTTCCAGAGTTTCTGTCGCACGCGCTTCCAGTGTCACGTCTTTGAGTTCGACCAGAAAACCACCATCTGGCAGTTGGTTGACTTGTATGTCCAGAACCCGATCCGATCCGTCGCGCACACGTTTGCGCAGCCAACCCCGACTTTTTAGTTCGTGCTGCCACTTACCGATCCTGCGTTCATCATCGGCCTTGATCAGCCCGCGCGTCCGCATCAGATCCAAGAGCGTTTTCACAGGTACGTTTCCCTGCAACAGAGAGAGCGGCAGGTTCAGAATCTCTCGAAACCGCGCATTGTGCATCATGATCTGGGACTCTGACGAGAAAGTGCATACGCCAGAGCTCATGTTTTGAAAAACCGCCTGAAGGTAGTCTTCCTGTCGGTCAATCAGAGTCTCTTTCTCATCGCGGTTTCGACGCACAACCGAAGTGATATCGGTCAGCAAAATAACCACGTTCTGCGATGACGTGTATTGCGCGCTGAGTTGATACCAACGGTCGCCACGCAATTCGATCACGTCGCTTGACACCATGCCCGTGTGGCAATTGCGCTCCAGCGTATCCAACATGTTCGAGATACCATGGTCGGACGAAACGAACTCAGGGCTGCTTTGCACCAATAGAAAGAACCGTCCCAAGCTGAGACCCGGCCCGACAATGTCCGACATGTCCGGGAAGATCGCCTGAAACAGCTCGTTACACAGGTTCAACTCACCATCGGTGAACAGCGCAAACCCTTCTTCCATGGAAGACAGCGCTTTGACGAGACTCTTGCGGGTTTGCTCACGTTCGTATCTGGCGCTTTCAAGTTCGGTGGTTGCGCGCGCCAGATCACGGCTCTGCTCCATCACCTGCTGCTGCAACTCAATCGCGGACTGAAACGCTTGGAAGGCAGACGGACCTACATCTTTCTGGCGATTGGCGCGCCGTATAAGCGCATCAATTATCTTGGCTTGTTTCGAGACCTGGATCTCGAGCGGATCGTCTGGATTCAGCATGGTCAGCTCAGGTCCCGCTTCTCTGGTTCAAAGAAGGCGACCCCCACAAAGGTCTGGTTCATGTGTACACCGGATTGTTGCTCTCCGTAGGTGTTGAAACCAACAACCCGGTGGGATTGCAAAACGTCAGAGACCTGCTTGCTCAGCTGTTTCTGTTCGATTTCCAGTTTGCGCAGAATACAGTCAAACCCAAGGATGAAATCAGGTGCCGATCCGGCATTGTCACGCACATCAAGCCCGGCCTTGAGGGTTTCGATGATCTCCTTCCCGCGTCCCAAAGTCATGATTAGGCCATCATCAATCGCCGCGAGAAAGGACAGTGAGCCCCCCTCCATCGGTTCGCGAATGGCGCGCACGTAGTAGTTCAAGTTTTGCCGCAAAAGCAGCGGGTTTTCTGCAAAGACCAGCGGCGAAAGATCCTCGGCCGCGCAGCCGACTAGCCGCGCATATTCCTGTGCGGCCGGAGCGCCATTGATTTCATAGACCACGCGCTCTTCCGGATTGGCATCGGTGATAATGATCTCCGACCCGATTGGCAGGAAATGGTCAAAGCCGATGCCTTGAAAACCAAGGTTGGTCTCAATCAACAACAGGACGGCTGCATTGCTGTAGGCACTGCCGCCATGTAAAATAAACGTTTCTTCATATTGAAGGCCATCTCCGGCAGAGCCGCCAAAAATCGGCAATCCATCAAGAACCGTTTCCAGAGTTGAGACCAGCAGGTCTTCTTGCTTGGACAATCCATCTGAAAACACCAGCGCCAATCTGTTCCATCCAGCCGTATGACGAAACCTCTCGGCCTGACGTTGCGCGGTGGCTGCAATTTCCGTCGAGTCCAGCGGTCTGAGTTCCTCGAACAGAATGGAGGAGCATCGAAAGTTGGACTTGGGAAAGGCCAGCAACAACAGCGCATCCGATTCATAACCCGATCGCGTTATTTGCCCCGCAGTAGTGCAACCGAAAACTGGAACGCCCGCAAGCTTCCAGTTCAGGCGACGCGATATTTCCGCAGGATCATGGTTGCTGGGAACAAAGGCCAAGACGAAGCAAGATGAGAGACAATCAATGCCCGCGCAGGCTTCTTCAACGGCGATTGTCGGGTCCGAGCTAGTGGAGCGGCCAATAGCAATAAAACTCGGTCCATGTTCCAAATCCCGCATGCAAGCCCCCTAGTGTTGAAGAAAGGATTTGACCTCCGGCTCATGTCGCGCATGACGGGCGACAACCGAGTCGACCAGAACAGCAGCTTGGGTCCGATTGCGCACACCAAGGCGACGCAGCAAAGCGGTGATATGCGCTTTGACCGTCGCCTCGGCCAGCGACAGCTCATATGCGATCTGTTTGTTGGATTGGCCCACGCATATCAGCTTGAGAATTTTGACTTGCTGCGGTGTGAGCGACGAAAGTTCGGGACTGGATTGATAGACAATGCTTTCTGCTGGCTTTGTCTCTTCAACTCGGCTGAATTCGACAGGCACATACTTACGGCCAGCCGCAATCTCCTGGATCGCAATCTTGAGTGTTTGCGCTGGCGTATCCTTGGGAAGAAACCCCATCGCACCGTGATCCATCAAAGAGCGCACAAGCTCTCCGGATGCAAGCGACGAAATAACCAGAACCGGCACCTTCGGACAGCGCTGTCGGAACTGTTGAAAACCCGAAATACCTGTGACATCCGGCAATTTGAGGTCAAACATGATCAGGTCAGGTTTGAAGCCCTCGCCAAGTATCTCAAATGCCTGCGCAAGCGTGTTGGCTTTTTCAATCCGGCAATTCTCGAAATTCAGTTGCAACGCCGCAGCCAATGCGTCGCTAAACAGCGGATGATCATCAACGATAAGGACGCTGGACACTTGGTCTACCGGTTCAGGGCATCCCGCAATATGCATGGTTTCTCCTCCAATGGGAAAAGTACAGCATTTCCTGATCAGTTCAACTGTTTCATTTTGATACGAGCGAAAGTTGCCTTAGGTAACAAAAGCTTGATGACTCCGAGAGCCTAATTGTTGAGGAACTTCCTGGCAAATTCATTCAAATCAGGTGCTGCCGCCTTGGGATCGAATACCTGCCGGTCAAAGTCTCGTATTTGCTCAAGGCGTCCGGATGAGGATCCGTCACGACGTAAGATAGCAACAGCAGCTTGTCGCAGCCCGTCCGCACGACCGGCCTTGGCGCAACCCCGCAATTCTCGGACCAGTGGATCGAACACTCCAAATCGCTGCAATGCCCTTGAAGCGGCCACTTTGTGCCCCGACATGCCCAATACCAGAACAGCCAGAGAGACGACAACGGCGATTGCGAATACGGGCCATTCCAGCAACGTCACAGGGCGCGCTACCTCCTCGGGGCTGTCAGAGGGCACCGCTCCGGTGACCGTGCCGTAGGCAATGCGTTGAGGTGAAATCGTGACCTCGCGAGCTTCGCGCGCGAAGGTGTCGAAATAGCTGAATCGCAGGGGCACAACGATGCCCGACGTGTCGTTAGACGGGCGAATGGTCCAGCGCCAGAATGCGTAGGTCACTGGTCCTTCCGGTGTCAGTTCGACAAGACGTTTCTCAGGATGCGCAAAAATCAGGGCCGAAGGTGAGGTTAACTCCGGCATCGGCGGTATCATCTCTGGGGTGGCGCCCAACGCTTCCAGCCGGATAACGCGCAGGACACCCTCACCCGGAGCAAGTTGATCCGGGGCATTCGACCACTGGTCCGAGATTTGCAGTTTGCGCACCGGAAACCACCAATCCTTCGTTGTAGGGGCTTCTGCCACCTGAATGGTTAACGGCTCCGATTGAATCTCATGTTCGAACCAGTCGTCATTTTCGTCAGTCAGGGTCAGCCGGTGAATGAATGGACCAATCGCAAGCTCGCCAGCTTCGACCGGGTAGACCGCCATGCGTCGGGTAAACACTTTGTATTTCCGACCATTGATCCTTTCTTCGGACCAACTGTCCGGCCCCAGCTGCGCCCAACTGAACCCCTCAAAATCGGGTTGGACAAGTTTTTCCCGAGTGATGTGCCGACGGTAGACACCTCGGATCGTCAAAAGCACCATCTCACGAGTGAAGGGAACAGAGGTGTCGTCTTCGATGGTGACCTCTATCGATGCCTCGGACGGCAAAACAGTCTTTGACTGCGCCAGCACATGAACCGGGAAAGCGATAAGAAGTAAGACCAACCACTTCATTCCGGGCTCTCCGCTTCGGGAGGCGAAAGACCCAGCTTCACCCTGCGCTTGTGTTCCTGCGCAATCCGTGCCGCCATAAACTCACCAGGAACATCGGACAGCTGATTGAGCCATCGTTGGTCTGCAACCATGAACTTGTCATCAAAGATGCGCCGCACACCCAGTCGCCCGCGGCTGTCTAATTCTGCCAATCCCAGCATCGTGTTCGAATTCGTGACCTCACTCCCCGTTCCAGCCGCGCGCGCGTTCCCACGGGCCACAAAGCTTTCCGCTTTGGGACCTGACTTGCGTTCCGGAAAAAGGCCCAATGCCTCTGGATCGATCTGCTGCCCCGCGTAATAAGCGGCCAACACATCGAAATTCGCCTGAGCGTCCGGAATACCTTTGGCAATGGCCTGATCATAGGCCTCCAGCGCGGCAGCAAATTGACCATTTTGGGCCTCGGCATTGCCGAGATTGTATCGGTTGCCGGCGCTCATGAAAGCTTCGGCGGCTTTTTCGAATTCCCCAGCACGATAGAAGGCGACACCTTGCCAGTCCGAATTGGAGAACAGGTTCGCCGCCATCGGATATAGACCAATAGCCAATGCAACGCGCCCAAAGGGGGCAGCTCCTCCCAAGACAAAAGCAAGAGCAATGCAAGCAGCACCTGCGATCGCGAACCACCTCATGCGCGCTCCCTCCAAAACATCAACAAGAGGGGGAGCAGTGCCAAAAACAACAAATACCGCCCCAGATCGTGCCAAAACAACACGGGGTAGTCTGCCCGTTCCAGCCTGGTTGCGGCGTCATCAGCCAACCAAAGCGCCAGGTCATCTGTCTGGTCTAATGTGAACACCGCGCCACCGCCGACACCGGTATGCGTTTGCATCTGCGCCGTCGGAGTCTGCAACGACACCACAGACACGCGCGCCCCGCGCGACGCAAGAGACGCGACTTGTTGCAGCGAAGTTGAGCCCAATCCGTCACCATCTGTGAATATCACCACGTCCCCGGCAAGGATCCCCGCCTCCTCCAATCGCTGAAGCGCCAAAGCCAGTGCACGTACCGGGCGAGATCCTTTGTCCGGCACGGTCTCGCCATTGATGAGAGAGAAAGTTTGCCCCAATTGGCGGTGATCCGTCGTCATGTCCGTCGCGACATAGGCATCACCTGCAAATACAATGATACCACCGGGCCGGGATCCAATAGCGCTGATGCCAAAACGCCCCATGCTCAGCATTTGTGGCCAGCGGTTGTCTTCCACCACGCTGTCTGACGCGTCCACAAGGAACAACACGCCATCCAGATTGCGATAGGTTTGCGCGTCGCGCCGTTCGATGGCCGGGCCAGTCAGAGCAACTGCAATGATCCCACTGGTCAGCAGTAAGGCAACTGGCGTGAGCGGGAACGAACCACCTTCGATCCTGCCAATCGCCGCCATCGCTTTCATTAGCTGAGGATCGGTAACCTTGTCCCAGGCTCCGAACCCGCCGGTGCGGGGTATAATCCACCAGCTGACCGCGCATATTAAGATCACGGAAAGCCCCCAATACGGCCTGAGCAGAGTGAAATCCAATTCACTCATTGCGCCTGCCTCCACGCCGCCATCAGGGCAAGTGCCGCTGCCATTGCTGCGGGCCATGTCCAATAGGACTTGTGGACCTCAGCCGTAAGGCCCGCACTATCTGTCGCTTCTAACCGATCCAGCGCTTGCGTCACGTCGATCAGATCATCGGTGGTTTTGACGCGAAAAGCCTCACCCCCTGATACCTCGGCTATAGTGCGCAGGGTGGCCGCATCAACCACGCCGCGTTCACCTACCTCTGCGCTTTGCAGGTCTTTGGGACCGAGCGCTATTGTGTGAACCCGCACGCCTATTTCAGCCGCCAATTCCGCCACGCCTCGGGGGTTCGTGGCCCCCGCGTTGTTCACCCCATCCGACAACAGGATCACAACGCGGGACGCCGCCTGACTGTCAGTGAGACGCTTCAAAGCGAGGCCCAGACCATCGGAAATGTTGGTAGCGCGGCCCGATATACCTATCGTGGCCTCTTCGATCCGTCGCGCAACTGCCTCAGTATCGAATGTGAAAGGCGTGGCGAAATAGGCTTCGGACCCGAACACTATCAATGCCACTCGGTCGCCAGCGCGGCGTCTGGCGAACTCGGACCCGACACTTGTCACCGCCTCCAACCGGGTGATTTGGCGCCCATCGAGATAAAAATCATCCCGCACCATCGAACCTGAAAGATCCAAAACGATCGCAAGGTCCCGCCCTGAAACCTTCAAGGCGCTGACGGGTTGCAACTCACGAGGACCGGACAAAGCAACGACAATCAGCGCCCAAACGGCCCACAAAGCAAGGCGATCTGCCAAGGGCCGGTTCGCGGCGTTGACCCGAGGACTTGCCGCCAGCAGCATCCCGCCAATGCGATCCGGAACCGGGAACCCGCGTTCAAAAACTGGCCGTGGTTTGATCAGACGAACGATCACTAGAGGCAACGGCAACAGAAGCAAGACCCAGGGATCAGCAAGTTCAAACACGACCCGCAACCTCATCTTGCAGAGTCTCCAGATCGGGGCCTCCGCCGGGTTTATACAGCTCACCCCTCAGTTCCGCATAACGCGTCGGGTTCTGAGCGCGTAGCCTGTGCAAAAGCGCCACCTTGCGCCGATCCGCAGACCAACCCGGTTGAACTGCAAAGTGATCGAGAGGTTCCATCGGTTTGTTTGCGGCAGTCTTGACACTCAGAAATCGCAGGATGCTGACGCAACTTACTGACGCCAAAACCGCGATACCAAAGACAACCGCATATTCTGCAATCACCCCGCCTGCAGCCTCAGCAGGTAAATGGATGTCCCGCAGACTGGCCAGCATTGTGGCCTCAGAGAGGGCCGTCTCGCTCATGACACGTATCTTGACGCAAAGGCTGACGAAATGCGGCGAGACGTTTGCTCAACCGGGTCGCTGGCATTCAAAACAAGCGCCGTATGTGCGGCAACCATCTGATATATAGCCACATCATCAGGCGCCGCCTCACTCAGATAAACGCGCCTTTGCTGCCCATCTGAAAGTTGGATCGGATACCAGCCGCTTGGCATCTCATGTGTTTTGCTTTCAGTCACAAGGACAAGACGTGGGTTTCGGCGATGATCAAGCCGGTCCAGCAGGTCAGAAAACCCATCACCCTGCTGATCAAAGCCAGACGCGATGATGATCTCGGACCCGGTGGGCGTCAGGCGTTCAACACCGGCAAGCGCGTGTTCCAGCGTCCAGCCCACATCCTCACCCTTCTGCAGGCTATTCAGACTGCGCACATGGGCCTGAACCAGACCGCCAATCACATCCAGCATCCCCCGCGTTTTTCCGCGCGGCGGCACAATGATGGATGTGTCGGTCGTAATCGCCAGCAGACCCACACGCCCGCCACTTTCAACCATGTGCCATCCGATCAACGCCAGAGCCTCAGCTGCGGCAACCGAGAGAAAGGCGCGCTTCAGGCCCCAGAACATCGACGCGCGGAAATCGGCAACCAACAGGGCAACCCGATCCCGCTCCTCTTGAAACTGTCGGATATGCAGGCGTCCTGTGCGGGCGGTTGTTCCACGATCCAGGTGGCGAATATCATCACCCGCCACATACTCGCGCACATCTGCAACCTCGATACCCTGCCCGCGCTTTCGGGTCAGAAACCCTCCGGGCAAGGCCGCCATTGCCGAGTTCTCGTGTTCAGTCAACGCAACATGCCGCAAGGCGATCAAGGCATCAGTTGTCAGGCTGACGCCCGCATGAGCCAGCACGCCCGTCACAGCGGCTCGACCACATTCAGAATGTCCGCCACCAGTTCGCGGGGCTTTTTGCCATTCGCGATGGCGCGCCATGTCAGCACCATGCGATGGGCAAGCGCATCGGGCGCAACTGCCGCCACATCCTCGGGCAGGGCAAAATCGCGACCTCGCAAATAGGCGCGCGCGCGCGATGCCGAGGCCAAAGCCAGCGATCCACGGGGCGAGACCGCATGTTCTACTTGTTCAGCAATCGGGCCCGTACGGGTCGCGGTCACGAGGCGCACAATATAGTCGCGCAATTCCGGGGCCACATGCACTGCCTGCGCTTCGGTACGCGCAATCATTAATTCCGCAAGCGTCATCTTCTGAACATCTGGCGGACCTTCCTGCGTTTCAGCAATCACCAAGTCGAGAATCTGACGTTCCGTTTCCAGATCCGGCAAAGCTAGCACGACGTGCAGCAGGAATCTGTCCAGCTGCGCCTCAGGCAAGGGAAAGGTTCCGTCATGTTCAATCGGATTTTGGGTGGCAATGACCAGAAACGGATCCGGCAGTGCGTGTGTTTCGTTGCCAACCGTGACCTGATGCTCTGCCATGGATTCCAGCAGGGCGGACTGCACCTTTGGTGGCGCGCGGTTGATCTCGTCTACCAAAACAAGCGTGTGAAACACGGGCCCCGGAACAAATTCAAAACGGCCTTCATGGGGCTGGTACACAGGCGTTCCGGTCACGTCCGAGGGCATTAAGTCGGGCGTGCACTGGATACGGGCAAAACTGCCCTCGACAGCGTTCGACAGCCATTTAACGGCGCGAGTCTTGGCCAGCCCGGGCGGCCCTTCCACAAGAAGATGGCCGCCTTCCAGCAGGGCGATCAGCAAGGATTCTACCAATCGCTCGTGGCCAACAAGCCCCTGCGACAAATACCCAGACAATCCCGCAATCGTGCGCGGCGGGTTTTCAGGCCTTGTGTCCATAATTCCTCCCATAGACCCTGAGGCGCAATGCCTGCACTCAGGCTACCCGGAGTCACCGGTTCAGCAAAACACAGCAGATGGTATTACCTGGGCACACGAACGGATGTGGAGCAGCCTTCGTCAAACAAGGCCGCAAACTGTGGATCAGCCAGAGTTTCATCCGCCTGAGCCCAAAGGCGATCATATTGCTTATCAATGTAGTCGATAAAGCCTGAGTCAATGGTTTGATCCGCTGGAGATTGCGCAACGGCATGCATCATGAAGATGTCAAACGCACACAGACCGCTGGGGTTCGAATTCAAGAGTGCGCGCATAAAATCATGCGAGCTCCATGGCAGGCGCTGCAGGTTCACCGGCGTTTCCTGCAGCTTGGATAAGAACCCCGTTGACTTATCATATAGCAGGATGTCCATGCCAAATGTGAAGGACTGATACAGCTCTTCCAATAAAATCGATTTGTGAAAGTCTTTCTCAAGCTTGCCAACGCGATCATGAACCGGTTGCTTGACCACGATATGGGTCCCCTGCCCCCGACGACCAAAGAAAGTCTGCGCCATCGCCGGAGACGTCACCACGTAGGCGCGACCCTCAGGTAATCCAAGCTGATGCACGTCGCTGAGCCAGTCGATATCCGCTGACAGATCGCGGTTGGGAGGGTGTCCGGAGTATAACCGCAAAATCACGGTTCGGCCGGTTCCGCAGTCCCGCGCCGAAGGGCCGGCGTACCGCATCGGAGTCGGGTGCCCAAAACTGTGTTTCAGCAATTCTCGAAAGGTATTTAAAACTTCCAAAGTTTCGGGATGCGGCCTTTCGCCTACAAGGCATAGGGCTGCACCCACCAGATCACGCCCGTTTATGTGAACGGGGATCGCCATATCGCGCCCCAACATGGTTGAGCGCAACTCATAACCCCATCCTTGCTGCGCTAGCTCGATATAGTCGCGTTTTTCCGCATGGAGCGCGCTTGCCAAGAAAACAAACATGGTGATTTGCATCAGAAGATAACGCATGCAATCCCTCGTGATGTGAAGTGCATCATATCTAAAGCCCATACACCATCCAAGGGTTGTGTCGGAATCTGTTGCTGAGTTTTGGCCATTTGCGGTCGCGCGGTCTGAGGGATCTGTTGCAAGCTTTTTGCGATTGACGCTGACTCTGCTGTCGACTGATTGGCTGCAAAAAGCAATTAGTCGAAAGTCTATACATGATCTCTTTCAAGGGTGCTCAATATCCGAAGGACGTTAACCTGTTCGACATGTTTTTCTGTGTCCGGTACGGCGTGTCATACTAGGACCTGGAAGAGATCATGGGTGAACGAGGCGTAACGGTAAATCACACCACGCGGAACCGTTGGGTCACGCGATACTCTCGCGCCATTGCAGAAACTGCGCGGCGCTGAAAGAAGTCAGCAGCCACGAAAGTCTTCGCTCGCATGATCGAGATAAACCCATTCACCCTTCACTTTCATTTAAGTCTATTCCATGCGCCAAGTTCGATCCGCAGCATGCCGTCGAAAACTCGTGGCTTAAGCCACGAGCCCGGTATGTTTTCCTATCAATCGGTTCAGCGTCGAACGATCCAAGTCAACACCGCTTTCGGCCATGATTTCTACCAAATCCCGGTACGAGACACCGTAATGCAGGTAGAAGAAGACCGCGTGTAAGATTACATCCTTTGGAAACTGCGCACCTTTGAATGAAATCGTCATCGTCCGCACGTCTCTACCGAATTTCGGTCCGCCGATATCACAAACGTTTCGGTTCAAACAGAAAAACCCACAAGTAGGCGGCACGTCCCCAGGATCCACCTCCTGGTGAATGCCGCTGGGTTGCCGAGGAGAACTGACATCACACCCGGCCAGACATCGGACTTTTTCGGCCTTTATATTGCCATGGATGACAACCTGCCGGAGCCATTCGTGCTGCTGGCCGAAAAAAGCGAAGATACCGTCCGCATTTGCACCGAACTGCCCAGTCGCAGGATTTGACCGGTGATCCCAATGCGAAAGTCTCGAAAGAGGTGCATTGGAGTGGATTGTCCTCTCTACCGGCTGTGAAACCTGATCCGGAGATGCTTCAACAAACTGAAGAGTGCTCGGCGTGCGGCAACCCGATGTGACAAGACAGTCGAAAGCTAACTCGGCTTCGTAGATATCACTTCAATCCGTCTCTGGATCCGCCATTTGTCAACATGACCTAGGTATTTGTTGTAACCCTTTCGAAACACCCGCTCAGAAGGGTTACAGCATTGTTACGGAATCCCGGTTGTTTCGAGCCTTGAATTATTAAGAGTCGATGAGGGAACTCAAATTGGCATCTGAACGAACTTACTGCAGATAATAACCTGAGTTTGAGGGACCGCTTTACCTAACCTTTTGAAACCCAACGGACTTAACCTAGTCGTATGCCGCAGTGACAATCATCTCGACCTTTAGTATGTCGCGCGCCAGCTTAGCTTCGCCACAAGCGCGGGCCGGCGCGTGGCCTTCCGGTACCCAAGCATCCCAGACGGCGTTCATCTCTGAGAAATCCGCCATGTCGGCCAACCAGATCACACATTGCAATATGCGGGTCTTGTCGCTGTCCGCCTTATCCAACAGATCCTCGACCTTAGACAGGATGTCGCGGGTCTGATCCGCAACTGTAGCGGCATCCGAGGTCTGGCCGCACAGATACGCAACGCCATTGTGCTTGACGATCTTGCTCATGCGAGTAACGGTTTCAATACGTGTGATTGCCATGTTTGACATCTCCTTTACAGGACCTTGCGGTCAAATCGGTCGATACGGAAAGATGACAGATTGAAACGACCTTGACCGCCAGTCACCAAATCCGCCAGAACCTGCCCCACGACAGGTCCCATTTGAAATCCATGCGCAGAAAACCCGAACGCGTGGAAGGCACGCGGAGCGTTTACTGCAGGGCCTATAACAGGAAGATTGTCCGGCATATAGGCTTCTAACCCGGCCCACATCCGGTTGATGCTGGCCTTGCGCATGATCGGAAAAAACTCTGCTGTAGTGCGGCACGCAGCAGCGAGTTTAGCGTAGTCCAGCCGTGTGCGGTTGTTGGCGCGGTCCGCAAAACCCTTGGCACCACCGCCGATCAATACCGTGCCGTTTTCGAACTGCTTGAAGCTGAGCTGGCGGCTGATCGCACCAACGACCGGCTTGGCAAAACGCGGCATCCGGGCAGTGATCATCAGCATCGGTGCAGAGTGGCTGAGGGGGACGTTGTCGCCGATCATCAGCGCAATTCTATCCGCCCAGGCACCGGCACAATTGACGACAGTTTCGGCCTCATATGTGTGCCGTACACCCTGCGCCAACCACGTTTCTCCAACGCGCCGAAGGCCAAGTACCTCTTCGCCTTCGACAATCTGTGCGCCCAGTTTTTCCGCTGCCAGACGAAATGCCGACGTCGCCTTGTAGGGGATGGCGTATCCATCCAGTTCCGAGATCACACCACCAACGCAGTCGGGATTCACATAAGGTAAGCGTTCCCTGAGTTCAGCCTGATCGATAATCCGTTCATGTGTGTATCCGGCGCTTTGCATCTTGGCCTCGCGGGCCTGCATGCTGGCCAGATCCGCCTCATCCACCGCAATGTTGACCAGTGTCTGGCGGCGAAATCCGGTGTCATGACCCAGATCCTCATCCAGTGTCTGCCACATCTCCATGGATGCTTTCGACAATGGGACTTCGACCATATCTCGGCCCAGCAGCCGCACCCCACCAGCGTTGACGCCCGAGGCATGTCGTCCGGAGTAGTCCTTTTCAATTACGATCACCGAGGCATCCTTGCGGGCCAGATGGTATGCGGTTGCGCAACCTTGGATACCGCCGCCAATAATCAATACGTCCGACTTCATTCGGCAGACTCCGCCGACACCATGCCGTACCGGCCAAGCTCATCCACAGACAGTAGGCGCTGAGGGCTGCGCAGGCGGTAATACCCAACGGTTTCGGGACTTTCTTCACGCCACTGCGCCAATAGGCCTGTCACCATATGGCCGCATTGCCTACCCTGGCATGGCCCCATTCCGCATCGGGTCAAAGATTTCAGTGCATTGGGGTCGCGCGCGCCTTGTTCAAACCCCTTGCGCAATTCGCCCAAGGACTGTTCTTCGCAGCGACATACCAAAGTCTCTGCGTGTCTCGGCAATCTCAGCGCCTCGGTCGGGCGGTAGAGACAATCGATGAACTGGCGAAAAGGTATCAAGGCGGACAAATAGTTCAGATCAGCGCGTGTCTTTTGATCCCTGTCGGCTTGGGCAATCCGACCAAGGCGATGCAGGATATTCTGCGCTGCCACGCGCCCGGCGGCACGCGCACCGTTGGCACCCACAATTCCGGCTCCATCGCCAGCGACCGAAATATGCGCGACCGAGCTTTGGCCAAATGCGTCAACCGTGGCCTGCCAACACGTTTGTATGTTGTTCCAATGATGCGCAAGCCCTAACGCCCGGGTCATGTTCAGATTGGGCTGGACGCCATGATGCAGAAACACGGTATCGGCCAAGACCTCGAGTTGCCGACCCGATGACACAAAACGCAGCCCTTTGGCCCTATCATCGCCGATCACCTCCAGATTTTCGGCGTATCGGTAAGGGGTAACACCCGAAGCGCGAATTTCCCGCAATAAAGACAAACCCTTGCGAAGGTCCCCAACCTGCCGCAAAGCACGCGGAATCAATGGGGCGGCATCCAAATAATGCTGTCGCGGCGTGGTGTCGACGAGAGCGGCCACAGGCACGCCAAGGCGCAGATACTGCACCACAATCAGGTACAACAGAGGGCCCGATCCTGCAAAGACGGCTCCATCCGCAACAACTGCATCCGATTTCAGCATCACTTGTGCGCCACCGGCCGTCATGACGCCGGGCAAGGTCCAGCCGGGGATCGGCATGGGTCGTTCCATCGCCCCGGGGCACAACAGCATTTCTCGGCTATGCAATTCGCGGGTGTTGCCCTTATGGGAAAAGAGAATTCGACCATCATCCCCAAGATGCCAAACGTCTGCACCAGCAAGATGTATTGCCCCCGATTGTTCAAACTGGGTGATCAGATCGGCTCCGGCCGCGTAGTCCGGCCCAAGACTGGCAGCGTCCGGCAATGGGCTATCTGCTGCGGAGCGATAAATCTGCCCCCCTGCCCGTTCCGCGCGGTCCAGCACAGCCACATCAACTCCGGCCCGCGCCAATTCAATGGCGGCAGACATTCCAGCTGGGCCAGCCCCGATGATCGTGCAGTCAAAGGCCTTCATCGGGCGCCTCTGTGTCTTCGGTAATGTCTTGTGTGATGACTTGCATTCCATCAGCCACGCGACGCAGGCAGGCTTGTTGATTGGGAAGGCCATCGATTTCGACCATGCATTCGAAACAGACGCCCATGGCGCAGTATGCGCTGCGTGCTTCTCCCGATAGGGCCGCCTTGCGGGTCACGACCTGACCGGTCACAGCCATCACGGACCAGACCGACTGGCCACTGCGCGCATTAACCGGTTGACCATTGACGCTCAAAGTCACCAAATCGTGGTCATCGTCTTGCAAGGATCTGAACATAGGCTGATCTCCATAGGCTGGCAGGGCAAGGCGCGGGGAGAGGCACGCCTTGCCCAATCGTGGGGCCTGACCGGTTACTCGCCGATCTTGTCAAGGATGGACTGACCCCAGTCCTGACCAACATCCTCCAGGACCTGAGGCCAGACTTGCGCGCGCACATGGGCGGCAGTGGCAGCAAGCTCTTCGTCCGTCAACGAGACGATAGTTGCGCCATTGTCAGCCAGCTTCTGCTCGAACGCGCCTTGATCGGCCTCTGCAGTGTCCCAGCGCTTGGCTTCGAACTCCAGCGCGGCCTTTTCCAACGCCGCACGATCTTCGTCGCTCATGTCGGCCATCGTGCCTGAGTTGATGATCATGTACCAAACCTCGAAATGCGTGTTGACGGGCACATAAGCGGTGGTCACATCGCGGAATGAGGCATAATAGCCCTCGGCCCCCGATCCAACGACACCGTCAACAACGCCAGTCTGAACCGCAGTGAACGCCTCCGAGAATGGTATTGGCGACGAGATGTATCCCAGAGCATCGGCAGTCAGCTGAAAGCTCTTGATCCCCGGAACGCGTACTTTGATACCTTTCGCGGCGGTCGGGTCGCCCGCGCTCACGGCGTCAGTGTTCAGAGCAACGCCACCGAAATACACCGGATAGGCGGCCAGCATGGTGATGTCCTGTTTGGCATAGAGATCTTTCATCGCAGCGTGAATCGCTCCGCCGGGGCCGTAGATCTTTTTTGCCTCTTCCCAGTTTGCGGCCACATAGGGGAATGCCGAGATCTGCATGCGGCGATCAACAGCCGTGGCAGCGGGTTGAACGGCCATGTCAATGGCGCCAACCGAGATGCGTTCCTGAACCGAGGTGTAGTCGCCCAGAGCAGAGGCCGGGAACAGGTTCAGTTCAAGAGAACCGTCAGTGGCGGTCTTCAGATCGTCTGCAAAGACGCGCAGCTCATTGTCGATGGTGGCACCCTGGGGGCGGATATGGCTGATCTTCAGCGTGTCGGCGGCGGCGATGCCCGCGATTGCCACAACGGTCGCAGCCAGACAGGTGGATTTCAGAAAGTTCATCATGGAAAAGTCTCCTCCGTGGATGATGAAGTGGGCGGCTTAGTAGCCAAAGAAGCGAGGCAGCCACATCGACAGGTCTGGCCAGAAGCTGGTCAAAAACACGACGGGTAAATAACCCAGCAGGATCAGGGTCATGGCGGGTCGGATCACCTTGGTGACAGGCACCTGGCCGATACGCGCACCGAGGTACAGGATCGAGGCGTAAGGCGGTGTTACACCTCCCATCGCGGTGTTGACGCCCATAATCGCAGCAAACTGGATAGGGCTGACACCGATTGCCTGCATCAATGGCAGCAGTAGCGGTGCGATCAGAATGATAGCGGTTACGTCATTGACCACCATGCCGACCAGGAACAACAGGACATTGATGAGGACCAGCAGCAGCGCTTTGTTCTCGGTCACCGAGAAAATTGCCTGCACGATGGCCTGCGGCACGCTTTCCAGCACAAACATCTGGCTAAGGATCATCGAGAACAGGATCATCAGCATGATCGCCCCGACCGACGTTGCGGCCTCTTTGCCCGCGCCGAAGAACGTGCATACATCCAGTCCCTTGTAGATCAGAAAACCTACCGGGATCGCATAGATCACGGCCACTGCGGCGGCCTCGGTCGGGGTCATGATGCCGCCATAGATACCACCCAGAATGATCACCGGCATCAACAGGGCGGGCGTGGCCTTGAACCCGCGTTGGGTTGCTTCGGACATGAAGGCCGTGCCTTTGAGGGGCTCATTTAGTTGCAGTGGAAACTTGCGCGCCATCCGGATATTCACCGCCGAAAAGCTCGCCATGATCAGCAGGCCGGGTCCGAGCGTCGCCAGGAAACAGGCCAGGATCGATGTATCAGTCACCCAACCATAAACGATCATCGTCACGGAGGGTGGGATCAACAGGCCAAGAAGTGATGCATTCGCGATCAATGCCGTTGCATATTCACGTGGGTAGCCCTGCTTCTCCATTTCCGGAATCAGCAGCGGACCGATCGCAGCAACACCGGTCAGACCCGAGCCCGAGATCGCACCGATCAGCGCGCAGGACACCGTGGCCACAACACCAAGCCCACCGCGCAAGTGACCGATAAAGATGTTGACGAAATTGAGAAGACTTGCCGCAATGCCGGAGACAGACATGATCGTCCCGGCCAGAACAAACAGCGGAATGGCCAGCAGCACCGGGTTACCCAACTGCTGGAACCCCCACAGCATATTGCCCTTCATGACCACGTCACCGGCGAAATACATCACCATCAGACCGGCACCGAAGCAATAAGGTAGCGGAACACCCAAAGTCAGCAGAATGACCAGAACCAGTACCGCGAAAAGTGCGATCTCAATCATTTTAGACCTCCTTCGACGGCGGGTTCGGCAAGGGGGGAAAACAGCGCGCGCAGATGCACCAGCAGGTGCCAGGCTGTAAAGATCATCATCAGGACCAACCCGACAAACAAAGCGGCATCAACATAGAAGGTCGGCAGGTACAGCGTCGGGCTTTCGCGCCAAACACGCATCGAATATTTGGTGAAGTCCCAAGCCCAGATGGTCAGCCAGATACCAACAATCAGGCTGATGACCTCACCTATGACCGCAAGTACCTGATGCTGGCGTTCGGTAGAGAGAAAAATCTCGAGCACATTGGCCCGAATATGCGTGTTCTCGCGCGAGGCATTGACCGCCCCCAGCATGTACAGCCACAGAGTGGGGTAAAGCAGGCTTTCTTCCAGCCCCATAACCGGGATTTCCAGCACATAGCGTGTGATCACCTGCACAAATTGCCCAAGAGCAACCAGGCAAATCAGGACTGTCAGCAAGACGCTAGCAAAGCGTGTCATTTCCCCCTCCGTCATTGCGAATGCATGCGGCGCATTCGTGGCGGGAAAATCACGAGTTGAGCATATCAAGTCAAAACGATTAAATTGATTGCTGAATAAAGTTAGTTTATGAGGTGACGAAAAGTTAAGGATTAACAAAGACGCATGAACCTCAGCTTTCGCCAATTGCAGGCCTTTCGAGAGGTTATGCGGACAGGATCTGTATCTGACGCCGCCCGAATCCTTGGCCGAACTCAGCCTGCTGTGAGCGCGCTGATCGCAAATCTCGAGGCCGAATTGGATATCGCTCTGTTCCGCCGACAGCGCGGGAAAATGGCCCCCACCCCCGAGGCGCAATACTTCCTCACCGAGGCCGAGGCGATTCTGGATCGCCTGTCGCTTTCAACCCGAACGATGCGCGAAATTGGGGCGCTGACGAAGGGGCGCCTGAACATTGCCTGTATGCCAGCCGCCTCCGGCCTTTTAATGCCGCAGCTTCTGGGTGAGTTCTTGTTAGACAAACCAGACGTAAAGGCTTCGTTGATGATGCGTGCGTCCCCGGTGATCGAGGAGTGGGTTGCATCTCAGCAATACGATATTGGATTGGGGGAAACCCCGAGACCCACTGCTGCAATTGATACGGTCGATTTTGACATGAAATGCGTATGTGCGATCCCTGCGGGTGATCCACTGGCTGAACTTGAAACAGTCCAGGCTCACCACCTGTCGGGTCGTCCGATGGCCGGGTTGCAGGAAGGGCACCCGAACCTGATTGCAACCCAGAGAGCATTCACCAACCAAAAAGCCAATTTCGAACAACGGTTCGAACTCAGGACCTTTCACCCGGCGTTAACTCTGGTTGAAAAAGGGCTCTGCTACTGTGTCTGCGATCCCATTACCGCAGCTGGGTACGCCAACATGCGACCCGAGCCGAGACCCATCGTCTTTCGGGCGTTTCACCCCCATGTAGTTTTGAACGTCTCAATTATGCAACCGGCGCATCGTCCTCCATCTGCATTGGCCAGTGAATTTGTTCTGCATTTGGAGGCGGCTCTGGAACGCGTTAACAATCAGTTTTGAGAGGATCTGTTGCAAAGTTTTGACCGTTGTGGCTCACCAAGGTAGCCAGTGAATGGCTGTCAGTATTTTTCTTCGAAAGACGATTCATGATCTCTTTCAAAGGCGCACAGTATCCAAATGACGTGATCATGTTCGCGGTCTTCTTTTTTGTTCGGTTTGGCGTGTCGTATCGTGATCTGGAAGAGATCATGCATGGGTGAGGCGTTGCGGTGGATCAAACTACGCGGCAACGCTGAGTGCCACGTTACGCACGCGCAATCGCTGAAGCAGCGCGTCATCGTAAGGGACTGTGCGACCGCTCCTGGAGAATGGATGAAACGTATATCAAAGTGAATGGCAAGTGGGTCTATCTCTATCGCGCTGTAGATAGACACGGCAATACCCTGGGTTTCATGCTTTCAGAGCGGCTTAATTTGCCGGCTGCCAAAAGGTTCTTCGCCCGGATGCTTGACGTCAACGGTCTTCCACTAAAATTCGTTATCGGCAAAAGCGGCGTTAACACCGGGGGCGTCAAGGCAATTAACAAGATGCTTGCGGGCTTTGGTTGCCCGATCCCGGTGAAGATGGTCAGGCGGAAATATCTGAACAACATCGTGGAACAGTACCATCATTTCGTCAAAAGACGAACTCATGATCGGCTCAGAATACCTGTGGTATGGGCGGTTTCATGCGTGATTGCGATTTTCACCCGCCAATATGCGCGGATCGTACGTGATAGGGTGATGTCAATTGAGTTGGGGGCGAGCACTTACGACACACCTTCAATACACGGACAAAAGTGACACAGATCTACAACAAGACCGGCAAACTGCGGGCGGAGCAACTCTTGCTCGGCCATACAAAGAAGGACAGCACAGTTCGGTATCTCGGTTTTGAGCTTGAGGACGCATTGGCAATAACTGAAGCTATTGAAATTTAACGCTTCCGGGCCGCTTTTCATGGGCGGTCCATTGCGAAAATTTGACCGAGTTTCATTATGCTGCGTTACGGCCCGCCAAACCTGCCATTCACTAGGAGCGTAAAAAAAAACGACTCGTTGAGCTAGCGGTTCGCGGGCAATACTGACGTTCCCTTTGCCGCTTCAATTGATCACCTTGCTTGTATGCTCGTAATTCCAAAAGGTCAGGGCAACTATCGAGAAACATTGCCTTGCAGGCTGTGGGTGTCGGCTCCTTCTCCGCTTCTGGAGATACTATCCGACCGTCCCATTTCGACTTCCAGTCCCAAGTACTTTTACTTCTAACCAGTGGAACCCCAAAGCGATCACACCCGCTACGATAATATAAAACACGGCTAACAGGATCAGCGGCTCGTAAATAATGAACGTGTCCGAACGTACCCGCGAAGACACAGCGTAGATGTCGACAACAGTGATGGTCGCAACCAATGGGGTTGCCTTCAATTGCAGGATGGTTTCACCTCCCAGTGTAGGCAGAACGTTGCGGATCGCCTGAGGTAACCAGATACGACGAAACATGGTCAGCCTTGGCATGCCAAATGATTTCGCTGCTTCAAGCTGCCCCTTAGCGACCCCCTTGAAGGCACCACGCATGACCTCGCCTTCGTAGCCGGCATAAGACAACGTCAGCGCCAGCACTGCATAAGGCCAAGCCTGTCGCAAATAGGGCCACAGCTCTGAAGAGCGTATCCATGGGAACTGCGGAAACAGAGACCCAAGCCCATAATACAATAACCAAAGCTGCAGCAGCAGCGGTGTGCCGCGGATGATGGTACAAAATGCCTTTGCAGGGGCGGCAAGATACCAGGGCCCGACCGCCTGCGCCAGTCCAAGCGGAACTGCGAGAAGGAAACCAAGAACAACGGTGACAACCAACAACCAGATAGTTGTCCAGATGCCCTGAACGGCGAGCGGTGCGTATTTCGGTATCCATTCCCACTGAAGCGAGACGGTGCACCAGACGACGATCCCGGCAAATATCAGCATCATCACGATGCGATGTGGCTGCATCAACGATCTGGAATCGATCATCTGCTCCCTCCCTTTAGAGAGGGTTGGCCGCGACGGGCCCATTTCTCAATCCGGGCGAAGATACCGCCAGAAAACAACGTGACCATGAGATAGAGAAAACCCGCTGCTAGAAAGAAGGTGAAATAGGCGCGCGTACTGCTGGCGGCCTGTCGCGTTTCCAGCGTCAACTCGTTGAAGCCCACGACCGCAAGCAGTGCCGTATCTTTGGTCGCAATCAGCCATAGGTTCGCCAAACCAGGCACCGCAAAGCTCATCATGGCGGGGATTGTGACACGCCGCATGGTCATGAAGGCAGGCATACCGTAGGATTTGGCAGCTTCGATCTGACCGGGTGGAACTGCCTGAATGGCACCGCGCAGAATCTCGGTCGCGTATGCGCCCTGAACGACGCCCAGCACCCATATGCCTGCGCCAACGCCGCTTACCTCGACCCGGCCACCCCCCATGGCGGCAGAGATTTTGTTGATGATGTCAGATCCCACATAATACAGGATCAGAATCAGCACCAGTTCCGGTACGGCCCGGATGACAGTCGTGTAAATGGCGAGGAGATCGCGCGTAACCTTCCCGCCGTATAGTTTGCCGTAAGCTCCGAACAATCCGATCACGAGGCCGAGCGCATATGCGCCAAAAGCGATCTGCAATGAGTGGGACAATCCGCGCAGCAGATTGCCCCCCCACCCCGGTGGCGAGAGCGACAGCAACTCTGCGCTCTGCGCCAATCCAAGTGAATCCAACAGTCCGGTCACGGCAGCAGCTTAGTAGATGCTGGCCGAGAAATAGTTCGAAGTGATTTCCTCGTGCGTACCATCGGCGAGAATAGCAGCGATGCCCTTGTTCAGCGCCTCGCGCAAATCATCCTGCCCTTTGCGGACGCCAGCACCTACACCGCGTCCCAGAATAGCGGGGTCATCTGCAACGGCACCTTTGATTTCGCAGCAGGCCCCAGCATCAGAATTCACAAAGTCAGCCATGGCGATGCTGTCCGCCTGTGTGGCATCAATGCGGCCTGCGAACAGGTCCTGGTTGGCCTCATCCTGAGTCTGGTAGACGCGCAGTTCGGAATCTTTGAAGTATTCCTGTGCATAGGCCTGATGGATGGTCGAAGCTTGAATGCCAACAACTTTACCTGCAAGCGACTCTGGGGTCGCTTCGATATCCATCGATTTATCCGCGACGATGACGGCAGGTGTGTTGTAGTAAGGATCGCTGAAATCAATGGTTTTCAACCGCTCTTCGGTGATCGACATGGAAGCCATGATGGCGTCGATTTGCTGCCCGGTCAGCGACGGGATGATACCGTCCCAAGCCACCGGTGTGATGACACAGTCAAGCTCCGCAGCGGCGCAAACAGCATTGATGACATCGATCTCCCAACCAACCCAGTTGCCTGAGCTGTCCAGCGAAGCGAATGGCGGATATGGCTCGGCCGCGATGCCAATCTTGACCTCTTCAGCACTGGCAACACCAGCCGAGAGGATAGCGGCGGTAAGCCCGGACGCGAGCAATTTCTTGACGTTCATTTTGTTACTCCCTTTAGGTTCATTATATTGTTTTTACTGGATCAGGCGACCGAGCTGAGAAACTGCTTCAACCGCTCTGATTTTGGATTACCGAAGACCTCGGCAGGTGGCCCCTGCTCTTCAATACGGCCTTCGAAGAGATAGACAACGTGATTAGCGACTTCGCGCGCAAATTTCATTTCATGGGTGACAAGCAGCATGGTGCGCCCTTCCGCGGCAAGATCACGGATCACGGTCAGAACTTCGCCTACCAGCTCGGGATCAAGCGCCGACGTCGGTTCATCAAAAAGCATCACCGAAGGATCAACAGCAAGCGCCCGGGCGATGGCGGCGCGCTGTTGCTGACCACCCGAAAGATAGGCCGGATAGGTGTCAGCCTTGTCGCCAAGACCTACCCTTTCTAGCAATTCATGCGCCCGTGCGATGGCCTCTGCTTTTGGTACCTTGAGAACATGCACCGGCACCTCGATCACGTTCTCCAGAAGCGTGCGGTGTGTCCACAGATTGAACTGCTGGAAAACCATGGCCAGCCGCGTACGGATACGCTCGATCTGGCGGCGGTTGGAGGGGCTGCCATCGTCGTGCATCTCAACCAGTTCGCCGCCGATGGTGATCTTTCCCGAACTCGGGGTTTCCAAGAAGTTGATGCAGCGCAGCATGGTGGATTTACCAGAGCCTGATCCCCCGATGATGGCAACAACATCCCCCTTGTTAGCTGTCAGGGACACACCCTTCAAAACCTCCAGCGTACCAAAGGATTTGTGCAGGTCCTCAACCTTTATCGCCTCATCGGACGTGGTTTCATCGAATGTGGGTGATGCTGCTTTGGCTGTGTCCATATCCAACAATCTTCTGATTTCAGCTTGCAGTAAGCCCCGAATCTCGCAATTATGCAAGTGTATAATAACTCCATGCCATGGATGACCCGGACGTGCAGGACGACAGCCGCAAATTTACACGTGAGTCTGCTGAGTTTCGCCGCGAAGCGCTGATACTGGCAACTTTGGACCTTATCGCTGAGATGGGCGTTCGCGGTGCCACGGTGCGTGAGATTGCAGCCCGTGCAAACGTGACCCAAGGGTTGATCCGGCACTACTTCTCATCCAAGGAAGAGCTTGTGCAGGCAGCGTATGAGCATCACATGAATACGCTGACCGATCAGACAGCCGCCTCATCAGGGAAAGGCAGCGCGGTATCTCAGCTGACCAACTTTGTTGACGCGTCGCTGCGACCACCAATCGTTGATCCAAGCGCTGTGGCCTTATGGGCTGGCTTCCTTAACAAAGTGCAGCATGATCCGAAAATGCAACGCATTCACCAGCAAACCTATAATTATTTCCGGGATCACCTTGAGAAGTTGATCGTCGCCGCATTGCAAGAATCCGGGCGCTCAGTCGTACCGACGGAAGCAACGCAACTGGCCATTGCCAGCAATGCGGTGATCGACGGCCTTTGGTTGGAAGGCGGTGCGCTTCCGGATGCTTTTTCCGATGGCCAACTGGCGCAGATCGGGTTGGATTCTGTCAGCGCCATCGTCGGGATTCGATTAACCAAAAAGCTGGAGCAGCCATGAAGACCACATCTGTGACTGAACGGTTGGCAGGCTTGGGTGGCGCCAAATGGGGCGTACACCTGAAAGCGCGCGACCTTATCAAAACTGGAGCGGATATCGTCGAAATGACGATTGGAGAGCCGGACGTGCCCGTTCCGGACGCGTTGATTGAAGCCACCGTAAACTCGTTGCGGGCTCAGCGGACAGCGTATTCCAATGGGCGCGGTGAAGCCGGGCTGCTTGACGCACTTGCTGCACGCTATTCAGCCTCTCGCGGGCGGGCTTTTGTGCCTGAGAACTTTCTGTGCTTTCCCGGAACTCAAACGGCCCTGTTCGCGGCCATGGCTGGGGTTGTAGAGGCTGGTGACGAAGTTCTGGTCGGTGATCCGATGTACGCAACCTATGAAGGGGTCGTGCGTGCATCCGGGGCGGAAATGGTGCCCGTACCACTGCGGCCTGAACACGGGTTTCGCATGCAGGCCGAGGATATCGCTGCATGCATCACTCCGCGTAGCCGCGCCATTCTTCTGACAACGCCGCACAACCCGACGGGTGCGATCCTAACCGCCACGGAAATTGCCGAAATTGGCCAGCTCGCGATGGCGCATGATTTGTGGATCATCTCGGACGAGGTCTATGAAGAACTGATCTTTGACGGGGCCGGATTTGTTTCACCATTGGCAGACCCGGGACTGGCGGATCGTGTCATCGGTGTATCATCCATCTCAAAATCACATGCCGCCCCGGGGTTCCGCAGTGGCTGGTGTGTTGGACCCGCTGCGTTTTGCGAAGCGCTGCTGCCTTACTCTGAGACCATGCTCTTTGGCAATCAGCCTTTCATCGCGGACATGACGGAAAAGGCGATCCGAGACGGGTCCGAGGTTGCCCCCGGCATGGCTGCCCGATTCTCTGGACGCGCCACGTTACTGGCCGATCGACTAGAAGCGGAAACGGATCTGACCGTTCACCGGCCCGAGGCAGGAATGTTCGCCCTCATCAATGTCTCTGCCACCGGGATTGATGGCGAAGCTTATGCCTGGGACCTGCTGCAGGCCGGGGTAGCTGTTATGCCGGGATCCGCCTTTGGGGACAGCCTGAAAGATTGGGTTCGGGTAGCACTGACGATTAGCGAAACCGATTTTGCCACTGCGGTCTCTCGCATCATCGATCACGCCAACCGCAAATCACGTGAGGTTGCATGAGCGGAATGACAATCGGTGAAGCTCTGGTTTCCCAGCTTCGCCAAAGGGATGTGACCTGCGTCTTCGGAATTCCGGGCGTTCACACGATTGAGTTGTACCGCGGGCTTGCGGCCTCGGGTATTCGTCATATTACACCCAGGCACGAACAGGGTGCGGGCTTTATGGCCGATGGCTATGCGCGCGTGTCGGGCAAACCGGGTGTGGCCTTTGTGATCACCGGCCCCGGATTGACCAATACGCTGACCCCGATGGCCCAGGCGCGCGCAGATTCAGTGCCAATGCTGGTAGTGTCCGGTGTCAACAAAACCGCGTCGCTCGGCAAGGGCTTGGGACATCTGCATGAATTGCCAGACCAACAGGGGCTGGCCAAAACAGTTGCGTTGGTGTCTGAACAAGTCTCCTATGCCAACGCACTGGACCCGGTCTTGGACCGCGTTTTTCACAGCCTCACCAACGGTCGCCCCGGGCCGGCGCATATCGAGGTTCCGTTGAATATTGCAGCGATTGAAAACCAGGGAACACCAATTGAGACGCTCGGTTCAGAGCCACCGGTTGACCCGATATTGATTACACAAGCCGCAAAGCAACTGGCTGAAGCGAAGAAAGTTGTCATTCTGGCGGGTGGCGGCGCAAAACGTGTTGAAACTGGACTACAGGCACTGGCCGAAGCTCTGGATGCCCCCGTGGTGCAAACCGTCAACGCGCGCGGCCTGCTGCACGGGCATCCACTGACCGTTCCCGCCAGCCCCAGCCTGAACGCCGTACGCGCACTGATCGAAAGTGCCGATTGCGTACTGGCCTTGGGAACCGAGCTGGGGCCGACCGACTATGATATGTATGCCACCGGTCAATTTGCGGAAATGTCCGGCCTGATCCGAGTTGATCGGTGCAGTGATCAACTGACCCGACACGAGGCAACGCTCGCCATTCAAGGTGACGTTAACGTGGTTGTGCCGGCGCTGTTTGAGGCATTGCCGCAAAAGACAAAGCAAAGAGATGGTGCGGAACGTGCCAGCAAAGCACGCGACGCAGCGTGGGAGGAGCTTAGTCCGGACTATCGCCATCAGGTAGAAATCCTGAATGCAATACGCTCTGGGGCTCCGAATGCGCTGATGGTCGGAGACTCCACCCAACCAATTTACGCCGGCAATCTTTTCTACGACCACGACCGGGCCGGAGGTTGGTTCAACGCAGCAACGGGCTATGGCGCGCTCGGCTATGGCATACCTGCAGCCATCGGCGCATCGATCGCCGATCCGACGGCACGGGTGGTCTGCATTACCGGCGACGGCGGCGCGCAGTTTTCATTGCCGGAAATCATGGCTGCAGTAGACGAAAATCTGCCAGTCACCTTCCTAATCTGGAACAATCATGGATATCGGGAAATCGCCACGTCAATGCAGGATGTGGGCGTGACAGTCATAGGATGCGATCCCTCACCCCCCGATTTTGCAGCAACGGCCAAGTCATTTGGCATCTCATTCACCACGGTTCCCGCGGAACCACAGGCTGTGGCGCAGGCGTTGCGCGAAACCACCGCACTGAATGGGCCGACAATGATCGAAGTCACCGCTCCGAAATACGAGCCTCAGAAAGATTGAAACATGTCAGACCCGACCTTTGAGTTTTCCCGCGCCATCACCCGTCGTCCGGCCCCAACCATTGCTGGCGGATTGCGTGCAGAAGATATCGGAAACCCGGATTTCGACGGGATGATGGCGGCGCATAAAGATTACGTGGCTGCGCTGAGAAGCACCGGGGTTGAGGTGATCGAACTTGATCCCCTCGACGCGTTCCCTGATGCGCAGTTTGTCGAGGATACGGCCCTTTGCCTGCCGCAAGGCGCTGTGCTGATGCGGCCCGGCGCACCATCGCGAATGGGTGAAGTGGCCGAAATGGCTCCGACACTTCGCGCCTGCTACGAAACGGTCCTTGAAATCAAGGGCCCCGGCCATGTCGAGGGTGGAGATATCCTTGTAACCGGCCGCGAAATTCTGGTGGGCCGGTCAGACCGCACGGATGCTGAAGGTGTCGCCGAGCTGGCGAAAATCACCACTGAGTGGGGGTATAAACTGCGCGAGGTGTTTACGCCGGTTGGCGTTTTACACTTCAAAACAGATTGTTCACTGATGGATGCCGAGACAATCCTGTCGACCCGACGGTTGGATGCATCGGGCTGCTTTGAGGGCTACCGCGTGCTGCACGTCGCCGATGGGGAAGAAGCTGCCGCCAATGCGATCCGCTTCAACAATCTGGTGTTGATGGCCGCGGGCTTCCCACGCACCGCAGAAATGCTGGATCGTGAAGGGTATGAGATCGTTGAGGTAGACAACACCGATTGTGCAAAGCTGGATGGTGGCATGTCATGTCTTTCGCTAAGGTTTTGAGGGGTTTGTCACTAACTTTTCGTCATTGGCGTTCTTGAAGCTAAACAAGCGTGGAACCGTCGTCATGGACTCCACTGACCAGACATTTGTAGATCATGCGGCAATCGACATATTGGGCTCACTGCCGCCACCGGAGCAAACGCAACATCTGCACAGGAAACGCATTTTGCTCCTGGGAAGCAGCCCAGAGCTGACGTTGGTCCACTGGCACCGTTGCTACGATGCCGCCTGTTACAGGAGACACTCGCTGCGATCGTCTTATGATTGAACGCAGGCATCTTGCTGAGCCTCTATAACGAGAAACACGAACTATTACCTGAATGGCCGGCAGAGATTTTCCTGATGGGTGATTGAACGATAAAGCCCAACCCAGAGGCTCCCACACGCCATGCAGAAACCATTGCGAAAGCTAGCTTTCAAAAAGCTTTGCAAGAGCGTCTTGGTCAGCGTCGTTATGCAGCAATCCAATCATGAGAAGTAGGCGAGCTTTGGCAGCAGGAAGATCTCCGGCCAAGATGCAACCGGCCTTCTGTAGCGTTTCACCGCCACCTGGATCTCCATAAATCGGTTCAACGCTACCATGATAAACCCGGGTCGCGACCACGACTGCGATGTCTTTTGCCAAGGCGTATTTGATCGCCTCAAATACGTCTGAATTGACATTGCCCGCCCCTACTCCGTTGACAACAATACCCTTGGCACCGGTATCGACCGCGTGGCGTAACAATCTGCCATCAGACCCGGCATAGGCCATGATCAAAGGCACATCTGGCAAAGTGTCCGGAAGAGGTTTTGGCAACGGAACCCGCACCCGATGCAGCCGATCATTGAAACGCTGCACCTGTTTGCCGAACACGTAACCAAGATAACCCTTTTCACCCGAGTTGAAGGTCTGAATATTCGTGGTTTGCGTCTTGCGCACGTGACGCGCTGAGTTGACGTATCGATTGAGAGTTACCGTAACACCCCAGTTCCGGGCTTGGGGTGACAGCACTTGAACCACAGCATTGTATATGTTCCCCGGACCATCTGGATTTGGGGTCGAGGCATCGTTCATGGCACCGGTGAAGACGACCGGCTTGTCGCTTTTCAGCGTAACATCCGCAAAGAACGCCCCATCTGCCATTGTGTCCGTTCCATGAGTAACAACGGCTCCGCTGATATCTTCCCGAGAAAGAACCTCGTCCAGCTTGGCGCTGAGCTGCGCCCAATCCTTGGGCGTCATCTGAGATGAGTCAATATTGCTAAATTGCAGGACACCAATGTTCGCAATGCCTGACAATCCGGGCACAGCCGCCACAAGGTCTCTGGCCGAAACAGCGGGAACAGCACCACCGGTCGTAGGATCCGTCTTCTCTGCGATTGTCCCTCCGGTGGCGATGATCGCTACTGATGGTAGATTGTCGTTACGGGATGCAAATTCCAATTCCGAATTCTGTTGATCAGCTTCTGCCGCTCCGAAGAAAAATAACGCCAGGCAGGCCAACGCTGACATCGAATTTCGAATACAACTCATGGCTGACCTTCCAAATCCTACAAAAAAACCGTACGAAATGCGCCGGTATTCGTTTCGCGAAACATGCTGCACGTTGTCGAGGCTGGCAAGCTACTTGTTCAAACCTTTTGGAAACACGACCGACACATCCATCCGGAATGCAAAGCCATCCGGCCCACCCTGCGGGCTATCGGCCCAATAGGTCACGCAGCCCATTATCTGAACCGGAACCTCGGGGAACTGCACCAGTTATCCAACTTCTGCGGTCTACCGGAACCCATCATTCATCTGCGGTCCGATCGTATTCGCTCTCGGTGAAGCTCTGGAAGGTCCATTGCGACGCGTTGGTGTAAGCCACAAACGGCTCAAGGAAAGTTGTGTTCACATTTGGGACGTTATTCCGCGTCTCACAAACGCCCCATTGACAGGTGACCAACCCGCCATAGGTCCAGCCGTTCTTTTGCACCAAAGCGGCGGCTGTAGGATCAAGCGCCATAGTGCCTTCCCCAAGCAATGAATCTGTACTGGGCGGCCACGTCACCTGTACCCCAGCTCCCAAAGAGAGATCGCCAAGTTTCGTTTACTTGGCTTTGGATGCGAAAAAGAACCCCTGCTCAAAATCGCCGAAGCCAAACTGACTGCCGGACGATCCGATGATGTCGTTCTGCTGGACCAGCGGTATGGTTGTCCGGATCGTCAGATTGAGATTTGAGCTCAAGTGCAAAGGGTAAATCGGCTGAAAACTGAGAGAGGTTCTGTAGCCATCCTCAGATCCGATATTGGGCGTGTATTCCGGGATTAAAGGCAACACAATCAGATCCGCGAATGGATTGGCGAGGTCCTTGGCGATTTCTGCAGCCGCGTCGCTACTTTGACCCGACGCAACTCCTGCGATTGAAACCAACCCGATTGAAAACATGATTGCAAAAGGTGACATGTTATAGACCCTGAGAATTGATCACCCCTGGCATTATTTGTGGCGCAAGCTCTGGACTTGCATCTTTGACAGGCAATGCGAGGACTCCATTCGCAAAAAGAAGCGGTATCACACTGCATTGGATGGGTCGTTGTGAAGGAGCCCCAAAATGACCCGTTTTTTTTTGGTACAGCTCAAACCTACGAAAGACGAGTTACCTTCACCTGATTTGGAAGAACCTCAAAAGATTGCCAAATGGCTTGCAGAAAAAACCTGGGTCAGAGATCGAAGACAGGGTAGGTCGCGCGGTCCAAGGCTTATCGCGAGATCAAGTGCAATTTTTCAAAACACAGAAATAATGGAATTGAAAGGGAACTAACTTGTAACGAAAACCGGGCCAGAAGTTGATTAAGCTCTGGCCCGGTTCTTTGTGTATTACACGGAAATCAGAACGACCACCTCAGACCCGCCTGGAAAAACGGCCCCTGAGCGTCGCTACCGATTTCCTGTTCCGCATTCGCTTCGAATTGCATGTTGGGAACGAACTCGTGTTCATACCCGATCAGCACACTGGCGCCGGTGAAATCCGTTGATGGGAAAGACAGCGACTGCGTGGTCGAGAATACTGTCACGTTCGTGTCATTGTCCCCCAGATCACGCCGCAGAACTCCCGACAGCTGTCCGACAATAACACCGCCGGTATTCAGCGCCTTCTCGGCCTCGACACCCAGACGGGCTTCGATCACTTCGGTGGTGCTGTCTCCGACCGTGGCATTCGCGGATGACCCGGTTTCGGTATAACCGTCATCGTCCTGACGGGTATAGCGGACATCGCCAAAGCCCAGCAGTCCGAAAGCGTCACTGACGTCGAATGCTCGCTCGACACCCAGATAAGCCGTCAGCAGGGTGCTGTCGTAATCGGCATCCGCGTCTGCGCTACCGGTGATCTCGCGCGACCGTTCGGTCGACAACAAGCCATAGCCCAGCCCGGCTTCGATCGTGTATGATCCGATCTGGCGACCCAATGAGGCGTCCAGATAGAATCCATCGGTGTCGAAATCCGTGGTGTCGGTGTCACCGTTGGACCGGAACACACCCAGCCCCAGTGCCAGCGCCAATCCGTTGTCCAATTGCCCGGAAAACCCGGCGCTGCCGTTGAAAATCGCGACATCAGTATCAACCCCGGGCACGTTTTCGATTTGGCGTGCGGCACCGTCAACCGCCACGTAGGGACGGAACGGGCCGAATGTCACGCCTGCGATACGACCCGTGGTCGAATTGCGCGTCACCTGAGCCTGCGCCCCATAGCTCAGCGCATTCGTCGAACCGCTGATGGTGCTGCCATAGAAGGCTACGACATCGCCCGAGGTCAGCACCTCGGAAGAATCAACGCTGGCATAAATCGGAGCCGCGCCGCCTTCGTCCTGCACGAACCAGGCCGAACGACCATCTGACACTGTCGTTGTAAAGGTTCCGGACCCCGTTGCGGCGTCTTCGAACTCGAAAATCGCGCTGCCACCATTTGCATCCAGGTTAACGTTGTGATCCTGAACGCGGATCAGACCATCAACCTTATCGGTGCTGACAAGGTTCAATGTCCCTGTGCCTGTCCCAAGGAAGATCGCATAGGCATCACCGGTGTCAGAGGTCGCGGAAATCTCACCAACTTCTGTGATCACACCATCGAAATTCTCAAAATACAGGCCATAGGCATTGGATTCTGCCGCGCCCGATGCCGTGGCGGTGATCACACCACTGTTCGAGAACGTCCCCTGTACGTCATCGGCCTGAACACCAACTGCAGTCCCCTGAAAGAAGTCTGTGTCATTGGTGATCGTAGCTGAGGCTGTCAAGGTGCCGGTGTTCGTAAAGCTGCCTGTAAACGTATCGTCCAGGAAAACCGCCTGCGCCTCGGCTTCGGTCGAACCTGTGGCAGATGCCTCAACACCACCGCCGTTGAGGATCGTCCCGTCGGTTCCGTTGCGCATATAGAGACCCCGAGCTAACGCCTCTTCGGTTTCTGACGTAGCGGTGGCGGTGATCACACCGGAATTAGACAGCGTCCCGTCAAGTTCGGAAACAGTGACGCCATAAGCCGTCGCAGAGGCGCTGGTGTTTCCACGGGCCGTCACCTGAATCGTACCAGTATTCGTCACGTCACCAATTGTCGTGCCACTGGAATAAAACCCGTAGGCTTCTGCCGAACTGGTGTTATCCGTAACTAGAACTGTGATCGAGCCTGAGTTGGAAAAATCACCGTCCAGACCACTGGTAATGTAAATCCCAGCACCCGTGCCTTCCGAAAAGCCATGGGCCTCAATGTCGATGGAGCCGGAGTTCAGAACATTCCCGGTCATGCCACCGCTGACATACAAGCCATAAGCCTCGGCTTCTTCGGTCTGATCGGTGGCAATCGCAGTGATGGTACCAGTGTTGGTGAAATCACCGTCCAGTCCGCTCGAAATATCAAAGGCGTATACCGTCGCCGATGAATATCCATCACCTCTTACGAAGATAGTGCCGGTATTGGTGATGTTGCCGGTCATACCGCTGCTGACATCAAGGACATATGCCTCGGCTTCCTCGGTTTGGTCCGTGGCAATCACGCTGATGGTGCCGGTGTTGGTGAAGTCACCTTGCAAGCCGCCCGAAATGTCAAACGCGTAGACCGACGCGGACGAGTACCCGTCACCGCGTACGGAAATAGTCCCAGTATTGGTGATGTTGCCGGTCATACCGCTGCTGACGTCAAGAACATAAGCCTCGGCTTCTTCGGTCTGGTCGGTCGCTATAACGCTGATGGTGCCCGAATTGGTAAAACTCCCCTGCAAACCACCAGAAATATCAAACGCGATTGCTGTGGCGTCCGAATATCCATCACTTCGCACCAGAATATTGCCGGTGTTGGAAATGTCTCCAGTCATCCCACCGCTGACATCCAACAGGTATGCGTAGGCTTCGTCATCCTCCAGATCGGTGGCATGTACAGTGATCGACCCGCTATTCACGAAACTGCCGTCGAGGCCGCCACGGATTTCAAACGCCGTTGCAGTTGCAGAGGAAACCCCGTCAGCGAGGACCGAGATAGAGCCGCTATTGGCAATATCTCCGGTCATCGAGCCGCGGACATAAAGACCGACGGCTTCGGCTTCTCCAGCTGTTGCGTTCGCGGCAACTGAAATCGTTCCGGAGTTGTCGAAACTTCCGTTCAGGTCGCCCGACAGATAATAGGCCGACCCTGAGGCGGACTCGGAGGCGCTGCCAATGGCAACTATAGTTCCAGTGTTGGTAATATTGCCGGTCGTGTCACCCTCGACATAGACAGCTGCACCGTCCGCGCTGCTAAACGTGGTGTCGGCGATGGCGCGGATGGTCCCGGTGTTGGTGAGGCTTCCGGTTTGATTGCCTTCAACGTGATACCCCCAGGCAACTGCATCACTCGCCGATCCCTCGGCCCTGGCAACAATTGTGCCAGCATTGTTCAGCGCACCATTTGCGTCGCCCTCAACGC
This sequence comes from Ruegeria sp. AD11(2025), assembly GCF_056542405.1. Lineage (NCBI taxonomy): Bacteria > Pseudomonadati > Pseudomonadota > Alphaproteobacteria > Rhodobacterales > Roseobacteraceae > Ruegeria > Ruegeria sp. AD11(2025). The sequence continues at coordinate 31,302 of NZ_JBQFZU010000017.1, read as the reverse complement.
GAACACCTACGGCTTCGGCTTGACCGGCAGTCTGAGACGCTGTGGCCTGGATTGTGCCGGTGTTGTCAATGTCACCGTTCAGATTATCGGTTACCAGAATGCCGATTGCTTCCAGTGTGCTCGCGCCTCTGGCAGCTGCCGTGATGGTTCCATCATTGACGATATTCGTGTCCATGTCTCCGTCGGAAAGCAACCCGATGGCTGTTGCGTTGCTTGCACCCGACCCGCTGGCCCTTGCCGTGATCGAACCTGAGTTGGAAAATGATCCGGTTGCGTCGATACCGCCCGTGAAAAGAACGGCAAGGGCGGTTGCATTGGTAGAAGTCGCGCTCGCCTGGGCGGTGACTGTCCCGGTGTTCACGAAATCACCGGCAAAGTCCCCACCCATAAGGTAGCCAAGCGCCGCCGCAAATGACGAGGCATCGACGTTAACGTTGACTGTGCCGTTGTTGATGATCTGTCCGGTTGCCAACAAATCGTCGGTCAAAAGCACGCCAAACCCGACAGAACTGGATGCGGAAGGACCAGAGATCGTACCATTGTTAGTGAATGTGCTGGAATAGTCAGTATCAATGACGACTGCCGGACCACCACCAGTGGTCAGGGTGACCGCGCCGGTGGCCGTGATCGTGTTGTCTTCGTCATTCAAAAACACCTGTCGCGTGTTTTGCGGTGCCGATACCACCTCGGCTGTTGCAATCCCGACAGACAACGCCGCGACAGACACGGACGCTAGGAAAACCGATGGCGCAACACTGGCCACCCGCCCTTTCCATTTCACAACACGACCCCCACGCGCCACACGTTCCCGTGTGCGCTCAGTTGCGCAACCTTTCATTTATGAAGTCCCTTCCTTAGGAGATAACTCGTTAACTTTTTGTTCATTTTGCTACCTAGGAGCGAAGCAGGGCGCAAATATGACCACCAAAAAAATCTTTCGAATATTTCGTGGTATTGCATCAAGAACACACAATATATCGTATTGATACTTGGGAATACTTGACCCAGCCAACGGATGGACGGCAGGGAAAGAATGTTCTACCACAAGTGCGCCAGCGCTATAAATAAGCGGTTCTCAATCAGATCTGCGCTGGTCGGCAGGAGGCATTCTCATGGCAGAACAGCAGCAGATTTCGGTGCAGGAAGCATTCGCCCGGGCGATGTCGCATTATGAAAAAGGGCAGTTGAAGCAAGCCGCCGCTCTTTTGTCGGAGATTGTCAAAGCCGCTCCGCAACACGCGGACTCACACCACATGCTGGGCCTAATCGCATTTCGGGCCGGACAATTTGACCCTGCGGTGAAGGCTGTTGGCCGCGCCGTTAATTTGCGACCGGACTACGTGGTTTTTTTGACCAATTTCACCGAAATATTGCGTGCGTCCGGGCAACTGGAAAAGGCCCGCACCATTGGTGAGCGGGCAGTGCGGCTGGCACCCGGCCACGCGGCGGCCCATTCGAATTTGGGCCTTGTTCATTATGATCTGAAAGAGCTTGAGCTTGCGCGCACATCGCAAGACCGTGCGCTGGCCCTGTCGCCGGACTTTGACCGGGCCCTCAACAATCTGGGCAGTATCGCCCGCGATCAGGGTGATCGTGATAAAGCTGCGGACCTGTACCGACAGGCCCTACGGATTAACCCGGCATCTTCCGAGACCGCGAACAACCTGATCTCGGTTCTGATTGAGTCCGAAGACATCTTCGCCGCCCAATCCGTTGCCGAAACCCACGCCAAGCAAGCGCCGCGCGATGCAGAGTTGCACCGGAACTTTGGCAGGATATTCATGCTAGAGAACGATCTGGACAAGGCGGAGAACGCCTTTCGAAACGCGATCTCGCTGAACGGTCAAAAGGCCGAAAGCTATGTTGGCCTGTCTCAGGTTCTGTTTGAAAAGAACCACCCCAAACTGGCCCAGATCGAAGCGGAACACGCATTACGTCTGGATCCCGAAAATGCCGCCGCCTGCCATCAGATGGCGCTAGTTAAGGCGCATCTTGGCGACACGGACACGGCGCAAACCCTGTATGCCAAAGCGATTGAGCTCAAACCCGACCTAACCGCAAGCCGCCTGGCCCTAGGACATCTAGCCATGGAACAGGGTGACTTTGACAAAGCGCGCCAATTGTTCAACACGGCTGCGACCTCGGCGGATGATCCGTTCAGCGCGCAAATCTCATTGGCGCGGCTGGACGCGATCACCAAAGACAGCCCGGTCTTTCATGCGCTTGAGGCTGCCCTGCCCTCAGCCGATAAGATGTTGCCGCAAAAGGCTGTTTCCTATCGTTTCGCAATGGGTGATTGCTATGAAAAGTTAAAACGTCATGACGAAGCTTTCGCGCAGTTTCAAAAAGGCGCAGCCTTAAAAAGATCGCTGATCACATATGACCCAGCTGAAACGGACAAGCTTACGGATGATTTGATTTCGACATTCGATGCCGACAGGATCAAGCAACTCGGCCAATGTGCGATCCCGAGTGAAAAACCCATCTTTGTTGTCGGAATGCCCCGTTCAGGCACCACGCTGACGGAATCCATCCTCGACGCCCACCCGCAAGTATTCGGGGCCGGAGAGCTGAACGATTTGCAGAACCTGTTCGGGCGTCAGGCCGATGGCCGTACGAATGTGCCACAGGCGACGGCCTCGGCTTCCTACGATCAGCTAAAACGGCGGGCCGAGGACTATGTTGAAGTTCTGTCGCGCCTTGGGGGGGATTACCCGCGCGTGGTGGACAAGATGCCGGCAAACTTTCAGATGATCGGGCTGATCCACGGTCTGATGCCAAACGCCCGAATTATCCACGTCACCCGTGACCCCCTGGATATCTGCCTGTCTTGCTACACGCGCCTGTTCGAACGCAGCCAGTTGCACAGCTATGATCAGGTCGAGTTGGGGCGCTATTACAACAATTATGTCCGGATCATGGAACACTGGCAGAATACCCTGCCCCAGGGTGCATTCCACACGATCCGGTACGAAGCGCTGGTGGACGATATCGACACCGTCGCGCGCGGCATTGTTGACTATTGTGGGCTGAACTGGACCGAAGCCTGCCTAGAGTTCTATTCGGGCAAGCGCCGTGTCCGCACCGCTAGCGTCCAACAAGTTCGCCAGCCACTTTATTCGACATCCAAGGAAAAATGGCGGCGGTATGAAAAACACCTGCAACCGCTGATTGACACGATCGGTGATAACCGCACTAGGTGACTTAGGAATCCCGCGTGGAACCGCTTTTCTTCAGGTTTCGGGCCATCTTGCTAAGATCCGCATAGAGGTCACCCGCGGAGGGATACCATCGGGCCACGTCAGCACCCTGGCTGGAAACGACCATGTCGTCCCCCCTGGCCGCTGGACCGGTTAAGGCCTGTTGCGGGCCAAACGCAGCCACGTTTTCTGCCGTACTGTTCAGAAGCTTGGTGTTGAGTTGTTGCGCCACTTTGTCGGCAACGCCTGCTTCGGCCCAAGCCTCACGTGCGATGGCCTGCAATACCACTGTGAAGTTATTCGAGATCACCGCGGCGGCGTGATAAAGACTTTTGCTTTCTGACCGGATGGAAAAACACTTGGCGCCTATATTTTCCAACAAGGGCACAATAAACTCCTTGGCATTTGTGTCCCCTTCCAGCCCGCAAAGCGCGCCTTTGAACTGATCCCGTGCCGTCAGAGGATCGGCAAAGGACAAAACGGGATGCACGCTTGCAAGATGCCAATTCAGTTGACGCAACGGTGCCATCTGCTCGGCCGGGAAATAGCCGCTGCAATGGAAGGCGACCGGTGGTTGGCCATTCGATATTTGATCCCTGAAAACCCTTTCTAGCTCAGACGCGGCAGCAAAGATTTGAGTGTCAGGGACAGAAATGATCCATAGGTCGGCAGGCTGCAGCCCTGAATACTCTTCCACAGCCCGCCCATTTGCGGTCAGTTGGACTGCCTCTCGCGCGGATTGAAACCTGGCACTCAGTACGTCCTGCACTGAATAGTCATCGAGAGTGTCCAGCAAGTGGATCAGGGTTTGGCCCACCCGCCCGGCTCCAATGACATTCACTTTGAAAGGGCACATATTCGAACCTCTTTATTGCGACAACCTCTCTGTCCACCAGCATTTGTCCAGCCTACAAATGGGGCAAGGCAATTTAGATCCTACAATCTCCAGCCAGCGCTTCTTTCGAATTGCGCAAAAACCTCATCTTGGCGTTTAAGCTTTTCATAACAGTTGCCCATCACAAAATGATAGGAAACGTGTTTGTGCGGCAACATCTTGTCGGTTGCAGGGTCAAAACACCCCATTGTCATTCACCTTCGCAATGGTCATCACAAGATCGCCAGCGTCATCTTTGACAAAAATCTTCAAAGCGGCAGCATTGGAAGCAAATCCCTTCGAATACGTGTCGTGAATTCCAAGCGCGTTGTCTGACCAACAAACTCAACTGGATACTGGGTAGTTCCGGATGGTGGATTGGCATTGGACAACCAGGATCATAAACGTGCTTTCAACGCTACTTTTGCGCTCTGTTCAGGACCAAATCTTGCTCGGTCGTAGACCGATACGGCAAAGCTGAGCGCCCCGGATAGCCCAACAGAAATCAAGGCGAGCAACGCCAGTGCAATCAGTAGCTCGAAAAGGCTGAGGCCGGATCGCGCGTTCATTCCGGCACCCTAATTCAGTAGCCTGAAAAGCACTTTGCCCACCATATCTTCAACCTCAATCGCCAATTGCATCAGATCAAAACTTGAACCTGTTCCAGTATAGGGATCGAAGCGTTGACACAGCGTCCAGCTTCCAATTCTTTTAGTTCTTTCACCTATGGTCAGAGGCCGCGTGATACCCAGTTCACTCAACCCGGAATACGCAAATTCCGCTGCAACGGTCTTTTGGGATCTGGAGGCAGAGCCTTCTAGAAACTCCGCCTGACGTGGCAAAACCACAGCGTGCACCATCATAATAACCGCAAATGCGATCAGTACCTCAAACAATGGATACCCTGCCCGTCTATTCATCGGATGAAGCTCTCGAAAACTGTTCGAAAAAGGTGACAGAGTTAGAGTTTCCTGGCGTGCATCGACCTCCAAGCAAATCTCGTCACCCTCCGCCGTCACATCAGGCATGAATCTCAAATTCAACGTTTCATTGTCACAGTCGGTTATTGCGATGCCGATCATCTGGCCCGATCTGATTGCACGAAGACGTGCTTCGCTGACCCGCGAAGCAAGTTCTGAAACCCACTGGCCTAATTTCGTTCCATCTGGAGGTCGGCGAAACCCTGTAGCAGAAATAACGACGGCCATCCCAAGGACTGAAAGAGAAACTAACAGTTCGAACAAAGAATAGCCTGCTGCATACTGCGCGAGTGCTGACGAAAAGGAGTTATCGAAAGAATGCAACATCGTTCTATGACTTGATGGCAGAAATGATGATTCCTCCAACGCCAAACCCAATGGCAAGGGTGAGCATGGGAGCAATCAAGCGGACGGATTGCCCGCGTATCTAAGCGCTTCGCAGGCGAAGGTCAGCGACGAGGCGATCCTGAACCTGAACCATTTGGTCCGATACGGTTCCGTCGCTAACTTCTAGATGACAGAGCATCGGTGGAATTGCTGAGCGGTTTACCCTGCCAGTTGGTCGCACTGCTGAAACGGACGGTGTCCGGGCGTGAATTGACCTTTGCGGAGCATGTTATCGAACTCTATGCCTGCCAGGACAGATGCGGTTGAAGCGAAAGATTTGAATCCCGGCATGGGTCTAATCCGTCGTTTGATGAAACGGTGATCCTGTTCAATGATGTTATTGAGGTCTTTTCGCCTTACCATTTCGATCGGGATCGGGCAGCCAATGCTTTTGAGCATCTTGTTGATCGCTTTGATGCCAGCTGTATTGGCCCCGCTTTTGTCGATGACGATCATGCGCGGTAGACCGTGCACTTCAAGCGCGCGCGTAAAGAACCTCGTCGCAGCGGCTTTATTCCGGTGCTTGGGCAACATGAAATCCAGGGTCTTGCCGTGTTTGTCGATCACTCGATAAAGATAAACCCATTCGCCTTTCACTTTCACATATGTCTCATCCATGCGCCACGAACGGTCAACGGGATGCTTTCTGTACCGAGCCGCTTCAGCAATGAGGCCTGCATATCGGCTGACTCAACGGTTTAGCTTTGCATGATCCAGATCATCGCCACGTTCGGCCATGATTTCTTCCAGATCCCGATATGAAACACCGTAGCGCAGATAGAAGGAAACCGCGTGCAAGATCACGCTTTCCGGAAAATGCGTGCCCTATAATGAGATCGTCACAGCCTGCTCCTGTCTTGTTCGAGTGCGCGCGACCAGACATGCCCTCGACCTGACAGGTAGGGTCGATGTCTGCGACAGAACCCTTTACCAAGCGTCTTCAAGCATCAGAGAAATTTGTGACAGAACCACGTTGAAATACAGAACGCGGATATGACGGTTCTGTTGCGTAGCTTTCGCTGATTGAATTGGCAACGCGGTTCCAGCGGCTTACGCTCCAAGTTCCGAGAATGTGGCGTCTACATCTTCGGAACCGAGTATTGTCAGAATCGGGCTGACTGCCGTATCGAAGCCGCAGCATATTCACAAACTTCCCAAAAGCTATCGGCGATGTCTGAACTTGGTATTTTGTTGGAAAGCATCACAGAACAAATCTACCGGGAGTCCGACTGGGGTTCGCCGGCGGGGTACATACGCGAATTGGCCGAAGTCGACCCAGAGCAATTTGCAATATGTGTTTGCACGCCTGACGGTGAGACGAATTGGGCTGGTCGCGCCCAACAGCCGTTTTCGATTCAAAGTGTTTCAAAAGTCTTCGCCCTGATTGCCACGTTGGGGCGCATTGGCGGTCAACTCTGGAGCCGCGTCGGGAGAGAGCCATCAGGAACATCGTTCGATTCGGTCATTTTGCTGGAAAGCGAGCGCGGCCGTCCGAGAAACCCATTTGTTAACGCTGGGGCTATCGTTACAACCGATGCCCTTCTTTCGGGCCGCGAACCAAAGTTTGCCTTGGCAGAAATCCTGAATCTTGTCCGAGCCGGGGCCGAAGACGACGACATTCACATCAATGCGGCGATTGCAAAGTCGGAACAGGAAACCGGGTCCAGGAACAAGGCACTGGCGCATTATCTGGCCTCATATGGCAACCTGGACAATCCACCGGAACTGACGCTTGGAACGTATTTTCATCAATGTGCAATCGAGATGACCGCGATTCAACTGGCTCGCGCCGGGCGCTGCCTGGCTGGCTTTGACGATGCGCCCAATATTGTCTCGACCCTAAACGCGCGTCGCGTGAATGCGCTTATGATGACCTGTGGTCATTATGACGGGTCTGGGGATTTCGCCTTTCAAGTTGGTTTGCCTGGAAAAAGTGGTGTTGGAGGCGGGATATTGATTATCGCCCCAAAGGTCGCCTCGATCGCAATCTGGTCGCCGGGTCTGAACACATATGGCAATTCTAAGGCTGGCACACGTGCAGCAGCAATGCTCACGGAAAAAACAGGTTGGTCGGTATTCTGACAAAACGGCGCAGCGGCTTGTTCCAGGGCGAAAAGGTTTAACCGCGCCTAGGCCAGAGCCTTTCGGCACTCTGTGACATAACCTCGTCGGCCAATGGTGCAGAGGCTGAAAAGCCAGCAATGTCGAGTTACCTTGGAAAGTTCTCGGTTCGGCCTCTTACAAAGATGCCGCTGCGCGCGAAGCTTGGTCATACAGGCCCGACAAATTTCTAAGCACTTTTGCAACATGACTGATCTCATCAAAATCCCGGTCAGCCGCCACAGCGGTGTCGAGAAGGCATGCCTGGCGTACCTTGCCATATTCCAGGCAGACCTCTTGTCCACGTTCTGTGGTTTTATAAAAGACTTCTTTTCCGATTTTCTCGCCTTCGACCAACTGGGTTTTGATTAGCTTCTTGACCGCGTAATTGACCGTATGCGTGTCCTCGATATTAAGCATAAACGATATGTCCGCGAGCCGCTTCTCTTTCCCGCGGTGGTTGATATTGTGCAAGATAAGGATATCGAGCGGATTGAAATCCTTGTGCCCAACAGATTTCATGCAATGCATCATCCAGCGTGAAAAGGCGTTGTATGTCATCGTCATAGCATATTCCAGCTCGCTGAGCTGCCAGCCAACCGGGGAGTCCGCAAGATGGGACGATGACACAATGGCAGTTTCGCTGCCGCCAGTTCCGTCTGGATTGTTTTTTTGTGTCACTGCCAGCCTCACTTTACTTTGTTCTCCCACATGTTACTGCGCAGCAGGCAAACGCACAAGAAACGCTGTCGAAACATTTGCATTTTGCCAGCGAAGCGGCGCATTTGCCTAGTGTGGCAAGAACAGCAGAACAGTTGTGTTGCGCAGCATATACTGAATCATCCTGCAGAACCGGAAAACGCTTGAAAGAGTAAGCCATAATAACGCCCTACATGTTGTTTGGCAGAAAAGTGACGATGCCGGGCACAGCCACAATGATCGCCAGCGCAATAATCATCAGAATGAAGAACGGCAGCGCCGCCTTGGCGATAACAAGGATGTTTCGGCCTGTTAGAGATTGCAGAACAAACAGATTGAACCCCACGGGGGGCGTGATCTGGGACATTTCGACCACAATCACCAGAAAGATACCGAACCAAAGAGGATCGACGCCAACCTGCTGCACCATTGGCATCACAACAGATGTGGTTAGAACGACAACAGAGATCCCATCCAAGAACATCCCCATTATGATGAAGAAAACGGTCAATGCGGCAAGGAGAGCATATGTCGACAAGTTCATGCCGCCGATCCACTCTGCAAGTACGCGGGGAATACCGGTGAAGCCCATAGCGACTGTCAGGAACGACGCACCAGTCAGAATGAACGCAATCATACAGGACGTTTTTGTCGCGCTCATCAGACCTTCTACAAAGCTATTTTTATTGAGAGAACCAGAGTGCCAGGACAGAACCAATGCCAGCACAACCCCAACGGCGGCGGCGTCTGTTGGAGACGCGATACCCGCATAGATCGAACCAATCACGCCACCTATCAGCAAAATGACGGGGACCAAGCGTCGAGACCGGTACATTTTTTCACGAAACGAAAACTCGAAAACCTCATCCGGCAGATTGTCACGGTTCAGAAGGGCCCAAATCGCCACGTAGCCGACGAACAGGGCCACGAGCAAAAGTCCTGGCAAAACTCCGGCCACGAACAGGCGAGCGATGGATTGCTCGGTGGCAACGCCATAAACGATCAAGATGATCGACGGTGGGATCAACAATCCCAAAGTGGCCGCGCCTGCCAGGGTGCCGATCATCAGGTTCTCTGGATATCCGCGCTGCGACAGTTCCGGGATTGATAATTTGCCGATGGTGGCGGCCGTTGCCGCCGAGGAACCCGAGACAGCTGCGAAAATACCGCAACCGAAGATATTCACATGAAGAAGCCGGCCGGGCAGTTGATTCATCCAAGGTGAGAGCGCAGTGAACATGTCATCGGACAGCTTGGAGCGGAACAGAATTTCCCCCATCCAGATGAAAAGAGGCAGGGCCGCCAGAGCCCACGAGTTACTGTGGCCCCAAATTGTTGTCGCCATCACCAGGCCAAGCGGTGCATTTGAAAATAGCGCCATGGCAGCGATGCCCACGCCCATCAAGGCGAAGGCGACCCAAACTCCGGCCCCAAGCATAGCAAACAAGAGGACAATTAGGATGACAGAGAGAATTCCGACAGTCATGTTGCGCTCCTATTCGCTCAGGAGGTTTTCGCCCTGACCCTCATAGGTCGGAGCCTTGCCACGCACGACAAGAAAGAGTTCGTCGGCCAGTGCGATTGTCAAAACCGCCAGACCGACCAGTACAGGCACCTGCGGAATCCACACCGGGATCGACAGCATGCCCGATGTCATGTCCCTGAACTCAATGGATTCTTCAACAAGACCCAGCATGTAGAACGTGGCATATCCCGTCATTGCCAGACCAATCAAAAGAGCCATGGCTTCGAAGCCGCGTTGCAGTCGCGCCGGCATCAGCCCGGTTACAAGCGTCACGCGGATATGGCCCCCAGATCGAAGCGTGTAGGCAAGCGCCAGAAACGATGCTGCTGCCAGGAAGAACCCTGTGAAATCGGAATAAGATGGGATTGTCAGTCCAAGTGCGCCGCCTGTCAGGGCCGAGTAGATTTTATCGGTCAAGTTCAGACAGACTTGCGCGAATACAATGGCCACGATGGCGCTGATGAAAATCGCAGCTGCTACACCGCTATAAAGGTAAAGGGCGTCCAGTACGCGTCGCATAGTTAGTTCCTCCCCTAACTTGCGGGGGTGCGATCACGCCCCCCACCAGTGTATTTTGCGGTCTTACTGATTGTAGGCGTCAAGGATTGCTGCACCCGCCTCGCCGGACGATGCGGTCCATTCCTCAAGCATTTCGGTGCCAATGGCTTGCAAACCGCTCATCAGTTCGTCGGTCGGCTGCTGCACGTCGATCCCGTTCTCAGAAAGGGCCGCAGTTTGTGCGTCGGTTTCTGCACGGCTCATCTCCCAGCCGCGGGCTTCGGCAGCGGCAGCAGCTTTCAAAACACTCTGTTGGGTTGCTTCGTCCAGGCGACGGAAGGCGCGTTTGTTGACGACAACGATGTTCTTGGGAATCCAGGCCTGAATATCGGTGTAATTGGACAGAAAATCCCAAGCCTGTGAGTTTACACCTGTGGATGGCGACGTGATCATCGCTTCAACTCGGCCCGTGGAAAAAGCCTGCGCGATGTCAGGAGCCTCGATTTGGGTCGGAGCGGCGCCCGCCATGGATGCAAAGGTTTCCAAGGTCGAGTTATATGTGCGGAACTTTAGCCCCGCCAGACCTTCGACTGTTGGGATTGGCTTGGTTGTGTAAAGACCTTGCGGCGGCCATGGCACAGCGTAGAGAACCATAATCCCCTGCTCGTCCAAAAGGCTCTCCACAACCGGCCGTTGGGCCGCCCAGAGACGTTTAGCGTCATCGTAGTTCGTCGCAAGAAACGGCAGCGAGTCAACGCCGAAAGCGGGGTTGTCGTTGTTCAAAAGCGAAAGGAAGAACTCGCCGGCTGGAACCTGTCCGCTGCGAACGGCCTTGGAGATTTCCGGGTGCTTAAACAGCGAACCCGCCGAATGCACTTTGATGTCTAGCGCACCATCCGTCGCTTTTGCCACGTCAGCGGCAAACTGATTGATGTTTTGGGTATGGAACGTGGCATCAGGATACGGCGTTGCCATGTCCCAGGTTTCGGCAAGAAGGCTTGTCGACGAAACGGAAAGCGCAATCGCGGCACCACTCAAGAACTTTACAAAACTCATTTGGTTTCTCCCTGTTTTTGAGCTTATCGCAATATACTGATGTTACGTTGACACTTTGTCAATGTTTTACTATCGTAATTCCTGACGTGCCAATCCTGACATGTGCATCTGTCAGGAACTCGCTACCGCAAACCCAGGGAGAGACTTCGATGAATTCAAACGATAACAGAGCGTTATGGCAGTTCTGGGTGGACCGTGGCGGCACATTTACCGATATTGTTGCGCGTAAACCTGACGGTTCACTGCAATCGCATAAGTTGTTGTCAGAGAATCCAGAACGCTACAAAGATGCAGCTGTTCAAGGGATTCGCGAGCTTCTGGAACTGGAATCTGACGACGAGATTCCCGGTGGTATCATTGAGGCCGTAAAAATGGGGACCACGGTTGCCACCAATGCGCTGCTTGAGCGTAAGGGTGATCGAACAGTTTTACTGATCACCAAAGGAATGCGTGATCTGCTTCGGATCGGCTACCAGAACCGACCCAAGCTTTTCGATCTGGAAATCGTGCTTCCTGAGCTTCTCTATGATGAGGTGATCGAAGTCGAAGAACGGCTGGATGCGGATGGCACCATCGCGACGCCGTTGAATTTGTCACAGGTGCGAACGGCGCTCAGCGCCGCATATGGCAAAGGCTTCCGCTCTGTGGCCGTCGCCTTGATGCATGGGTATCGCTTTCCCGAACATGAAAAGAAAATCGGTGATATGGCGAAACAACAAGGTTTCAGCCAGGTCTCACTCAGCCATGAAGTCAGTCCGCTAATCAAGCTGGTTTCCCGCGGCGACACTACAGTTGTGGATGCATATCTGTCCCCCGTCCTGCGCCGGTATGTCGAACAGGTCAGCGACACCTTAGGAGCCGGTCGAGGTGGCTGCAACTCGTTGATGTTCATGCAGTCGAATGGCGGCCTGACTGATGCGGGTCTGTTCCAGGGCAAGGACGCCATTCTATCGGGACCCGCCGGAGGTGTCGTCGGTATGGTGCGCACCGCGGAAGAGGCAGGCTTTGACAAACTGATAGGCTTTGACATGGGCGGCACCTCGACGGACGTTTGTCACTATGCAGGTGAATACGAGCGGTCTTTTGAGACAGAAGTTGCTGGCGTGCGAATGCGTGCCCCCATGATGAGCATTCATACGGTTGCTGCTGGCGGAGGATCGATCCTCAGTTTCCGACAAGGCCGGATGCAGGTCGGGCCGGAAAGTGCCGGTGCCAACCCCGGACCTTCCAGCTACCGTCGCGGCGGACCTTTGACAGTTACCGATTGCAACGTTCTGCTTGGAAAAATTCAGCCGAGTCAATTCCCAAGCGTGTTCGGCCCGGAGGGAAACGAACCGTTGGATGTGGCAGCGGCCCGTACCAAGTTCGAAGAGCTTGCAGCCCAGATTTCGGTCGAGATCGGCGAAGCGCCCAAAACACCAGAAGAGCTGGCCGAAGGCTATCTGCGCATCGCAGTTGAGAATATGGCCAACGCGATCAAAAAGATCTCTGTGCAGCGTGGGTATGACGTCACCAAATACACCATGAACTGCTTTGGTGGGGCCGGTGGGCAACACGCGTGTCAAGTTGCCGATGTGCTTGGTATGGAAAGCATTTACATTCACCCCTTCGCGGGCGTTCTGTCCGCCTTTGGGATGGGGTTGGCCGATATCCGGGCAATCCGCGAGCATCAGTTCGCCAGCTCGATTGCCGACCATGTGAAGGCCGGGAAAGTACTCGCCGGCCTTGGTGCAGCCGCACGAGACGAAGTGCTGCAGCAGGGCATTGACCCTTCGAAAATTAAGCTGATGTATACCGCACAAATTCGCACCCCTGGCTCACATCAGACGTTGCTGGTTTCGTTTGGCGATCAAGAAACGATGCAAGCTGCGTTCAATGACGCCCACCAACAACGCTTTGGGTTCGTGCCTGTATATGATGATCTGGTCATTGATCTTTTGACGGCCGAAGCTGTTGGTGCAACCGGTGAAAGTGTGGCCCCGTCGCAGAACGGCACGACTGAATTCGGGAACCATACCGCCCGCATGTTTACCAAGGGCGCGTGGCAGGATGTGCCACTGGTCATGCGAGAGACAATCCAGCCTGGTGATAGGGTATCCGGTCCAGCAATTATCGTTGAGCCAACCGGCACCAATGTTCTGGAGCCGGGTTGGAATGCCGAAGGTCTTGCAGGTGGAGGGGTGATCTTGCGCCGTGTCGAAGCCATCAGCCGAGAAGAAGCCATCGGCACGAGCGTCGATCCAGTGATGCTGGAAGTGTTCAATAACCTGTTCATGTCGATTGCCGATCAGATGGGCGCGACGCTTGCCAACACTGCCTACTCTGTGAATATCAAGGAGCGTTTTGACTTTTCTTGCGCAATTTTCGACGCCAATGGCGACTTAGTCGCCAATGCGCCGCACGTTCCGGTTCACCTGGGCTCTATGTCTGAAAGTGTACGGACGATCTTGCGTGAGAACGAAGGCAAAATCCGACCTGGCGACGTGTTTATGATGAACAACCCCTATAATGGGGGGACACATTTGCCCGATGTTACCGTGATCACGCCGGTTTTCGATGATCGCGGTGAGAAGATTATCTTCCTGACGGCGTCTCGCGGACACCATGCGGATATCGGTGGCAAGACACCCGGATCGGCACCGCCTGACAGTCGCCACATTGATGAAGAAGGTGTGCTGATCGATAACTTCCTGCTGGTCGAACGCGGTACGCTGCGTGAGGATGCGACGCGCGCGCTTCTAGCATCGGGACGTTATCCGTGCCGCAATATCAATGAGAACATGGCCGACCTGGCGGCACAGATCGCGGCCAATGCCACCGGCGCGATGGAGCTTGGCAAGATCACCCGTCAGTTTGGACTGGAAGTTGTGCAAGCCTATATGGGCCACGTGCAGGACAATGCCGAAGAAAGCGTGCGCCGGGTTCTGGATGTCCTGAAAGACTGCGAATTCACCTATCCGTTGGACAGCGGTGCGCAAATTGCTGTCAGCATCAAAGTCGACAAAGATACGCGCAGTGCCTTAGTCGACTTTGAAGGCACCTCATCGCAGGATCAGTTCAACTACAATGCTCCGTTTTCAATCTGCCGCGCGGTTGTCCTCTATGTTTTCCGGACGCTTGTTGGTGCAGACATCCCAATGAACGAGGGCTGCCTGAAGCCGATGGACATCCGCGCCCCAATAGGGTCGATGATCAACCCGAACTATCCGGCGGCTGTGATCTCGGGCAACACTGAGGTCAGCCAAGCTATCGCGGATACGCTTTTTGGTGCACTTGGGGTGATTGCCGGATCGCAAGGGACCATGAACAACTTCGTCTATGGCAACGCGCGCCTGCAAAACTACGAAACCATTTGTGGGGGTACTGGCGCCGGAGACGGCTTTGCCGGGGCAAGCGCGGTTCACAGCCATATGACCAATACCCGAATGACGGACCCAGAGGTTCTGGAAAGCCGTTTTCCCGTACGTATCGAAGAGTTCTCGATAAGGCAGGAATCTGGCGGCAATGGATACTGGCGGGGCGGCAACGGGATTACCCGCAAGCTTCGTTTCTTTGAAGAGATGACGGCAACCGTCTTGTCCTCACACCGGCAGGTTCCACCACATGGAACCGCAGGCGGGGAGCCTGGCAAATCTGGGGAGAACCATGTCGAACGCAAGGATGGAACCATTGTCCCACTTCGCGGGAATGACGAAGCGCTGATGGCTCCGGGTGACATCTTTGTCATGAACACCCCGGGCGGTGGTGGCTATGGACAAAAAGGCGCCACTAAATGAGCAGTTTCCTATCTGACGTTGGCGCGATGTTTGATTCGGCCGCTGGTTCGCTGGACCTTCCCGATGGTCTGGCCGAGAAAATCCGGGTCTGCAATGCCACCTACGTCACCCGTTTCGGGGTCCGGCTGAGAGGCAAAATGCACACCTTCACCGGCTGGCGTGCTGTGCATTCCACGCACAACAACCCAGCGAAGGGTGGTATTCGCTACTCTCTCCAGGCCGACCAGGAAGAGGTCGAAGCCCTGGCTGCGCTGATGACGTATAAATGTGCCCTGCTCGGCCTGCCGTTTGGTGGGTCGAAAGGCGCGTTGATGATCGACCCACGCGATTGGGAAGAGCACGAGTTGGAAAAAATCACCCGCCGGTTTGCGCAAGAACTGATCCGGCACGGTTTCCTGAATTCAGGTATGAATGTGCCGGCTCCTGACATGGGCACCAATGATCAAACCATGATGTGGATTGCGGACGAGTATCGTCGCCTCAAGCCGGATGACATCAACGGGATGGGTTGCGTGACCGGCAAACCACTTGGGGGCAATGGCATCGAGGGTCGAACCGAAGCCACCGGCCGTGGAGTCCAGTATGCAGTGCAGGTTTTCTTTGAGACGGCTATAGACGCTCAAAAAGCAGGATTTGGCGGCAATGATCTGGCTGGTCGGTCCGTTGTCGTACAGGGGCTTGGCAATGTTGGTTATCATGCCGCCAAGTTCCTATCCGAGGAAGACAAGTGTCGGGTCACGTCGGTTATCGAACGTGACGGTGTTATTCGCAACCCGAGAGGTCTCGACATCGAGCGCCTGAAATCACATGTCATCGAAACGGGTGGCGTTCAGGGATTTGCAGGTGGCCACTTTGATCACGACGGAACCAAAGCCCTGGAAGATGACTGCGACATTCTCATCCCTGCCGCGCTTGAACGTGTAATCCACAGCCGCAATGCCGGAGCAATTCAAGCACGCTTGATCGTCGAGGCCGCCAATGGCCCCGTAACCTATGAAGCAGACAAATCGCTGCGCGAGCGCGGCGTGGTCATCATCCCCGATCTCTTCGCCAATGCAGGCGGAGTTGCAGTCAGCTATTTTGAATGGGTCAAGAACCTGACCCACATCCCTTTTGGCCTGATGGAACGCCGCTATGACGAGAAGGGCCACCGCACTCTGGCCCGCTCGCTGGAGATGATGACGGGGCAGGCTTTTCCCAAGGAGGCCGAAGCCGAGTTCTTTCATAGTCGCCGCGAAATCGACCTGGTTCGATCTGGTCTGGATGACATGATGCGGTCAACCTATGCAGAACTTTCGCGCGGTTGGAACAGCCCGAACAATCCTTCGACAGATCTGCGCACTGCCGCCTACAGCCTTGCAATCAATCGGATAGCCGAGGCCTACAGAGCCATCGGCATCTGACGTGGAGAGAGTGGTTTTCTCCAACCACTCTCTTCTCAACAGTGTTCTCCGCAGTTACCTCGGTTGGAGCCCGCAACGAACCTATGCCTTCGAAAGGCAGTAGGTGGCATGATCCACGTGCTTACCGCTAAGAAATCCGGCACCGCGTTTGGTGCGTTTAAACACAAACCCCAGCCGTTCAGCTGAAGCGCGACTCTTTTGCTTCTCAATGGCAATACCAAGCGTCAACTGCTGGATTCCATCAGTTGCAAATACCAGCGCAATCAACTGCGAAACGCTGGCGATTATAAGTCCTTTGCCCTGTAAATCTCCTGCCAGCCAGTGACCGATCTCAGCCGATCCTTTTTCAGCATCAATCTCCTTCAGGCCAAGCACACCCAACAAACAGTTTTCGGCGAAAAGCCCAAAGTTGCAGGCCCGCGCATCGGCTTTATCCCGTTTGGAGTTCTGTATGAAGCTATAGGTGTCCGCCAGACAGGTCATGTGGGATACCCAGGGTAGCCAGAGACCAAGCTGAGCGCGGTTTGCATCCAGCAAAAGCGGGGCGATCACAGCTGGCATCAAAGGCATCAACAAAACGCTGAAGGGGATTGGTTGCCCGATCCCGATTGAGATGGTTGGGCGGAAATGCGACTTTGCACGTTCGCAGGAGGACTGAATTGATGCTTTATTACGAACCCGTACCAAGGGGCCCTGCTATCTCAATCGAACTATCGTGCCAGCTCGGGTTGAAAATTTTTTCAAGGAGATTGCAGCCGAGCGGAGAGTGCGTCGCCCAACCAGGTTTGGTGCCCCTGCCTATGGCGCAGACACCGATTCTATTGTGTCTAAGAACAAAATTGAAAAGTGTAACTTGGCCGGCGCAAATCAAGGATTTCGGCAGAAATACGCGAATTCCGCAGCTTTCTTTTTGGCAAGAAACGGAGTTGCAACAAAAACTACCTTCTGATAGGTAGTCTTTGAAAAACACGATTACTGACGGAGATGCACAAATGAAGATTTATGATACTGAAGGATTCCCAAACCCTGCCCGTATCCGTATCGCTTTGGCCGAAAAAGGCGTGACGGACAAAGTTGAGTTCATCCCTGTTGACGTAATGGGCGGCGAGCATCGCACGCCGGAATTCAAAGCCAAGAACCCTGATGCCGTTGTTCCTTGCCTCGAACTGGCTGATGGGTTCCACATCTCGCAGTGCAACGCGATCACCGAATACATTGACGGTGAATTCGAAGGCCCATCTTTGACCGGGAAAACTCCGAAAGAACGTGCCCGCATCTCGATGATGAACCTGCGTGCGGAGAACGGTTTGTTGAACGCAGTGGGCACCTATTTTCACCACGCCACACCCGGGCTGGGTCCCGATCTGGAGACCTATCAATGCGCGGAATGGGGCAAAAAGCAGAAAGAGGTTGCCGGTAACACAATGGCCTATCTTGACTCAGTTTTGGCTGAAAATGAGTATTTGGCTGGTGACAGTTTTTCGATGGCGGATATCACCGCTTTTGCCGGGTTGGCTTTCGCCGATTTCGCAAAAGTTGAAATTCCTGAGAGCCTGACCAACCTTCAGGCCTGGCGTGCTAAAGTTGCCGCGCGCCCATCCATCGCCGCCTGATCGAACTCTGCCATCTAAGTCGAAAGGATATCCCCCATGGAACTCAACTCGGACTTTTCCACCCGCGTCGTTGTTCACTCTGACCAGCTTGAGTGGCAGGCCTCGCCCATGAAGGGTGTGGACCGCCGCATGCTGGATCGAATTGGTGGCGAAGTCGCCCGCGCAACCACGATTGTGCGTTATGCACCGGGCAGTAAGTTTTCGGCCCATACCCACACGGGCGGTGAAGAATTCATCGTACTGGACGGTGTGTTTCAGGATGAGCACGGCGATTTTCCCGAAGGAACTTATGTGCGCAATCCGCCAACCACCCAGCATACACCCGGGTCGGAACCCGGCTGCACGATCTTCGTCAAACTCTGGCAGTTCGACATGGACGATCGCAACCAGTTCCGCAAAACCATGGCCGATGAACTAGCTGCACCGGTGAACGGCGTCGCCACTGCCACGCTGCACAAAGATGACCGCGAGGTTGTCACCTACAGCCATCTGGACGCCGGGGCTCAGATGACATCAAACGCTCCGGGCGGTATCGAGCTTCTGATGATCGGGGGATCGCTTACGTCGGGCGAGGACGTTTTGCAAAAGAATGACTGGCTGCGCCTGCCCGAAGGTGAGCCTTTAACCGCCATCGCCGGGCCGGAGGGCGCAAAGGTCTGGATGAAATCCGGGCATCTGCCATTTGCGCAACCACCGGCGGTATGACACATGGATACCTCTAAGTCTCTGGCGCTTGTCGCCGGTGCGGGGGCTGGCCTTGGCCAGTCTCTAGTCTCGCGGTTTCAGGCTGGCGGTATGACAGCCGTTGGCCTCGGGCGCACCCGGCCTGAAAATCCCGTTGGCAGCTTTCATGAACTTGATCTAAGCGACCCTGAGGCCGTCGGCCCGGTCATATCTGATCTGATCGCTACCTATGGCCCACCGAAAACTGTCGTTCACAATACGGCCGAACTGGTGATCGCACCCTTTCCCGAAACCACGTTGGAAGACTACCAGCGGACATGGACATCTATGGTGCAATCGCTTGTCATTCTAGGCCAATGCGTTTTGCAACCGATGGTGCGCGGCGGCGGTGGCACATTGATCGTGTCGGGGGCAACGGCGTCTCTGCGGGGTGGGCCGCGCTTTTCGGCCTTTGCATCGGCCAAGTTTGCTTTGCGTGGGCTAACGCAATCTCTGGCACGGGAATATCAGCCCGCAGGCGTGCATGTGGCCCATGTCATTCTGGACGGTATCATCGACACCCCCCGGTCGCGTGACATGCACAGCCTAGACGCGTCAAAAATGATGAAGCCTGACGAGATTGCCGAGGCGTATTGGCAACTGGCGCATCAACCGCAATCCACATGGACGCATGAGCTGGATCTACGCCCGGCCTCAGAAGGGTTCTGACCGGTGCAGACGCAGACTCTGATTATTGGTGCGGGGCTATCCGGGCTCAGCCTGGCAACGCAATTGGACGAGCAAGACCACGACTATCTGCTGGTAGAAGCACGGAACCGTCCGGGTGGGCGTGTCCTGACCGAGATGTTTGAGGGCGGCTATTTTGATATGGGTCCGGCCTGGTTCTGGCCCGGACAACCGCGCGTCGCTGCTCTGATAAAACGGTTCGGGCTGGATTGGTTTGAACAATACTCGACAGGGGCGTTTAGTTTTGAAGATGAAAACAGCCATGTAGAACGCGGTCGTGGATGTGCCTCGATGCAGGGATCCTATCGTCTCAAAGGCGGTCTGAGCGCCCTTACGGATGCACTGACCGCCGAGCTGCCTGACAATCGCCTTCTGCTATCTACACCCATCACTGCATTGGAAAAGTCGGCTCACGACATCAACGCAACCACTCAATCGGGGCAAAAGATCCTTGCGCAAGCAGTAGTGTTGGCCCTTCCGCCTCGTATCGCAAGCCGGATCGCGTTCTCGCCAGCTTTGCCAAAAGAAACGCAAGCTGCCATGACCGGCATCGCGACATGGATGGCAGGTCAGGCCAAGGCCATGGCCATTTACGATTGGCCATTCTGGCGCACAGCCGGGCTGTCCGGTGACGCCATGAGCCGTGTAGGACCGATGGTGGAAATCCACGACGCTTCACCTGCCGATGGCGGACCTTACGCGTTGTTCGGCTTCATTGGCATCAATTCAACAGCGCGCCAAGACGAACACCGCCTGCGGCAGGCTATCAAGGAGCAGCTTTCACGGCTGTTCGGCCCTGAAGCAGCAGAGCCAAAAGCACTTTTTGTCAAAGACTGGGCCTTTGACCCCTTCACCTCTATCGAAGAGGATCAACAGCCGCTATACGCTCATACGCAATATGGGCTGCCGCAGGCAATGACTCGCCTCTGGGATGGTCGACTGATCTTTGGGGGAACCGAGGTCGCGCGGCAGTTTGGAGGATACATCGAGGGTGCCCTTGAAGCCGCAGGCAAAGCGGTAGCCTTGGTCAAGACAGAAAAGGTTTGAACGCGCATGACGGTTGATACCAAAACTGCCTTGCTGGATGTTGCCGAACGTGCGGCGCGTGCGCGCGGAGTTGATGGATTCAGTTATGCCGATCTGGCCGAGGCTGTGGGTATTCGCAAAGCGTCAATCCACTATCACTTCCCAACGAAAGCCGCCCTTTCAGCAGCCCTCATGGATCGCTATCACACGACACTTGAAGCAGCGTGCGAGCGTATCCGGGTGGATTATGAAACCGGGGCTAAGCAACTACTAGCTCTGATCGCGCTGTACCGGGATGCTTCGAATGATGGCAAGACACTGTGCCTTTGTGTGTCCCTGATCAGCAGCAGAGAGAGCTTGTCCGACGAAGTCATAGAAAAGATCCGCAGATTCCGCGCCATGATGGTCAGCAAGATCGAAGCGATTCTGAAGCTTGGCCAAGCGGATAATTCGATATCTGGGACCACTGATCCTGCCGCCGAGGCAAGGGCCGTTCTCGCATTATTGGAAGGCGCGCATCTGACCGCACGCGCAGAGGAGAATGTTGAGACATTCGATGAAGCTCTGGGTGTCTTAAAGTCACGCTGTTGATGTTGTGCGAAACTTGGCAACTCAGCTGTCACTGTGCCCACAGTTCCCGGACGCAGACATACTTGAGGTGGAATATCGGGGTTTTGTGCCCTTAATGTTGGGATATCCACAACCGACCACGAAGTGATCGCGCATTAACTAGCCGTATGAAAAATGGGCCATTTGCCCAATTCACGTATGGCCGCAACACAGTTCTTCCACAGGATATACCGTCTTAATTTGGGGGCACAATCCGTCAATTGATGACACAGTCCAGAAATTGAAGGCACAAGTTCTTGTTTTGCTCAACTTTTTGAAGCGAGTTTCCAGCAATTAAGGACACCGTGATACTCAGCTCGCGCAACGTCTCGGTGGAAAAGTCGCGATGGTTGCACTTGCTCCCCGCATCGCTTTCATCCGCCATCGGACTTGGGTCGACGGCTCCGTATTTCAGCCCGGCGCCGCTTCGAACAAGGGAATTTGAGACATATGTAGACGCCAAAAACGCAAGAGGTAATTTGATGGGTCTTTAGCATCGGTTCGGGTACTGACATGTGTTTGGCCTATTGCGCGGCCTAAGTAAATGCCGCTGGCCCGTATGGTGTTGGCGGATTCGGGCGAACTCAAAACCACGTGCTCGAAGCTCTCTGTCGCAAGCTGGTTTTCCCGACCCGGTCTCACGACCCTTTTGCCGTACCGCCCATTGTCCTCTTCCGTTTCCGCCGCCGCGCAGCTGCACACGCTTTAGGCGTGGGCAGCCGGAGCCCGGTATCCCGGCGCGGCGATCGTCATTTTCGAGAATTTCTCTATGAGGCTGCCACCGTTATCCCGATCCACAGTTCAGCCGATTGTGACTGGGACCTCAAACTCCGTGAGAAGAACGGCTAATACCGCGCGGCGTTTTCCGTCGCGCACAAGCTGGCCGTCACAATGCATGCCATACTCGAAACCGGCAGGTTCTTCGAACAAAGTGCCGAAACGGCAGCGTGACGATATCACGGCTCGCGTTTAGCGTATGATAACACTTTGACGTCCTCAGCGAGACATGAGCAGAGCCATTCCGCTGAAGGTGTTGCACCGCTGGATCAGCTGATTGCGCCATCTACATTTGGAAGGCGCCCCTCCCAGAACTCTATCATGCGGTGACCGATGTTTACCGCGAAAACAACCTTGCACCCGGCAACCGTTATTCAAAACGCAAAGTGACTGAATCTAGGCTGTGCGATTAGACAACACCCTCACAACCCACTCCGGTTCGCTGTCAAAGGGAACACGATTGTGTGGCACCTTGGACGAGCAAGATGATCTAAAATGTCTCTTTCGGCACTAGCCCTGCTCAAGGCTTTCGGTTCCATCGGTGAATCGCGAAAACTTTGAAGCAGCAGTTTTCAGGACGTTGACAAAATCCTCCAGTAGCTTTGAGGAAGGCAACCCCTCGGGCCGAGCGATCGTATAGGAATACTCAATACTGGGTTCAAAGCGTCGGGTGACTACTCCGTTGGCACGCCAGGGACCAGCGCCAAAGGGTTCGATAATACCAATTGCCAAGTTCTCCGAGATCATTGAATAGCCGGTATGCGAGCTCTGGATGCCAATATCGGACTTGTATCGAACGCCAGCTTCGTCGAGCACAATATATGTATCGTCCCAATTGACCTGTTGCTCCGGCAATATCCGCAGCACGTTTTCGCCTTCCAAATCCTCAGGCCTGATCACGTCACGCATCGCCAGTGGGTGTGTTTCGTGCATTGCGCAGACGTGAGCGGCTTTGATCAATGACTCTTTCTGCATGCCCGGTAAGTCCGGAAACCCATGCGCAATTCCAAGAGTCGCCTGATGCGTTTGGAGTTTGAGTGCAATCTGCGTAAATGAGCCGGTCTCGATCTGGAAAGCCACAGAGGGGTGAGATTCGCGGAATTTTTTGACCGCCATGGGAATGACACTGGTTGATAAGGCGGGTGTCGCACAGATTTTTAAGTCACTCGGCCGCTCCTCCCGAATTTGTTTCGCCGCGCCATCAAGCTCTTCGATGCCAATATAAAACCGTTCAACTCCATCGTAGAAACGAAGCGCTTCTGGCGTTGGAAACAAACGTCCCTTGGTACGTTCGAACAGTTTGAAATCTAGGTAGATTTCGAGATCGGCAATCAATCGACTTACCGCCGGTTGGGTCACAGACATCAAGTTTGCAGCTTGGGCCGTGGTCCCGGACTGCATGACACTACGGAAGGCTTCAATTTGACGGTGTTTCACTGTGGAAATTTCTGGTATAATATTTAGGCATAGATCAATGTATTAATATGACTTGAGATTATCAAGGTCGTTCGTCCATGGTTTCTGAAACTGAAAACCAAGGAAGTACGAATGGCGCATCAGCCGAAGATATTGGTGGCGGGTTATGGTCCCTGGGCTAAAGCGGAAAACAACCCGGCGGCACAGACCGTGGAGGAGCTGCGTAAGCGTGTTTGGCATGACTGCGATCTGAGCCTGCACGTCCTTCCTGTGTGCAGCACGAGCCTGACAGATAATGTGAAAACACTTCTTGAAGAGCAGTGCCCGGACGCATGGCTTGGGCTCGGAGTTTCGGACGCAGGAATCATCGAGGCTGAAATGGTCGGCATCAATTGGCGACATTTCTCTGTTCCTGATGTGGCGGGCAAAAGCTATGAAAGAACCCCGATTATGACCTCTGGACCTGACGCCTACAACGCGACGCTTCCCAACGAAGAAATGGTCGATGCGATCAATAAAGCGGGCATACCTGCGGCGCTGTCCTTTCACGCGGGCACCCACCTTTGTAACCAGATGCTCTACACTACAGCGCATTTGGTTCACCAACGGGGCATGCCTACTTGGCACGGGTTCATTCATGTGCCCCAGACCCCCGCAAACATCGCCATGACAAAACGCCGTGAGGCGAAAGTACCCTCGATGAGTTTGGCCATGATCACCGATGCCGTCGCGATCTGCATCGGTACGCTGAGCCGTCAGCTCTCCACACAGCGATCGCTCTTCGTATAAGGATCACGGCAATGCCAGACAGCTCTACAAACGTCACCCCTCTGCTTTCCGTTCGCGGTTTAACAGTCGAATTCGGCTATGGGGATTTCGCGGTTCGGGCTGTCGATGGCGTGTCCTTCGATCTTGAGCACGACAAAACCTTGGCCATCGTTGGTGAATCCGGTTCTGGCAAATCGATCTCATCGCTCGCGATCCTGGGACTGCTGCGACACATCGGAGGCCGTGTTCCAGAAGGCAAATTACTTTTCGGAAGTGAAACTCTGGGGCGGCGTGTGGACCTCGCCCAGCTTTCTGAGCGCGAGCTTCGCAAAATCCGCGGCAATGAAATCGCGATGATCTTCCAGGAACCTATGACGTCCCTGAACCCGGTGTTCACGATCGGGGGGCAAATGGGCGAGACGCTGGTCTTCCACCAGGGGTTGAGCAAACGCGATGCTCGCGCCAAGGCACTGGAGTTTCTGGACCTTGTGCGCTTGCCCAACGCCGCGCGCTTGCTGGACAGCTATCCACACCAATTGTCCGGTGGTATGCGCCAACGTGTCATGATCGCCATGGCACTTTGCTGCCAGCCAAAAATCCTGATCGCGGACGAGCCGACAACGGCACTCGACGTGACCATTCAGGCACAAATTCTTCACATCATTCGTGAACTGCAGGCCGAGATGGGAACCTCCGTGATTTTCATCAGCCATGACATGGGTGTCGTCTCCGAGATGGCTGACAATGTTCTGGTGATGAAGGCCAGCAAGTTCGTCGAAACCGGATCGGTGGAAACCGTCTTGGGGACTCCGAAAGAAGCTTACACGCAGGCGCTATTGGCAGCGGTGCCGCGCATTGGCAGCATGACCGGCACCACGCGACCGAAACTGTTTGACATTCCGGGTCGAACACCGATCCGCGACCAGACCCCGGCCAAGGCCGTGGATCGCAGCCAGCCATTGCTTGAAGTTGAAGACCTGACGACACGATATGACATCCGTGGCGGGCTCTTGAACCGCGTGACGCACCGAGTGCACGCGGCAGAGAAAATCTCATTCAAAATCTATCCCGGTGAAACGCTTGCTCTGGTCGGGGAATCCGGCAGCGGCAAATCCACGGTCGGGAAAACCATTCAACAGCTGGTGGAACCGGTATCAGGCGCGATGCGGTACAACGGTCAGGACATCTTTTCTCTGCCAGCGGGACAGCGCAAATCGTTCCGCAAGCAAAGCCAATATGTCTTTCAGGACCCCTATGGCTCGCTGAATCCGCGCAAGACTGTCGGCGAAAGCCTAATTGAACCTGCAAAAGTCCACGGGTTGGTGTCATCCAAAGAGGAAGCCGAGGCAAAGATTGCAGATCTGCTGACCAAAGTCGATCTGCCCGCAGCCCATTCCACCCGATACCCGCATCAGTTCTCGGGTGGTCAGCGACAGCGTCTCTGCATTGCCCGCGCTCTGGCCTGCGACCCTAGCCTGATCATTGCTGATGAGGCGGTCTCTGCGCTTGATGTGTCCGTGCAGGCGCAGGTTGTGAATCTCTTGATGCAGCTGCAGGCTGAACAGGGGTTATCCTACCTCTTCATCACCCATGATATGGCAGTGGTAGAACGGATCAGCCATCGCGTGGCAGTGATGTATCTGGGCCAGATCGTCGAGATCGGTAGCCGTCAGCAGATCTTTGAGAACCCTCAGCACCCCTATACGAAAAGGCTTTTGTCCGCTGTTCCGGTTCTAAGTCCGGGTCACCGCCCCTCCCGGCCACCATTGGAAGGGGAAATTCCAAGCGCAATGCGCCCTGTCGGCGACGGGCCGGCGCTTGTCGATCTTCAACCCGTCGAAGACGGCCATTTCTACGCTGCGCAATCCACCGAGGAAATGGGGGTTTCGCTGCACTAGCCCGCCACCCAATCAGCGCAACAACAAGGGCGAATGCCCCGTTCACAAATCACCGACTGGAGGACTTATGTCTAAACTCTCACGATATCTCACGGCCAAGAACGCGGTCCGTTCGACACTTTTGGCATCATGCCTCACTTTCGCAACGCCCATGATCGCGTTTGCAGAAACCACATTGAACGTCGCACAGGGGCGTGATCCGCAAAACCTCGATCCGATCGACACTTTCCGCCTAGCCTGGGGTTCGATCGCAAGCAATGTCTTTGACGGGCTGGTTTTCCGCGGTGAAGACTTGCAACTGCAACCGGGTCTCGCCACCAATTGGGAATTCCTGGATGACGAAACCCGTATTCGGTTCACCCTGCGCGAAGGTGTCGAATTCCACAACGGTGAACCCTTCAATGCAGAGGCGGTGAAATACACCTTTGATCGTTTACTCGGCGAAGAAGGTGCCAAGGGTCCGCAGCGCGGCAACTACACATCGATCCGTGAAGTTGTGGTTGTTGATGAGCACACCGTAGATTTCATGATGGAACGTCCCGATCCGGTCCTGATCACCAAGCTGTCCGGCTACGGCGCGATGATCGTTCCGCCGAAATACATCCAAGAAGTCGGGGAAGAAGCATTCGACATGAAACCGGTCGGCACCGGTCCGTTCAAGGTCGTTGAATACACCCCAACCGTTGGCGTAAAGCTTGAGCGGTTCGACAATTATTGGAACGGCGAAGCCAAGCTCGACAATGTAAACATCCGTTTCATTCCAGAAGACGCGACACGCATGGCGGAGCTTCTGTCCGGCGGCATCGACATCTCTCTGAACATTCCGACGCCATCGGTTGAAACCATCAAGCAAAGCGATGTCGTGGACCTTGTCGCCGTCGATGGCCCGTCCGTTGTCATCACGCGTTTCAATACGGAAAACGGTATCACCACTGATCCGCGTGTGCGCAAAGCAATCTCAATGGCAGTCGATCGTGAGACCATCATTGAGGCGCTGCTCGGTGGACTCGCAAGCCCGATATCCAGCGCTCAGGGCGAGAAATCCTTTGGCAATGATACGTCACTTCAGCCCTATCCATACGACCCGGAAGGTGCAAAAGCGCTGTTGCAAGAGGCAGGTGTTGCGCCGGGGACCGAAATCACGCTGGATATTCCAAGCAACAATGAAACGTTCCGCGAAATTGCACAGGTCATGGCAGCTTATCTTGAACAAGTTGGCCTGAAGTTAAAGGTTCGCACCCACGAGACCAGCGTCTTCTTCAACGAGATCGTGACCAACGGCAAATCCGGCGAGATGTTCTACTTTGGCTGGGGTGGTTGGACTTTTGACTTCGATAACACGGCCTATCTGCTGTACCATACAGGTGAACGCAATAACCCCTACATCGATGATGCAAAGCTGAATGCGCTGCTCGAAGAAGAACGGGCGACCTACAACGCCCAAGTGCGCCGGGACGCGTTGCAGAAAGTGGCCGCTTATGCGCACGAGCATGCGCTCGATCTGCCTCTCTACAACCTATCCACGCTCTATGGTGTGAACAATCGTGTCGAAGGCTTTGTTCCGGCGCCAGATGACCGCGTCCGCTACATGAACATCACCCTGAATTAAACCAATTCCGGCTTCCAATCCTGCTGGCTTGGGAGCTGGTTGCCATCAGCATTGGCCGCTGGGAGGAGATCTCGTGCCCGTCTTTCGCTTCATCCTGCAACGTGTCTTTCAAGCGGTACTTGTGATGCTTGCTGTGACCCTCTTTGTTGCTTTTGCCATCCGCCTGACTGGTGATCCAGCGATCATGATGACCGCTGAATCAAGCAATGTTACAGAAGAAGACCTTGCCCGCATCCGCGAGGCTTTGGGTCTGAACCGTCCGTTCTTTGTTCAGTATTTAGACTTTGTCAAAAGCCTTCTGACCGGTGATCTCGGGGATTCGTTTTTTCGCGGCTCGATCCGCGATCTGATCGGAATAGCCATGCCCGCAACCCTGCTGCTGGCGGTCGCTTCCCTTGGGGTGTCGATCCTTGTTTCGATCCCTTTGGGAATCCACTCGGCGCTCCACAGAGGCGGTCTGTCTGATCAGGTCATCCGGGTGTTATCGTTGGTGGGGCTTTCTTTCCCGAACTTCTGGCTTGGGATCATGTTCGTGCTTCTTTTATCGATCACCTTCCCGCTCCTGCCGGCGTCGGGCTTTGAAAGCTGGTCCGCACTGATCCTGCCCGCCATGACAATCGGGATCATCCTGACGGCGACGAATGTTCGTCTGGTTCGCACCCAGATGTTGGAGACGTTGTCGGCCCAATATGTGATGGTGGCCCGCGCCAAGGGCATGACCGAGGGAGTAGTGATTTACAAGCACGCCCTGCGCAATGCGGCAATAGCAATTGTAACCTTCCTCGGTCTGCAGTTTGGCAATCTGATCGGCGGGCTTGTGGTGGTCGAACTGGTGTTCAACTGGCCCGGGATGGGCACGCTGTCCATCGAGGCCATAGCGCAACGCGATTACCCGCTTCTGCAGGCAACCGTTTCCATTCTGGCGATCATGATTGTCGCCGTTAACCTTGCTGTCGATTTGGTTTACGGCCTGATCGATCCGCGTATCAGGGTGGCTTAAATGACTGATCAAAAGCGACAAAAACCTGTGCGTGCCGTTCCGAAGTTTCTGATGAGCCGCTACTTCAAGTTCGAGTTCATTGCGGGCGCTTTGCTGACCGGAGCTCTGACCCTACTGGTTCTGTTTTCCGGGGTCATCTATCCCGACGGGGGGGCTACAGTTGACCTTCTGGCACGTTTGACGCCGCCTTTCCTATCGTCTGAGCACCCGTTGGGGACAGATCCGTTGGGCCGGGATATTCTGGAACGCATTATCCACGGTGGGCGTGTTTCACTGTTGGTCGGCGTGCTCTCTGCCGTCGGGTCGGTGGTGCTGGGAACAGTGATCGGGCTCTTTGCGGGCTACTATCGCGGATTCCTGGATACCTTTGTCATGCGGTTTGCCGATGTCCAGTTGGCCTTACCATTCATCCTGATGGCGATCACTGTCATTGCCATAGTGGGTCCCGGGATCGATCGGATCATCGTCCTGATGATCGTTTCGCAATGGGTGCAATATGCGCGCCTGGTTCGGAGCTCAGTACTGAGCCTGCGAGAGCGGGAGTTTGTACAAGCCGCACGGAGTTATGGCTTGCCGGATGTGAAAATCATCTTTTCGCACATTCTGCCGAACGCCATGGGTCCGCTGATCATTCTGCTGACACTGAATGTGGCTAACAATATCCTTCTTGAAAGCAGCCTGACCTTCCTTGGCCTCGGCGCAGACCCGCAGACGCCAAGCTGGGGTGGCATGCTTTCTGAAGGGCGCAGCTACATCCAAACTGCCTGGTGGGTTACCGTTTTCCCAGGTGTCGCCATCATGCTGACGGTGCTTGGCCTAAACCTGCTTGGAGATTGGCTAAGGGACGAGCTGGATCCATTGGGGCAAACCCGCTGATCTCAAAAAAATGCAAGCTGAAAACGGTCCGCAAACGCGGACCGTTACTTTTTCAAGAGACATAGCCAACATGATTTCGTTTTTATTGCACCTTTGATCACGTCGGGTTTGCCGTAACGCTTCGTCCGCTATGCACCCGCGACGCTGCATCTTTGCTCGCTTTGTCGATGACAATCTTTCATGGCAGACCGTTGACCTCCAGCATACGAGCGAAGAATTTGACGGAGGTCAGTCTGTTACGGCGCTGCGACAGCATGAAGTCCGGCGCATTGCCATGTTTGTCAACGGAGCGATAGAGGTTGCCCTTAACCTTGATGTAAGTTTCACCCATTCTCCAAGAGCGGACACACAGCCCTTTGCGGCGACGAGCGTTCTCAGAGATTGCACCGGAATACCGTGTCACCCACCTGTTCAGCGTGGTGTGGTCCACAGAAACGCCTCGTTCGTGTATGATCTCTTCCAGATCACGGTATGACACGCCGTACCGGACATAGAAGAAGACCGCGAACAGGATCACATCCTAAAGATATTGTTCGCCTTTGAATAAAATCATGAGCCGACTTTCGACCTAACTATTAGAAGGACAATACGCTCGCTACATCCACGCGCGACAATGGTCAAAACTCTGCAACAGAACCATTAGAAGAACACAGCGCACAAGACCACGTCCCTGGGGAAGTGGCCGTATTTCAAAGACGGCCATACTGAAACCTGCTCGCAATTGTTTTTAAGCCAAAAAAGCCAAGACACGTGATTTGGTCAACCAATGCCCAAAGTTTGCGACATGTATGGACATCCCCCTTTGGGCAAGAAGAATCTTTGGCTGGTAATTCGCGTAGCCAGGTGCTGACATGTATGCGGCCTCATAGTGCGGCTTTCCCATGCCGCGGGCCCGTATGGAGTTCTCAGATCAAGTCCAATTCAGAACCACGTGCTCCAGAACCACGTGCTCCAGGCACTGTGTCGCAAGCTGGTTTTCCTGATCTCGTCTCATCGACTGTTGCGCCTTACCTTCCGTTTGACCTTCCCACGCCTCCGGGATCAGATCGTTTGCACGGCTCTAACGTGTAACGATTGATCCCGGTATTCTTCGCCATGTGCCATCAACGCCCAGACAATCCGTGCCATTTTGTTAGCCAGTGCTACCCTGACCAACATGGGTGGCTTGCGCTCCAGCATCCTTGCGAGCCAGGAGCCAGGCGTGGCCCCCTTATGCTCGGCCCATCTAACCACGGCGCTGGCGCCAATAATGAGGAGGCGCCGTAACGTTCTGTTGCCCATCTTTGAGGTGCGCCCCAGGCGCTGCTTGCCGCCGGTCGAATGCTGGAGTGGGGTTAAGCCTACCCATGCCGCAAAATCGCGCCCCCTTCTAAATGTCGAGGGTGGTGGCGCAAGCGCGGCAAGCGCTGTCGCAATAATCGGGCCAACGCCTGGTATCGCGGTCAACCTCTGACATGTTTCATCTTCCTTGGCACGCTGTGCAATTTGCGCCTCCAACTGTCTGATACGGCCATTTAAAGCGTCAAGCGTATCGACAAAAATGCTCAGGAGAGGACGGGACATCGCCGGCAGTTCAATGGTCCCATCTTCGACCGCAGAAACAAGTTTACGGACATGTGTTGGGCCTTTCGCAACCACAAAACCGAACTCGGATAAGTGACCGCGCAAGGCATTGATGATCTGCGTGCGTTGCCGGACCAACAGATCCCGAGCTTTGAAAGCCAGGGCTGCAGCCTGATTGTCTTCGCTGCGGACCTGCACAAACCGCATAGTTGGTCGCAGGGCTGCCTCGCAAATGGCTT
>NZ_JBQFZU010000016.1:0-101693 GCF_056542405.1 Ruegeria sp. AD11(2025) | reverse complement strand
CTGCGGTCAGCGTGGTCTTGCCGTGGTCAACGTGGCCAATCGTGCCGATGTTGACGTGCGGCTTATTACGCTCAAACTTTTCCTTTGCCATTCCTCAGGCGCCCTTTTGCGATTTGGGGGACCCTTGGTCCCGTGGTTACATCTGCGCGCGCGAGATATTTGGTTCAAAGGGGAAAATCAAGCACATCCTGCGTGAAAAGCAGGTTAAGACGCCGGATTTTGCGTCACCACGTCGGATTCGAGCGGTTGGATCAGGTCCGGACGCCGGTCGAACCAGCCGTTCTCTTCATGTTCCTCGGCCAACCACTCTTCAACCCGGTCAGCGACTTTAAGAGCCAGACCGCTCATTTGTTCCTCTTTGGTGCGCTCGTGACCCGATCCCTTCAGGGCGCTGCCGCCCGTTGTGTCTTCCAGCACCTGGAACTGCTTCCCCTTGGCCAGGAATTCTTTCTTGTTCACGTCATAGACGTTGACCAGAACAATCGCCGTGCTTTTGGGGTTATAAATCACCGGGATGCCCGGTGGCGCCAGCATATACCCTTCGAGGCTGATTCCGACATCGTATTCCTGAGCGCCCGCGTAACGGCCCAATCGAATATCGACGGCTTTCTGAATGGCCTCGGTCCATTCATCCGGTGTGGCATCGCGCGACACCGGACCCTGAACCGCCTTATCAGCAAACGCATAGTTCACGCGCAGCTTGAACTCGCCCAACGACTCAGGTTCTTCGTAAACCTGCGTTTGCGTACAAGCGCCCATCAGGGCCAGTCCGGTGATCAAGGTCAGAATGCGCAACATGTCTCGTCTCGATAGGCTTGTTTTCTTTGATCTAGCGCACCGATGCGGCCTGTGCCAAGCCATATCGGCGGAATTCTACCTGACGCCCGCGCGCGTTCACGAAAACTTATAGTCGCGCGGGAAGCCGTAGGGCGGTTTTTTCCCAACGCTGGCACGCTTGGCCAGCCACTGGGTCATATCGGCCTCGTGGCGCGTTTTGTCACCACCCATGGACCATTTCAGGCCCTCTTCCCAATTGAAGGTGGTGATGTCGGACAACCCGCCATCCAGTTCCAGTGTCCCCTGCCGTCCGCGTGCCATATTGTATTTCTGCAAACGCACGCCCTTGCCGCGAGTCATCTCGGGTAGTTCTTCGGTCGGGAACACAAGGAACTTGCCGTTCTGGGATACTACGGCCACGTGGTTGCCCGCGACCGGCTTACAGATCATCGCGGTCTCGTCGCCCTTGACGTTCAGCACCTGCTTGCCGTTGCGGGTCTGCGCCAGCACGTCATCCTCGGGCACCATGAAGCCGTTACCCGCGTCCGAGGCCACCAGCAGCTTGCGCCCCGGCTTGTGGATTAGGATGTCGATGATCTGTGCCTCGTTCGGCAGGTCGACCATCAGGCGCAGCGGTTCGCCCATGCCCCGCCCACCGGGCAAGTTCGCCGCGCTGATCGTGTAGAACCGTCCGTTCGAGGCAAACACCAGCAACCGGTCCGTCGTTTCCGCGTGGAAGATGAAACGCGGCCCATCCCCGTCCTTGAACTTGAGTTCACGCTTCAGGTCGATATGGCCGGTCATTCCGCGAATCCAGCCCATTTGAGAGCAGACGACCGTGATCGGTTCGCGGTCGATCATCGCCTCAAGCGGCACTTCTTCGACCTGCCCAGCCTCGGCAAACTGCGTGCGGCGCGCGCCGCCTTCGTAATCTTTGCCAAAGGTCTTCTTGGTCTCTTTCAGTTGCTCGGCGATCTTGGCCCATTGCAGGGCGGGATCGGCCAACAGGTCTTCGAGGTTGGCACGCTCTTCCATCAGCGCATCACGTTCGCGGACCAGTTCCATCTCTTCCAGACGACGCAGGCTGCGCAGACGCATGTTGAGGATGGCGTCGACCTGAACCTCGGACAGCTCGCCCTCGCCCGGCTTGGGTGAGATATAATCGGACTCATCGGTCGCGCGGACATGGGTCATGCCCCAATCCTCGCGCATCAGCGCGGCTTTGGGGTCGTCGTCATAGCGGATGATGTCGATTACGCGGTCGAGGTTCAGGAAGGCGACGATAAAGCCCTCCAACACCTCCAACCGGTGGTCGATCTTGCCCAGACGGTGACGCGAACGGCGGATCAGCACCTCTTGCCGGTGATCAAGGAAAGCGCGCAGCACCTCTTTCATCGAGCAGACCTTGGGCGTCACGCCGTCGATCAGCACGTTCATGTTCAGGCTGAACCGCACCTCAAGGTCCGAGTTGCGATAGAGCATGCCCATCAGCACCTCGGGGTCCACGTTCTTGGAGCGCGGCTCGAGGATCAGGCGGATATCATCGGCGGATTCGTCGCGGACATCGGCGAGGATCGGGACTTTCTTGGTCTGGATAAGTTCAGCGATCTTTTCGATCAGCTTGGATTTTTGAACCTGATAGGGAATCTCGGTGACCACGATCTGCCATTGACCACGGCCAAGATCTTCGACCTCGAATTTACAACGCAGGCGGAAAGACCCACGTCCGGTGCGATAGGCCTGCGCGATGTTCTCGGGCGGTTCAACGATCACGCCACCGGTCGGAAAGTCCGGACCTGGCACGTAGTTCAGCAGAGTGTCGTCGCGCGCGTCGGGCGTCTTGATCAGGTGCAGACAGGCGTCGCACAGCTCAGAAATATTGTGTGGCGGGATATTCGTCGCCATGCCCACCGCAATACCGCTGGCCCCATTGGCAAGCAGGTTGGGGAACTGCGCAGGCAGAACCACAGGTTCGGTCAGGGTGCCATCGTAGTTATCACGGAAATCAACAGCATCTTCGTTCAGACCTTCAAGCAGCGCCTCGGCCACAATGGTCATCCGCGCCTCGGTGTATCGCGAAGCCGCCGGGTTGTCGCCGTCGATATTGCCAAAGTTCCCCTGTCCGTCGACCAGCGGATAGCGGACATTGAAATCCTGCGCCAGACGCGCCATCGCATCGTAGATCGCGGCGTCGCCATGTGGGTGATAATTGCCCATCACGTCGCCAGAAATCTTCGCAGACTTCCTGAAACCTCCGGTTGCACTGAGTCGCAGCTCGCGCATCGCGTAGAGGATTCGCCTGTGCACAGGCTTCAAACCATCCCGTGCATCCGGCAGTGCCCGGTGCATGATGGTGCTGAGCGCATAGGTCAGATAGCGTTCACCGATCGCGCGGCGCAGCGGTTCAGCTATCTCTCCCCCATTGCCGGGGGCCTTCATGTTGGGGTCATCGATCGTATCGTTCATATATGATGTGATACGCCGCAAGAGCGTCTTGGTAAAGCAAGCAGCACATATTTTGCTGGGGACAAGTGGCGCTTTTTGCAACAAGGGGAGCCAACCCCCGGATTTCCCCCGTTTTTCGACTCAGGGTAGAATCTATGATACCCTGAACGAATTGGACTGCTGACTATTTGTTGTTTCTTACGATTGCCGGGGGATGCGCCATGACGCGCCTGATTGTTATGACTTTCGCCGCACTTGGATGGTGCTTTTATGTAATGAGTGGTGGACCGGAGTTCGAACCGCGCGGCGTGCGTGCCGAACAACCCGTTCGCATCGCCTCAGTGCCGAGCCCATCTGTAGCTCCTGCCAGGGCCGAAGAGCTTGTGACCAATGTCACGGCCCGCATTCCAACCGTGCGTATTCAGTCGGAACCGGCGGTGGAGGAAGTGGTCGAGTTCGTGGCGGATGACGCCACCCTCGAATCTTTCTCGCCCCTGTCGGTGTTCGAGGATCAGAGCGCCAACATCACGCTGGCCTCGCTTGAGGACGGCGTGGTCGGTCTGACACAGATCACCGACGAGGCGCAAGTAGACGTGGCGGCAACACCTGCCCTTCCCGAACCGGAGAAGGACATGCGCGAAATCTCGGGCACCCGGGTGAACATGCGCGACGGGCCGGGTACGATCTATCCGATCATTGGCAAGGCCACCATCGGCCAGCAGGTCGAGGTGCTGAGCGAATCCGGCACCGGCTGGCTGCGTCTGCGCGTGTTGCCGCAGCAACAGGTCGGATGGGTTTCTGCCTCGCTGGTGCGAAAAACCTCGAACTGACGTCGTGCTGACATTGTCCTGACCCGAACCTCGCAATAGCTTAAGCACAGGTTCAAAGTCAGGAAGATCATGCAAAAGACCATTCTTATCACCGGTTGCTCCTCGGGCATTGGCCTGGACGCGGCCCATGGGATGCGTGCGCGCGGGTGGCGGGTGTTTGCGTCCTGCCGCCAGCAGCGCGATTGCGACCGTCTGAGGGCGCAGGGATTCGAAAGCCCA
The DNA here is from genome assembly GCF_056542405.1 of Ruegeria sp. AD11(2025). NCBI lineage: Bacteria > Pseudomonadati > Pseudomonadota > Alphaproteobacteria > Rhodobacterales > Roseobacteraceae > Ruegeria > Ruegeria sp. AD11(2025). The sequence continues at coordinate 97,422 of NZ_JBQFZU010000016.1, read as the reverse complement.
CAGATTGATTACACCGACGCAAACAGCATCACCTCGGGACTGGCTGAGGTTCTGGAGGCCACCGGCGGCACGCTGGACGCACTGTTCAACAACGGCGCGCATGGCTTGCCCGGTGCGGTCGAGGACCTGCCGACAGATGGTCTGCGCGCCATTTTCGAATCCAACTTCTTTGGCTGGCACGAGCTGACCCGGCAGGTGATTCCATTCATGCGGGCGCAGGGGCATGGGCGAATCGTTCAGAACTCTTCGGTGCTGGGTCTGGTGGCTTTTCCGTGGCGCGGGGCCTATGTGGCGACGAAATACGCGATCGAAGGTCTGACGGACACGCTGCGCCTGGAACTGGCCGACACCGACATCAAGATCATTTTGATCGAACCCGGCCCGATCACCTCGAAAATCCGCGAAAACTCGATCCCGTTTTTCGAACGGTTCATCAACTGGCAGAACTCGGCCCTGCGGGACCGGTACGAGGCATCCCTGTTGAAAAGACTGTACGAATCTTCGGGGCCAGACCGGTTCGAGCTGCCGGCCTCGGCGGTCACTGACAAACTGGCTCATGCAGTCGGATCGAAACGCCCCCGGGCGCGGTACTATGTGACAACGCCCACCTATATCGCCGGATATCTGCGTCGCATCCTGCCCACCCGCACCATCGACCGCATCCTCTCGGACGTATGAGGCAAAATTAAGCGTTCGCTTTTCGGCCCTGTGGGTCTAGATGATAGACCAACGAAACAAGAAACGCGGACGGTGCACCCATGGACCTTTTGATGGTCATTTTGCTGTTGGCCATGGCGGCAGTGGTCGTCGTGCTGGCGATTGGCATCTCAAACTTCGGTAAAAGCGGCAAAAGCGCAGCTATGAAAAGTAACAGGATGATGCAACTGCGCATCCTGTTTCAGTTCATTGCCGTGGTGCTGATCGTGCTCTACGTCTGGCTGCGTGGACAAGGAGCACAGTAAATGGTCGTTCTGAACAAGATTTACACCCGCACCGGCGATGACGGGAAGACGGCGCTTGGCAATGGTGAACGGGTTGCCAAATACTCGGGCCGCGTAGCCGCCTATGGCACCGTGGACGAGTTGAACGCCTTTGTCGGCGTGGCCCGCACCGAGGCCGAAGGCGAGGTCAACGCCGCCCTGTCGCGTATTCAGAACGACCTGTTCGATCTGGGTGCCGATTTCTGTCGCCCCGACATGGAAAAGGACGCCGAGGCCGACTATCCACCTTTGCGTGTTATTGCCTCTCAGATCGACCGGCTTGAGGCTGAAATCGACGTCATGAACGAATCACTGGAACCGCTGCGCAGCTTCATCCTGCCCGGTGGATCGCGGCTGGCGGCGCAGCTGCATGTGTGCCGGACCGTGTCACGCCGGGCCGAACGGCTGGCGGTGGAACTGACCAACATGGAGCCGGTGAACGAGGTCGCGGTGAAATACCTCAACCGCCTGAGCGACTGGTTCTTCGTGGCCGCGCGCTGCGCCAATGAAAACGGCAAGCAGGACGTGCTGTGGGTTCCGGGCGCAAACCGCTAAGTTTCGGGCCGCAACGTCAAAAAACACGAAACGCGACGTCCCAAGCCCATGACGTGACGATTTTGCTCTGTTGCGCGGCGAATTCAGACGTTATTCAAACGTCCGAGAGCATTGGTGGAGTCGCAACGCGGCTTACCGTTATTTGTGAGGAGCAAGCGCAAAATGAAGGTACTCGTGCCTGTCAAACGCGTGATTGACTATAATGTGAAGGTTCGCGTGAAAGCGGACGGGAGCGGTGTCGATCTCGCCAATGTCAAAATGTCGATGAACCCGTTCGACGAGATCGCGGTGGAAGAAGCGATCCGCCTGAAAGAAGCGGGCAAAGCTGACGAAGTTGTTGCCGTTTCGATCGGCGTCAAGCAGGCGCAGGAAACACTGCGCACCGCGCTGGCCATGGGCGCTGACCGTGCAATCCTGGTTGTTGCGGCTGATGACGTACATCAGGACATTGAGCCTCTGGCCGTTGCCAAGATCCTGGCCAAAGTGGTCGAGGAAGAGCAGCCGGGCATCGTTCTGGCGGGCAAGCAGGCGATCGACAATGACATGAACGCCACCGGCCAGATGCTGTCGGCCCTGCTGGGCTGGAGCCAGGGCACTTTTGCCTCGGAACTGGACATTGAAGGCGACAGCGCCAAGATCACCCGCGAGGTGGACGGCGGTCTGCAGACCATCAGCGTCAAAATGCCGACAATCGTCACCGTTGACCTGCGCCTGAACGAGCCGCGCTATGCGTCGCTGCCCAACATCATGAAGGCGAAGAAAAAGCCGCTGGATGAGAAAACCGCCGCCGATTACGGCGTCGACGTCACGCCGCGTTTGGAGATCGTCAAAACCGAAGAGCCGCCGGCACGCGCCGCAGGCATCATCGTGGGCTCGGTCGACGAACTGGTCGGGAAACTCAAAGAAGCGGGGGCTGTGTAATGGCTGTTCTTCTTCTCGCCGAAGTAAACAATGGTGAGCTGTCGCTGGACGCCACCGCCAAGGCCGTCAATGCCGCAAAGGCACTGGGCGACGTGACCGTTTTGGCCGCAGGTGGTTCTGCCGCCGCTGCCGGTGAGGCCGCCGCCAAGATCGACGGTGTGTCAAAGGTTCTGGTTGCCGAAGACGCTTCGCTGGGCCACCGCCTGGCGGAATCGACCGCGGCGTTGATCGTCTCGCTGGCCGATGGCTACGAACACATCGTCGCCCCCGCCACCACCGACGCCAAGAACGTGATGCCGCGCGTGGCCGCGCTGCTGGACGTGATGGTGATCTCGGATGCGTCCGGCGTGGTCGACGGCTCGACCTTCGAGCGTCCGATTTATGCGGGCAACGCGATCCAGACGGTGAAATCGAACGACGCCAAGAAGGTTGTCACCCTGCGGACCGCCAGCTTTGACGCGGCGGGCGAAGGCGGTTCGGCCCCGGTTGAGACTATCTCGGTTCCGGGCTCCGAAGGCCTGTCGTCCTGGGTCGAGGACAAGGTCGCCGAAAGCGATCGTCCGGAGTTGACCTCGGCTGGCGTTGTGGTCTCGGGCGGCCGCGGCGTTGGCTCGGAAGAGGACTTCAAACTGATCGAAACCCTGGCCGACAAGCTGGGCGCTGCGGTTGGCGCGTCGCGTGCCGCTGTTGACTCGGGCTATGCCCCGAACGACTGGCAGGTGGGTCAGACCGGCAAGGTGGTTGCCCCAGACCTCTATGTCGCCGTCGGCATCTCGGGCGCGATCCAGCACCTGGCGGGTATGAAGGACTCGAAGGTCATCGTTGCGATCAACAAGGACGAAGAAGCACCTATCTTCCAGGTCGCCGACTTCGGCTTGGTCGCAGACCTGTTCCAGGCTGTGCCGGAACTCACCGAGAAGCTCGGCTGAGCAAAGGACTGGAGTTTTCACGAAAAGTCTTGGAAGGCCCGCCTATTGGCGGGCCTTTTTCAGTTCAGGTTCCGAATCGGGCCAACTAGTGCATCAGCGATTGCCTTATGCGCCGCCGGGCCGATCATATGCTCAGCCATCGGCTGTTGCAGCGTGCCGAACAGCATATCCTCAAGCTCATCGGATTGACCGGACACATGGGCCGCAACCTCGACGCAGTCGGCGGTGTGCGATCGGACGGCCTCCAACATCTCAGCCGTAACCGTGACCGGCACCCTCTGACTGTCGTTGTCCTGCAGGACGCGAAGGCCCAGAAGAATGACCGGAATCTCAAGCCTACCCAGCAGGTCGCTGGTTTTTCGAACCCAGTTGCGGCGCAACTCCTCGGCTACAACCTCGAAACGGGCATCCTGACAGCCCTGCAGCAGGCGCATCAGGTGGCACACGAAATGGACATCGGCAAAATCCACCTCAGGGTACAGACCGATCAGATCCCGCGTTGGCGCCAGCACCCGGTCATTGCGCCGGGGGTGGACGCTGTAGAAGTGATTCGACTGGCTCAGAACGCCCGGAGCTTGCAAAATACACAGCTCTGCCCCGTTCAGCAGCGAGAACAGCCCCGCATCACCGCAGAGCGCGTCCAGCCCGCAGAACAGACTGCCCAGATTCAAACACCTACGGTCAAGCCGGTCTTCAAGAATCGCCGCAAAGGGTCGCTCGACAAACCGTCCATAGGTCTCATCCCCGCCAGCGCAAACCATATAGGCCGTGTCCAACGACCGCTGTGGCCCGCGGAACCAAAGGCGCGATTCACGGTATTGGCATACGTCATGCCCGGCCCCCGCCGAGCCTGTTTGATGATAGCTCATAACACTCACCCATTTTTCACCCGATTGCCATCTTGCGGCCCCATGTCTTTAGAAAGTGCTAATGTGCGCATTTGAAGCAAATTGTATGGGCTCGATCCCCTTGCCGCCCCTACCGATCTGCCGATACTGTCCTTCTCAATCCCGAGACACAGAGGCATCAAAAAATGGATGTAAAATCAGTCGGAGTGATCGGCGCGGGCCAGATGGGAAATGGCATCGCCCATGTCCTGGCGCTGGCGGACTATGATGTCCTGCTCACCGATGTGAACCAGGACGCGCTGAACGCCGCCGTGGCGACGATCGAAGGCAATATGGCGCGCCAGGCCTCGCGCGGGAAAATCACGGATGACGCGATGCAGGCCGCGATGGGGCGGATCAAGACGACGCTGCAACTGCCGGAACTGGGCCAAACGGATCTGGTGATCGAAGCCGCCACCGAGCGTGAGACAATCAAACAGGCGATTTTTGAAGACTTGCAGCCGCATCTACAGCCGCACACGATTCTGACCTCAAACACCTCGTCCATCTCGATCACGCGTCTGGCCAGCCGTACGGACCGGCCGGAAAAGTTCATGGGTTTCCATTTCATGAACCCCGTGCCGGTGATGCAACTGGTCGAACTGATCCGCGGCATCGCCACGGATGAAGAGACCTTTGGCACCTGCAAGGCCGTGGTGGACCGTTTGGGCAAGACTGCCGCCAGCGCCGAGGATTTCCCCGCCTTTATCGTGAATCGCATCCTGATGCCGATGATCAACGAAGCGGTCTACACCCTGTATGAAGGTGTCGGAAATGTGCAGTCGATCGACCAGTCGATGAAGCTGGGCGCGAACCATCCAATGGGGCCATTGGAGTTGGCTGATTTCATTGGCCTGGACACTTGTCTGGCTATCATGAATGTGTTGCACGACGGGTTGGCCGACACCAAGTACCGCCCTTGCCCGCTACTGACCAAATATGTCGAAGCCGGGTGGCTGGGCCGCAAGACCGAACGTGGGTTCTATGATTACCGGGGCGAGGTTCCGGTTCCGACAAGGTAAGGCCGAGGGCCAGTCCGCCCGGTTACCATCCGGGCGCACCCCCCGGGGCATTTTTTTGCCCGATAAAAAAGCGGCTCAGCGTTTGAACGACTCGCCCAGCGACAGGGTATGCTTTCTGAGCCATGCCATGAAACCGCGCGGATCGCGTTCCAATAGCTGCATATCCTCGTCCGAGATCGGTTCACCGATGACAGGGGATTGCGGTTTGTTGCAGGAACGCACGATTTCATGCAGCAAAAGCCCCTGCCGCAGGATCGCAGACAGCTTGTTCGCGATCTGATAGGCGCGCGAGTTACTGCCGGGGAAATAGATCGGTACCACGCGGGCTCCAGACCGGCGGATCATCTTGGCGGTGAACACGTTCCACTCCCGCTCTTGCGCCGGGCCGAACCAGTCATCCGATGACATCACCACACCCGATGGGAACAAGGCCACAACGCCACCCTCTTTCAGGTGGTCCATCGCCTTGCCGCGCATTTCCAGCATCTTGGTTTGCGCCTCGGGGTCATGCGGGAAGGGCACCGGGATCATGAAAGAGGTGGCGGCTTCGTCCAGGCCCGTCAGGACCGAACGGGTCAGAATACGATAGTCGCTGCGAACCCGACCGATCAGTTCAGCCAGAATCATGCCGTCGACCATACCGTGGGGATGGTTTGCCACTACGACCACAGGACCTTCTTTCGGGATACGCGCAAACTGCTCCTGCGGCGTGGTCAGGTTGATGCCCATGACCTCGAGCGCACCGCCCCAGAACCGCTGGCCGCGATAGTATTCGTTCTTTTTCTCAAACTTGTTGACCATGCGCAGGATGGTCAGCTTGCCCGTACACCATTCGATGGCGCGAATGGCTGTTGACGTCCAGGCATCATCGAACGAGTTCGCGTAGGTCAGGGTTCTACGGTCGTAGATTTCGCCCTGATCCGCTGTCCCATCCACAATCGGGCCTGTCTTGGTCTCGTGCGTCGTTTCCGCCAATTCCTGGTCTTCCCGTTCTTCGTAGCCCGGCCGATGGGATCAGAAACCTTCCCCGAACTTGTCGTTCACCAGAGTTTCCAAAGCATCAGCCAACGCCTCAGCATCCGGTCCGGACGTCTCGACGTCAATAGTCGTTCCGCGCGAGGCTGCCAACATCAAAAGGCCCATAATACTGTCGCCCGATGCAGAAAAGCCGTCCTTGGACACTTCGGCCTGTGCGTCAAAGCCCTCGACCACCTCAACCAGCTTGGCCGAGGCGCGGGCGTGCAGACCTTTTTCATTAATGATTTTCAAGCTTCGATTGGTCATTCTTAATCAATCCGGTCTTCTTCCAACGTCACATTTTGCGCATTGATATATTTGCGTCCAGCCTCCATCGCCTGCCGCACGGCATCCGCGATGGGTAGGTGGCGGGTTTTGGCCAATTTAATCAACATAGGCAGATTTGCACCGTAAAGAATTCGGCGATCCTGCGGCGCACAGGCTCGCAGACTCAAATTCGACGGGCTGCCTCCGAACAGATCTGTCACGACAACAACGCCATCTCCGGCATCAACGCTGTCGGCGGCCGCACAAATTTCGGCCTGTTTGGCCTCGCGATCATGATCGGGTTCGATCGATATGGCAACGAGGCCGGGTTGTTTTCCGACCACATGCTGCATGGCGGCCAGGTATTCCTGCGCCAGCCCACCATGTGCTACGAGTACAATCCCGATCAATCCGGCCTCACATTCAACGATCGACGTTCCATTTCGCGGTGCCTAATTGCCACTTGCTGCCCCTCCTCTGCAAGTGCCTTTGCAACTGCTTCGGCCATGGCCACCGATCTGTGTTGCCCTCCGGTACATCCAAAGGCCACGGACAGGTGCGCTTTGCCTTCGGCCCGGAAGGTCGGCAACAAGAGTTTAAGTAGGTCAACCACCCGGTCAAAAAACGGTGCGTAGTTTGTATCCGACTGAACATAGCGCGCCACATCCGGGTTTCGACCATCTTCTGCTCGCAACTCAGGTCGCCAGTAGGGATTGGCCAGAAACCGACAGTCGAACACCATGTCCAAACCCCGCGGCAGGCCGCGCTTGTACGAGAAAGACTCGATAGCCACCGCCAGATGCCGCCCGCCCTGTGGGGCGAACCAGCGCTCGACCTCTTCACGCAGTTGGTGGACGTTCAATGGGCTAGTGTCGATCAGGATATCGGCGATTTCGCGGATCGGGGCCAGCAGTTCCTTTTCCTGCCGCACACCGGTTGCCGGGCTGGCATCTGCCGCAACCGGGTGGCGGCGGCGGGTTTCCGAGAATCGCCGCAGCAGCACGTCGTCGCTGCAATCCAGGTACAGCGTCGTCAGATCAACCTGCTCCATTCGCCGCAACCTGACGGCCAGTTCGATAAAACCCGTGGTCGAGAAATCACGGTTGCGGGCGTCGATGCCCAGCGCCATCGGACGATCGCTTTGCGGGCCTTCCAGCAGGCGCATCAAAAGACCCATCGGCAAGTTGTCGATGGCCTCAAAACCCAGATCTTCAAGAACACGTATTGCTGTCGAGCGGCCCGCGCCCGAGGGGCCGGTCACCAGGACGATGCGCCGTTGCGTTGTCATGTGCTGGGCCATTCCGGGTCCACGCGCCCCATCTTCAACAATTGCATAAGTGCCGCGGCCAAATTGGGTACACCTGCCGCCCGAAGCAAGGGAACAGTTTGCCTCAGCACCACGGTTTTTACCGGTTCCGGCAGACGTGCCGGTTCGCTCTGATCAAGGTCCACTACATAGCTGACCGGCACCGCCCCTGCAGCCTGTGCGCGAAGCAAGCCAATGCCGCGCGCCTCAATCAACCCTCGCAGATTCGGGGCGGCATCAGCCATGACTCCCTCACCGACCATACGCAGGTCTATCCGGTCGTCGCCAACCAACGACGCCCCAAGCCCCAGCATTTGCAGTGCCAAGGTTGATTTCCCCACCCCCGATCGCCCCAGGATCAGCGCGCCCCGTCCTTCGACGGCAACACATGTGGCGTGGAGTATGGCGGTGTCCTGATGCTGGATACCCTCGAGGATCTGACTGCGCATACGCTTACACAGGCAGACCCACGACGAAACGCGCGCCTTGCGGATCCGACGTGATGTCCGCTTCGGTCGGGCGGATGTTCTCGGCCCAGATCACGCCGCCATGCGCCTCGACAATCTGCTTCGAGATTGCCAGCCCAAGACCCGAGTTGTTGCCGAAGTGCTCGGCCGGGCGCTGCGAATAGAACCGCTTGAAAATTTTGGTCAACGCCTGTTCCGGAATGCCAGGGCCAGTATCCTCGACTACGATCAGAACGCGATTTTCACGCCGCCGCACCCACACCCGGATTGCGTCGCTTTCTTCGCAGAAGGAAATTGCGTTGGTGATCAGGTTGACAAAAACCTGCGCAAGGCGCGCTTCAAGCCCGTTGATTGTGATCGGCTTGGACGGCAGGTCGGTGATATAGTCGATACCTTTGGCGCGGGCGTCCTCACCCAGAAACTGGCTGATATTGCCCAACAGTTTGAGCAGATCGAAAGGCTGTTCCTCTTCCTTGACAAGTTCGGCATCCAGCCGGGACGCGTTCGAGATATCACTGACCAGACGGTCCAGCCGCCGCACGTCATGTTCGATCACGCCCAGCAGCTTGTCGCGCTGATCGTCGCGCTTGACCATGCGCAGAGTACCCACCGCCGATTGCAGACTAGCCAGCGGATTCTTGATCTCGTGTGCCACATCGGCCGCGAACTGTTCGTTTGCATCAATACGATTGTAAAGCGCCGTCACCATCCCGCGCAGCGCACGGCTGAGGCGTCCGATTTCGTCCGGACGTGCGCTGAGGTCGGGGATTCGAATACGGCCCGGATTGACCCCGGCGCCCCGGTCCTTGCCCATTTCAGCAGCGGCTGCAAGATCGGCCAGAGGGTTGGCGATGGTCGAGGCCAGTACAAGGCTAAGCCCGATAGACACCAGCAGCGCTACAATAAACATCTGAAGAATGCGCTCCTGTTCTCGCCGGGCCAGCGCGTCAATCTCACCGGCGGGGCCAGCCATGGCCACTGCTCCAACCGGCTCTGCCTCCAGCAGGATTGGCGCCGCGCCAACGATGACGGTTTTACCCATGTCGTCCTGCACGGCCTGCACCTGCATCTGACCCTGCAGCGCTTGTGGAATGATTTCCTGCACCCTTTGCGCAAGGGTCGGTGCATCAGTGTCGACCCCGCCCGCAAAAACCCGGGACAAACCGGTCCAGACTGCGTTCAGCGCGTCGCTGATCAGTGTGCTGCCGGTCTGAACCTCGGATTCAGCCCTGAGAAGAACCGGCATTTGCGATAAGGTCGATGCCCCCCGGGTCCAGCCAATCAGAGTGCCACCACTATCATAGACAAAGACCTCACCTCCGTCAGGAAGGCTGAGGCCCGCAAGCGTGTCTTTCACGTTCAGCGCCGCCGTTTCCGAAGAACCCGCGGCCTGATTCTGACGCAGCTGGGCCTCGAACACGTTGCTGACCAGTTGCGCATCCCCAATCAGGTTGCGCGCGGTCTGCTGAACCTGTTCCTCACGGGAATCGTCAAGATACAGCAACCCGGTGACAAGGATCACCAGCGCGATCAGGTTCAAAGTGATAATCTTCCGTGCCAGCGGAGAGCCGCGCAACGAAAACAGGTTGCGCCGACGACGCGAGGCGCGCAGCTCGGCCGACTCCGGATCCTGCGGGATGACCCAATCATCCCCCAGAACGACATCACCGTCCCGTACTTCGATGGCTTGTTCCGTATCGCGCACCAGATCCGGTTACCCTTTTTCAGCGGCTACGCTTATTCTTCGTTATACCTGTATCCGATGCCATACAGCGTTTCGATGGCCGAAAACTCGGGATCTGCTGCCCGCATCTTTTTACGCAGCCGTTTGATATGGCTGTCAATGGTCCGGTCATCCACATAAACCTGATCGTCATAGGCAACGTCCATCAACTGATCGCGACTTTTCACGAAACCCGGGCGCTGCGCCAGCGCCTGAAGCAGCAGGAACTCGGTCACAGTCAGAGAGACTTCCGCACCCTTCCAGCTGACCGCATGGCGCAACGGGTCCATTCGCAGATCGCCCCGCTCCATCACCTTGGTGTCGCCAGTATTGGAATTGGTGACATCGCCCGAATTCGCCTCTTGTCGACGCAGCAGCGCGCGAATGCGTTCGACCAGCAAACGCTGCGAGAACGGCTTTTTCACATAGTCATCTGCGCCCATGCGCAGACCCAACACCTCGTCGATCTCATCATCTTTCGAGGTCAGAAAAATAACTGGCATCTGGGTTTTCTGCCGCAGCCGTTGCAGCAGGTCCATGCCGTCCATCCTTGGCATCTTTATATCCAGCACGGCCATATCGGGCAGTTTTTTATTGAATGCATCCAGGGCCGCTTGCCCATCATTATAGGTTTCGACCTCGAATCCTTCGGCTTCAAGTGTCATGGACACAGACGTCAGGATATTTCTGTCGTCGTCCACTAGTGCAATCTTTGACATCGGGATTACCCCTATTCCTGCTCACTCACGCAATATTTCGCTTATTAGTAGGGCATCTTTGTCGATTTTGTGGCCGCGAATCAATCCGTATCTGCGAATCGCTCGTTTCTTGTCACACAGTTGCGGCAAAAAAGCCGTTTATCCGCGCAGAAAAGCGCCTTGTCTTTAGACATAAGAATCGTGATGGCGCTAAACCTTTGCTTGGTTGCGCTAACTACGCCAAACCTACCTGTTCATGCCCCAAATGACCGTGATAAGAGGCGCCCAGCCGCCGGACTTTCCCGGCACACTGCCCCAAGAGCGCACGTGGCCCAACCGCCGCAGCGCCGCCACAGGAGAAGACACACATGACATCTGGACGGGTTAACCCGCAATTCCGCCTCGAAGATCAGGGCATCGAGGGTCTGGGAAATGTCTATTACAACTTCATGGAACCGGCGCTGATCGAAGAGGCGCTGAAGCGCGGCGAAGGCACACTTGGCAATGGCGGTGCCTTTCTGGTCACCACCGGCAAGTTCACCGGCCGCTCTCCCAAGGACAAACACGTCGTCAAAACCGACAGCGTTGCCGACACTATCTGGTGGGAAAACAACGCCGCGATGAGCCCCGGGGGCTTCGACGCGTTGTACGAAGATATGCTGGCACACATGAAAGGCCGCGACTATTTTGTGCAAGACCTCGTCGGCGGCGCCGATCCGGCTTATTCTATCAACGTGCGTATGGTCACCGAACTGGCCTGGCACAACCTGTTCATCCGCCACCTGCTGCGCCGTCCGGATCGTGAAGATCTGAACGAGTTTACCGCAGACTTCACCATCATCAACTGCCCCAGCTTCAAAGCCGACCCGGCCAAGCACAACTGCCGCAGTGAGACTGTGATTGCGCTGAACTTCGACCGCAAAATGATCCTGATCGGCGGCACCGAGTATGCTGGCGAAAACAAGAAGTCGGTCTTTACCCTGCTGAACTACATGCTGCCGGAAAAAGGCGTGATGCCGATGCACTGCTCGGCCAACCACGCCGTTGGCAACCCGGTCGACACCGCGGTGTTCTTTGGTCTTTCGGGCACCGGTAAGACCACCCTGTCGGCCGATCCCTCGCGCATCCTGATCGGCGACGACGAACATGGCTGGTCGGATCGCGGTACCTTCAACTTCGAAGGCGGCTGCTACGCCAAGACGATCAACCTGAACGCCGAGGCTGAGCCGGAAATCTACGCGACCACCAGCAAGTTCGGCACAGTGATCGAGAACATGGTTTTCGATCCCGAAACCAAGGAATTGGATTTCGACGATGACTCCCTGACCGCGAACATGCGCTGCGCCTATCCGCTGGAGTACATCTCAAACGCCTCAAGCAGCGCTCTTGGAGGTCACCCCAAGAACATCATCATGCTGACCTGTGATGCATTTGGTGTTCTGCCTCCGATCGCACGGCTGACACCGGCGCAGGCGATGTACCACTTTCTGTCGGGCTTCACTTCGAAGGTCGCCGGAACCGAGCGGGGCATCACCGAGCCACAGCCCACCTTTTCGACTTGTTTCGGCGCGCCGTTCATGCCGCGTCGGCCCGAGGCGTATGGCAACCTGTTACGCGACAAAATCGCCCAGCACGGCGCAACATGCTGGCTGGTGAACACCGGATGGACCGGTGGCGCCTATGGCGTTGGCTCGCGGATGCCGATTAAGGCAACCCGCGCCCTGCTGACCGCAGCGCTGGACGGGTCGCTGCGCGACGCCGAATTCCGCAAGGACGCCAATTTCGGCTTTGACGTGCCTGTATCGGTGCCCGGCGTGGCCGAGGTTCTGCTGGACCCGCGCCGCACCTGGGACGATCAGGCCGCGTTCGACAAACAGGCGGAGAAGCTGGTGCAGATGTTCGCCGAGAACTTCGAACAGTATCTGCCCTTCATCGACGAAGATATCAAAGCCGTCGCAATCGGCTAACAAGAAAAGGGGGGCGGTTTCGCCCCCCTTACTTTTGATACCCCGCCACGAAGAAATCTCCCCTAGGTTGCATTATGCACAACACGGTTGCAAATGCGTTGCCCGAGAACGTTTCATGGGGTAATTGATGACGTCATTATGACGAAAAAGCCCGGCGCAATTCTGCACCGGACCTAACTTGAAAAAACCTTGGGGTGGCTCGAGCAGACGATCACATCAGCAAATTGAGCAACCTAATCAAATACGTACTGTATTACAAAGGGGAAAAGTGTCAAGGTGAGACGCGCTGAAATCACTCAACTCAGCTTGTCAAACGGTGTCGCGGAACTGCGGCTGATGGCGCTTAAAACGATGGGTAGAATATGACTGAAATCTCGAAACTGACCGAATTGCGCAAGCTGATGCAAAGCATGGAGCGGACATTGGGGCTGGAGCAACTGTCTCCGGTTGAGCGCGATATTTACTACGCCGCCGAAGAGCTTTCCAAATCCGACGAAGAGGTGCGTACCTTCGGACTGATCGAGCACACTCTTGTTCAAAGCGTCTCGCGCCCGACGTTCTTTCGTGCGCTGAAATCCTTGGTGCAGAAAGGCTACCTGTCGCAAAGCGGCAGCGCCAACCGGGGCCGGTATATCGTTCATGCCCCCAAGTGATGCCTTGAACCTGCGCACAGGTAGCTGATGATCGACGTGCGCAGGTGGGCGATGGACACATTCTGTGCCTCGCTGGCATATATCGTGGCTTCGTACCTTACATTCCAGGTTCTGATGCCGCTTCAGAATGTGTTCTTTCCGGAATACCCAAGTCGGGCCAGTTTGCTTTTCCTTCCACACGGGGTGCGGGTTCTGTCGGCGTGGCTATTGGGATGGCGGGCGATCTTTGCCCTTCTGCCCGGCGTCTTTCTGGTCTTTGCCTTTCTCGGCGGCAGTGACGTGTTTCTACCAAGCCGGTTGATGGCAATCGTCATTGCCGTCACAACGGTACCAGCGGTGTTTTATCTGTTCAAATGGGTCGGGTGGGATCTGTTTCCCCGACCTAACCGCAATCCCTGCTGGTCCTGCGTCATGGGGGTCGGGATCGTAACGTCCTTCCTTGTCTCAGGCTTGACCAACCTGGCCTTTGGCAGCGCGCGCGTGGAATACGTCGCCTTTCTGATCGGAGATATCTCGGGCCTGTTTTTCCTGATGCTGGGTCTATACTTCACCTTTCGGTTTGCCGACCGCCACAACTAGCCGATCAGTCCGCGCCGCAGAAGGTTCATGCCTGCAACCAGCAGAACCAGCAGCGTCACCTTGCGAAACACCGCCTGATCGATGCGTGACTGCAACCCCAACCCGATCCACATCCCAGTTAACGCCGGGAGGATCAGCACTGCCGAAAACGGCACCGTCTCGGCCCGCAGGATGCCTGAGCCCAGATGCGCCAGCATCAGCGCCACCGCCCCTAAACCGTATATCACCCCCTGCACGCGCATCTGCATCGCTTTGGGTGTGTTCAGCGCAGTCAGATAGGCAACAGTCGGCGGCCCCCAGATGCCCGACATCCCGCCGACAAACCCTGCAACCGCGCCGATCCCAACCTCAATCCGTGCAGACGGTTTACCCAGGGACAGTTTTGCCCCCAGCACCTGAATCAACGCGAAAAACGTGACCGGAATGCCGATCATAAGCAAAAAGGTTCGGGCGGGCACGGCGCTGACCAACTGTGCGCCGAGCAGCAGGAACACAAGCCCGACCATCAGAAATATCCGGAATTGTTTGATTGCCGAGACAGCGGCAGGCACGCCCTCGCGCAGGGCCTGAACGCTGTTGGTCACCAGCGTCGGCAGGATCAGTCCGGCAATCGCCAGATCGGGCGGCAGGAACATGCTAAGTCCGGACACCAGAACCATCGGCATCGCAAAACCGACTATGCCCTTGACCCACCCCGCCACAAAGGCGACGACCAGAGCCAGCATCAGATCTTGCGGAGTGAGTAACGAAAACAGGGTCATACGCCCGTGATATCACTCTTGGCGTGTGCTGCACTGCAAAATCGTCAAAGCAATTTTCGAACTTTTTAGCCGCACTTCACGTATTTTTGTTGCGCTGCACGTGCAGCATGATATGACCGAACGACATCAGAGAAGGACCTGATTCATGGCCCATGACGGACACGATATGACCCAGATGACAACATCCGCGATTTTGCCCGAACTTCTGACGCTGACCCGTGCCGCCCTACCCGCGGTCGAAACCGTGTTCGAGCGCGCCCGCGAAACGGTTCGTGAGATGGTCACACAAGATGGCCGTGTTTCTGGCGCGCTGATCGAGGCAAACCAGACCGCCGCGCATGGCCTGGCCTGGCTGGCGACATACAACCAGTCTCTGCAACAGATGCAACGTTGGGCCGATGCGCTGGAGGCGGACGGCAAGTTGGGTGAGATGGAGCAACTGCTGCACCAGATCGCCTTTGGTGAATACCTGCATCAGGTCGCAGGCGGCATCCCAATGAACCAGGGCGAGGTTGTGCGCCTGCAGGATATGGGCCTTGGCTGGGACGCGCTGTCCGGCTTCCAATGCACCGAAGTGCAGACGCTGATGACACAGGCAAACTCCCAGGCCGCCCGTACGCGTCTGGTCGCGCTGATGGAAGATCAGGCCGGCGCGACCATGTTCGGAGCCTCGGGTCTGGATGAAGAACTGGAAATGATCCGCGACCAGTTCCGCCGTTACGCGCAGGAAAAGGTCGAGCCCAACGCGCATGACTGGCACCTCAAGGACGAACTGATCCCGATCGAAATCATCGAAGAACTGGCCGAGATGGGTGTATTCGGCCTGACCATCCCTGAGGAATTCGGCGGCTTTGGCCTGTCCAAAGCCTCGATGTGTGTGGTCTCCGAAGAGCTGTCGCGCGGTTATATCGGCGTCGGCTCGCTGGGCACCCGGTCCGAGATTGCGGCTGAGCTGATCATCGCGGGCGGTACTGACGAGCAGAAAGCCAACTGGCTGCCGAAACTGGCCAGCGCGGAAATTCTGCCGACCGCCGTGTTCACCGAACCCAACACCGGTTCAGACCTTGGCAGCCTGCGTACACGCGCGGTCAAGAACGCGGACGGGGATTATGAGATTACTGGCAACAAGACATGGATTACCCATGCGGCACGCACCCATGTGATGACCCTGCTCGCGCGCACCAACCCCGACAGCACCGACCATCGCGGCCTGTCCATGTTCCTCGCTGAAAAAACGCCGGGCACGGACGAGAACCCCTTCCCCACCCCCGGCATGACCGGCGGGGAGATCGAGGTTCTGGGCTATCGCGGCATGAAGGAATACGAGCTTGGCTTTGACGGTTTCAAGGTCAAGGGCGAGAACCTGTTGGGTGGTGAAGAAGGCAAAGGCTTCAAACAGCTTATGGAAACCTTCGAGAGCGCCCGCATTCAGACCGCAGCCCGTGCTATCGGCGTGGCGCAAAGCGCACTGGATATCGCCATGCAGTACGCGCAGGATCGTAAGCAGTTTGGCAAATCGCTGATTAACTTCCCTCGCGTGTCCGGCAAGCTGGCTATGATGGCGGTTGAGATCATGATTGCGCGCCAGCTGACCTATTTCTCGGCCTGGGAAAAGGATCATGGCCAGCGTTGCGACCTTGAGGCCGGAATGGCCAAATTGCTTGGCGCGCGGGTGGCATGGGCGGCTGCGGATAACGGTCTGCAGATCCATGGCGGCAACGGTTTTGCGCTGGAATACAAGATCAGCCGCGTCCTGTGCGATGCGCGCATTCTGAACATTTTCGAAGGGGCTGCCGAAATTCAGGCACAGGTCATCGCGCGGCGTTTGCTGGGCTGACCTTTCTCGGCATTCCTGTTTCCCCGACTGGCCCGGCCTTTGTGCCGGGTCTTTTTCAGTTAGGCGCCGGTTGTGATCCGCCGACCCGTGAACTTCCCCTTTGATCTCTGACGGCAACCCGGTTACAGCACCTTGCGCTTCAAAAGAACGGCATCCGGAATGACCAGACGACTTTTCGCACTTTGGGCGGTCCTTGCAGCCCTCACTCTGGGCGGCTGCGCCAAGACACAGCCGACCGCCACACAAAACGATATCGACGATCTTGCACAGGCCTTTCGATCCCTCGACCCGAAAGTCGACCCGACCGAGGCGCAACAGGCCGCCACAATCGCCTATACCTACTCGCAACAGTTGAAGCACGAATGGAACGTCACCGACCCGGCCATCATTCACAACGCCAAAGTCATCAACGGCTTTCGCGAAAAGGGTCTGTGCAATGACTGGGCGCAAGCCATGACCACGCGCCTGCGGCAGGCAAATTTCCGTACACTGGACGTGCACTGGGCCACATCTCCGCCGACAGAATTTCGGATCATCCACCACTCGGGTCTGATTAGCGCCAAGGGGGAGTCGATGTATGAAGGGATCATCCTTGATCCGTGGCGTGCAAGTGGCGCGCTGACATGGGCACCGGTGCGAGAGGACACCCGGTACAACTGGCGTCCTCGTCTGGACGTACGGGAGGAGTTGATCAGCGGCGAACTCCCCTACTAGCGGTTCCGTCGACCGCCCTGCTGCGCTAAGACCGACCTATGACACGCCTGATCCTGACCCTGCCCCTGCTCGCCCTGTTTCAATGCGACAAGGATGAGACGGTTGCCGCCTACGGCGCAGCGCAGCGGACATGGGCGCTGCAAGAGATCGACGGTCAACCATTCGAAGCCAGCGCCCTGCTGCGCTTTCCCGAGAAAGGCAGGATCGAAGGCAACGCGCCCTGCAATAGCTACAGCGGCACACTGAACGCGCCCTACCCCTGGTTCGAGATCGCGGATTTGGCCGCCACCCGCGCCGCCTGTTCCGGACTTGAGGACGAGGGATTCTACTTCGCCGCCCTCATGGCCATGACTCAATCTGAGGTATCAGGTGATGTGCTGATCCTGAGCAACGAAGATGGGCACGAGATGGTGTTCACAGCCGTCGAATAAACTGATCCACAAACCGAGCCCGCGCCTCGGGCAGCGGATAGTGACCCAGCGAGGGCGCAACCCTGTGTTCCAAAAAGTACCCGGTCGCCCGCATCGCCTCGGCGATCTCGGCATCCGGCGCAGCCCCTTCGCCACGCAAGCAGGGCGGTAGCGGCAACAGCTTTTCCGCCCACTCCCCCGCACCTTGAACGCTGACGGCCCGGCCGGTCTTGGGTGAGACATAGACCAAATCCTCGGTCGCCCCTGTCACCGCACAGGCAGACAGGTCCAGACCAAAGCCCAACTCCTCAAGCAGCGCCAGTTCCCAGCGCAGGTAGGCCAGCGGCCAAATATCGTCCTGACCTAGCAGATCCATCAGTTGCTCGGTCTGCTTGTAAATTGCCGGGTGCGGTTCCCGTTCCGGCAAGCAGAACGACAACAACGACACCACTGCATTTAGCCCGGCCAGCGCCAACCGCCCCGAAAACGCCGCTGCTGCCCGAGACCGCAAGGGTTCCACCTGAAACGTCCCGATATGCTCTTCAAGCCGCGCGCGCCACGACACATCCAGCTGCGCGCCGGGCTGCAGGATTGGCGCAATCTTGCGGCTGGTTCCGCCGCGCACAACACCGGCATGGCGCCCATGACCTTCGGTGAAGACCTCGATAATCGCCGCCGTTTCACCGTGGCGGCGGGAGGTCAGAAGTATGCCATGATCGCGCCAGTCCAAAATTGGCTCCGTTAAGTCCGTGGATCAGTGTGCAGAAAATCTTAAGGCAGTTGCGCGTGCAAGGTACAAACTGGCTCAGGTGCATAAACACTAACGGCAATCTGCCGAACGCCAACCACATTTGCGGTTGAAGGTCGTTTATGCAACACGGCAGAAACACATTGCATGCGACTAAGACACACATTAATGTTCCCCTTACGTTCCAGATGTCAGGATTTAAAAAATGTCACTGAACTATGTTATGCTCGGTTCAAACGATGTCGCTAATGCCCGCACCTTCTACGACGCGGTCATGGCCGGAATTGGCGGCAAAGTCATTGCTGAATACATGCCATACGCCGTCTGCTATGAACTACGCGGCGGCGGGCGCGTCTGGGTTTCTGTGCCACACGATCAAAAAACGGCAACACCCGGAAACGGCAACATGGTCGGTTTGTTGTGCCAGAGCGAAGAAGAGGTGCGCGATGTCCATGCGGCGGCGCTGGCCAACGGCGGCGCCAACGAAGGCGATCCTGGCCCGCGCCCGCAGTATGGCCCGGATTTTTTTGGCGCATATGCCCGCGATCTGGATGGCAACAAGATGAGCTTTGTCTATTTTTCTGACGCGAGTTGATCGCATTTGCGCTCAGTAAACTGAATGGGTTTTGACTCCTCTTGAAGTGTCAATCCAACCCTTCTTCGCCCAGCAAATGCCGCCCTTGACTGTCCTCGACCTCGATCACCCAGAGGTCGGGGTCAAAGCTGCGCTGGCGTTGGATGGCGGTGTCCACATCGGCCTCGGGGCCGGAGGACAGTTCGACCCATTTGCGCTCGCCGCTCATCAGGTCAAAGCTGCGCTGGAAGGCTACCGCCTGACCGTCCAGCGTGTTCAGCTTGACCATTACTGCACCCGCCGTGTCGTCGCCATGGGTCACGACAAAGGCCGGTATCTCCTGAAAGCGGAGCCGTGCCAGATAGGCATGGACCCAGAATTCGGCCGTCAGGCGGCTCATGCGTTGCCGTCTTTGAAATCCAGACCCATTTCCGAATAGCGCTCGGATTCCTCCAGCCAGTTGGGCCGGACCTTGACCTGCAGGAACAGATGGATCTTGCGGTCGAGGAACTCTTCCAGCTCGGCCCGCGCCGCTTGGCTGACGGCCTTGATCGTCTCACCACGTTTGCCCAGAACGATGCCCTTGTGGCCGTCGCGCATGACATAGATGACCTGATCGATCTTGGCCGAGCCATCCTTGCGCTCTTCCCAGCTCTCGGTCTCGACGGTCAGTTGGTAGGGCAGTTCCTGATGCAGGCGCAGGGTCAGTTTCTCGCGCGTCATCTCGGCCGCGATCATGCGCAGGGGGAGATCGGCGATCTGGTCTTCGGGGTAGAGCCAGGGACCTTCGGGCAGTTCCGAAGCGAGCCATTTGCGCAGATCGTCAACGCCATGACCCTTTTCAGCGGAAATCATGAAGGTTTCAGAAAAGGGATAGCGCCCGTTCAGGTCGCTGGTCAGCGCGAGCAGCTTCTCGGAGGGTATCTTGTCGATCTTGTTGATCGCCAAAGCGATGGTGCGGCCCTGTCCGATCTCGTCCAGACCTTCGAGGATGCGTTCCACCCCTTCGGGGGTGCCACGATGCGCTTCGACCATCAACACAACGATATCGGCATCCGCGGCGCCACCCCAGGCGGCGGCAACCATGGCGCGGTCCAGTCGGCGGCGCGGTTTGAACAGGCCGGGGGTGTCCACGAAGACCAGCTGCGCATCGCCCTCCATCGCCACGCCGCGAATGCGGGCGCGGGTGGTCTGCACCTTGTGCGTCACGATCGAGACCTTGGCCCCGACCATGCGGTTCAGAAGGGTGGATTTGCCTGCGTTGGGCTCTCCGATCAGAGCGATAAATCCGGCGCGTGTGGTCATGTGTTATGCGATCCTGTTTGCAAGTGCGCACCCCTATAGCAGAAAGGTCCTTTGGACCAGAGGGATTTGTCGCATTGCGGTCATGCAGTTATGGTGACAGGACCACATCACGCCGTGCCAGATCCAGCCAGGCATTCCTTCTTCTATGAGGCGACAATGAAACGTCGTGAGTTTCTTTTCGGCAGCGGAGCCGCTACCGGTGCGTTGGGCTTGGGTGGCTTCGGACTGGCAGCCGACGCGCAGGAGCTGGTTGTGCAACCCGCCAGCTTTGTTCTGCGTTATCACGTGACCACCGGCATGATCAGCCTGTCGCCGGACGCGCCACCTCCGGTTCTCTATGGCAAACAGGGTGAGGCGATGCGCTTGCCGGTGCGTAATTCCCTGCCCGATTACACGGCGATGCACTGGCACGGGTTACGCGTTCCCAACAGCATGGACGGGGTGCCCTATCTGACCCAGATGCCGATCGGGCCGGGTGAAGTGTTCAACTATGAATTCACGCCTCCGGACGCGGGCACCTATTGGTACCACCCCCATTGCATGACGATGGAGCAAATGGCCCATGGTCTTACCGGCGTGATGGTGATTGCCGAGGCCGATTACCCTGGGTTTGACAGCGAGCAGGTAGTCAACCTTCGCGATTTCCGTCTGGATGATGACGGCTCTTTCCTGCCGGTCTACACAGCGCGTGGAGCAGCGCGGGCCGGTACATTCGGCAACGTCCAAACGGTGAATTGGCTGAGCGGCCCGGTCTATGATCACGCGGCAGGCAGTCTGGTGCGGCTGCGGGTGGTCAACACGGACACGA
Organism: Ruegeria sp. AD11(2025); assembly: GCF_056542405.1. NCBI lineage: Bacteria > Pseudomonadati > Pseudomonadota > Alphaproteobacteria > Rhodobacterales > Roseobacteraceae > Ruegeria > Ruegeria sp. AD11(2025). The sequence continues at coordinate 76,294 of NZ_JBQFZU010000016.1, read as the reverse complement.
CCCGTATCTACAAGATGCGTCTGGACGGCGCCGAGGCCCGGATCATCGCCTGGGACGGCCACCCGGTCGAAGTTGCGGTGCAGATGCCCAACGCAGAAGCCCCTCTGCTGGTTGGGCCCGGGCAAAGAGTGGACTTTGCGGTGCAGATGCCGGTGGGTGAGGGACAGACCGTTGACCTGATAGTAAAACTCCCAGGCCAACAGCATCAGGCGATGACCCGTTTGCGCGCGATTGGCGCGTCCGCGGCACGCGATCTGAACGAGTTGCACCCCTTGCCGGTGAACCCGGTGGCCAAACCCGATCTGAACAAGGCTGAGCTGCACGAATTCGTCTTCGGCTGGACGCCCGAGGGTGGTGAACCAACCAACGGGTTCTGTGGCTCGCTAGGCTATAACTTCTGGTCGATCAACCGGAAACCATGGCCCGGTGACGCGGCGCAGGGGGTTGGCCCGCTGGCGACGCTTGAGATGGGTAAAAGCTATGTCCTGCGTCTGCGTAACGAGTCGCCGAACCTACACCCGATCCATTTGCACGGGCTGGTCTTTATGCCCATCAAGTCAAACCTGCGCAGCTTGCCGCCGCTGAAGACAGACACAATGTTGCTGCTGAAGGATGAGGTCGTGGACATCGCTCTGGTTGCGGACAACCCTGGGGATTGGGCGTTCCATTGTCATGTGATCGAGCATCAGAAAACCGGGCTAACCGGGTTCATTCGGGTGGTCTGAGTCTCGAATTGGCTGCGCCAATTCGACCGGCAGGGGGCCGGCCCGCTAGCTCTGTTTTCGCCCGACCTCACCCCCGAGGCATGTGTAGCCAGATGAAGAAAGACCCCGTGGCAAACAGGGGCGGTTACTTCGACAGGCTTTCAAGCAAGGTCTTGGCCGCGGCCTGTTCGGCCTGACGTTTTGATCCCGCGGTTGCCTGTGCCTCGGTCCCGTCCTGCAAGCGGGCGGCGATGGTAAATACGGGTGCGTGATCCGGCCCGCTGCGTTTTATCTCGACATAGCTTGGCGGTTTCTGCCCCCGCGCCTGCGCCCATTCCTGAAGCGAGGTCTTGGCATCGCGGGCGTCCGCCTCGACCATGTGAATGCGATCGCCCCAGAGCGCAAGGATCACATCCCGCGCGGCCTCAAACCCAGCGTCACGGTAGATGGCAGCGATGACGGCCTCCATCGCGTCACCCAACAGGGCCTGTTTGCGACGGCCGCCAGACAGCATCTCGGACCGACCGAGTTTCAATACGGCGCCCAGATCAATTTGACGGGCGACGTCGGCGCAGGCTTCTTTGCGGACCAGAGCGTTGAAACGGGGGGCGAGCTGGCCTTCAGACGCTTTCTTGTCTGCCTCAAGCAGCGCGGTGGCCATGACCAGGCCCAGAACCCGGTCACCCAGGAACTCCAGCCGCTGGTTGTCGGGCCGGGTGGCCGAGGAGACGGATCCATGCGTCAATGCGCGCACAAGCAATTCGGGATTGGCGAATTCATACCCCAAACGCTGCTGAAACGCTTTTATTTCGGTCGAAAGCTTCAATTGACCGCCTTGAAGAACCGGTCGCCGCGCCATGTCCAGAAGAACAGCATCGACCGGCCTGCGGACGAGAACATGATCCGGTCGGCCCGACCGATCAAGTTTTCATAAGGCACATAACCCACTCCGCCAGCGGAAAGCGGCAGGCGACTGTCGCTGGAATTGTCGCGATTGTCCCCCATGAAGAAATAGTGACTTTCGGGCACGGTGTAGATGCCGGTATTGTCGGACGCCTGATTACCGATGTTCAGCACATCATAAGTGACGCCGTTAGGGAGGGTTTCAATCGACCTGGATTTTTCGCAAGCGCCGCCAACGCCCACCGGTCCGTTTTCACAGCGCGGGCGCAGGCGTTGCGGACCTTGCGGCGCTGCGGTTTCGGTGAAAACACCATCGGGTTTTTGCGGAACCGGCGTGCCGTTCAGGATGATCTGGCCGTCGCGGATCTGGATACGGTCACCCGGCAAGCCAATCAGGCGTTTGATATAGTCGCGCCCGGTAGCAGGGTGGCGAAAAACGATGACATCACCACGCTCGGGCTCTCCGCCCAGAAAGCGGGAATTCTCGTCGCCTTGCATCCAACCACAGATATCCTCGGCGTCGATATTCAGGCCGATTCGGGGGATGATCAGACTGGGGCAGGACGCGTAGGAATACCCATAGGCCATCTTGTTGACGAACAGGAAATCCCCGATCAGCAGGGTCTGTTTCATTGACCCCGAGGGGATCCAGAACGGCTGAAAGAACAGAGTGCGGAAAACGCCTGCAATTAGCAGGGCGTAGACGATGGTTTTAATCGTCTCCCATACGGGATTTCCGGTTTTGACGTCCTCGGCCATACTGCTCTCCGGTTCTTGCGTTGTTGGGTGCTACATGCGGGGCCAAGGGGGGCAAGTCAAGGCTGCGCGCCCTGATCTTGAAGCGGCCGCGCTTCGATCACCACGAAGGCCTGCGCCCAGGGATGATCATCAGTCAAGGTAACGTGGATGATCGCTTCATGCCCTTCGGGTGTCATCTCTTTCAGACGTTCGGCGGCCCAGCCGGTGACGTGCATGACCGGCTGGCCTGTGCGCAGGTTTGTGACCGCCATATCCTTCCACGCGATGCCCATGCGCAGGCCGGTGCCCAGCGCCTTGGAACAAGCCTCTTTCGCGGCCCAGCGTTTGGCATAGGTTCCTGCCGTGTCGGCGCGACGCTCGGCCTTGCCCTGTTCGGTGTCGGTGAAAACGCGATTGCGAAATCGGTCGCCAAACCGGTCGAGTGTGCCTTGAATGCGGTCAATATTCGCAAGGTCGGTGCCGATACCCAGAATCATGTGCTTTGTTTCTTCTTCAGATACTTCGCAAAACCCTTTTTGACGCCGAGCATGAAGGCAAATCGGCACAGAACGAATGAGACAAAACCGACAACAACGATCTGGACGGCATATCGTATCAGCCCTGTTCCGTCCGCCATCAGCGTCCAAAGACCCAACGCTAAAACCTGAAACAGGAAAAGCCCCAGAACGATGCACAGGCCGGTCAGAACCATTTTTCTGGCAATGACCCAGCTTTTGAAGGACGGGTCGCAGTGCTTACCACTCCGACCGGACCACACCCCATATAAGAACGCGGCCGCTACGAGTGCGAAGCTCATTGGCATGAGCGGGAACGGCAAATCAAATTCCAACACGCGCCTGACGATGGAAAAGGCCACCAAAACAGCAAAGACGAGGCCCACGTAAGTAACGTGGTCAAGGCTTACAGTGGTTTCTGTCGTGGGAGCCGGAATCTCTCGAGCCATTATGCCCGCGCCTCATCCATCAAGCGGCGCATCTCGGCTATTGCCGGAGTGAGGCCGCGAAATATCGCCTCGCCGATTAGAAAGTGACCGATATTCAGCTCACGCACTTCGGGGAAGGCTGCAACGGGCTTTACCGTGTCATAAGTCAGGCCGTGGCCCGCGTGGACCTCAAGCCCCAGCGAGTGGGCAAAGGCAGACATTTCCCGCAGGCTTTCAAGCTCGCGGGCGGCCTCGTCCATCCGACCCTCGGCATGGGCATCGCAATAGGCACCGGTGTGCAATTCGATCACCTCAGCGCCGATACGGTTGGCGGCTTCAATCTGGCGCTGGTCAGCGGCGATGAAAATGGACACACGACACCCCGCCTTGCGCAGAGGTGCGATATAGTGTGCCAACTTGTTTTCCTCGCGTGCGACCTCAAGCCCGCCTTCAGTCGTGCGTTCCTCGCGCTTTTCAGGAACAATGCAGACGGCGTGCGGTTTATGACGCAGGGCGATCTGTTGCATCTCGGGCGTAGCGGCCATTTCAAAGTTCAGCGGTACCGACAGAACCTCCATCAGCCCATCAATATCAGCGTCCGAGATATGACGGCGGTCCTCACGCAGATGGGCGGTAATTCCGTCCGCTCCAGCTTCTTCGGCCAGTTTGGCGGCGCGCAGCGGGTCGGGATAAGCACCGCCTCGGGCGTTGCGCACTGTGGCCACGTGGTCGATATTCACACCCAGGCGCAGGTTGTTTTCAGACATCGCTTGTATCCTTTTCCGTGCTCCGGTCCGAGCCTACAGGAGTTGCAATCGGCGCGGCCAGCTCAGTTTCGGCCAGCCGTTTGATTTCATCGAATTTCGCCTTGATCCGGGCGCGGCGGCGCTGCTGGTAGGTCCGAACCACCGGCAGGCTGAGGTAATAACAGATGAACCCTGCCAGAAGCCCTGGCAAGATACCCCCGATCAGATAGGGAAAGAACACTTCGTCATAAAACACGGCAAGACCGCGCCAGTCGGCAACACGGTCCGTGAACATCGCCATGAAGTTGTTCTTAAGGTCGCTCAGCGCCTTGAAAAAGCTATCCATCAGGCCGTGGGTTTCGCCTTCGTCAAAATCGTCGCCCAGCAGGTAGTTTCCGGTCTGCAGACAAACGACCCCGATGGGCACATAGGTCAGAGGGTTGCCGAAGAATGTACCACTGAGCGAAGCCAGAAGGTTGCCGTTGATCAGGCGACTGATCAGAGCCGCGATAACGAAGTGGAACCCATAAAACGGCGTGAACGCGGTGAACACGCCCGCACCGACACCGCGCGCGATGCGTTCTGGCGAATCCGGCAGGCGCCTTATGCGGTGTTTGACGTAGTGAAAGGCCCGGGTCCACCCGCCGCGCGGATAGACGAATTCCGAGGCGATCTGAATGGGCGAGCGTCGGTCTCGGCGCTTGAAAACCACTCCTGATCACCCCTTCTCAACCAGCCGCAACCGCGGTTTTTTCCCGATCACGATGCCGTTCGACCGAGGCGACATCGCTTTCAGCCTCAAGCATCAGCATCAGCGAATGCAGTTGCTCAAGGTCGCGCAGTTCGACACTGATCAGCAGGCGATAAAAATCCGGTTTGCGATCAACGAATTCCAGGTTCGAAATATTGGCCTTTTTCTCGCCGATCAATGTGCAAATGCGTCCCAAGACCCCTGCGTCGTTGCCGATGGTCAGATCCAGCGCCACACCATAGACGGCCGGGTGCGTACCCGAATGCCAGTGCAGGTCGACCCAACGGTCAGGTTCGCCTTCGAATTCGGACAGGCGGTCGCAATCGATGGCATGCACGACCACGCCCCTGCCGCGATAGGTGATACCGACGATGCGTTCACCCGGTAGAGGCTGACAGCACGGCGCACGTTCGAATTTTTGCCCCGGCTCCAGACCAATTACCGCGCGACGCGGCGAGATTGCGTCGCCCTCGTCCTGCGTCAGTTCCGGATAGACCGCGCTGACCACATCATGTGCCGTTAGCTCGGCACTGCCGAGACGGGCCAGCAGCTCGTGCCGGTCTTTCAGGCGCAGGTGTTTGGCGGCGGTGTCCAGCGCCTTGTCCGTGGCCTTGCGACCCACGTGGTCAAAACCCGAACGCGCCAGTTCCTTGCCCAGCTTGATGAACCGTTCGCGGTCGACCTCGCGCAAGGCGCGGCGAATGGATGTGCGAGCCTTGCCTGTGACCGCGATCTCAAGCCACGTGACTTGAGGGGTCTGGCCATCTGCGGTGATGATGTCCACAGATTGCCCATTCTTGATCCGGGTCCAGAGCGGTACGCGGATGCCATCGACCTTGGCGCCCACGCAGGCGTGTCCGATCCGGGTGTGGATGGCATAGGCAAAATCAATCGGTGTCGCACCGCGTGGCAGCTTCACCACATCGCCTTTGGGTGTAAAGCAGAACACCTGGTCCGAATACATCTCGAGCTTGACGGCTTCGAGGAAATCCTCGTGATCCTCTTCGCTGTCGAACTGTTCGGTCAGATTGGCGATCCACTTCGCCGGATCTACCGCAAAAGGGTTTTCTGAGCGCACGCCATCGCGATAGGACCAATGCGCCGCAACCCCGGTTTCGGCCACGTCATGCATCTGGCGGGTGCGAATTTGAACCTCGACCCGTTTACCGTCACGGCCAGAAACCGTTGTGTGGATCGAGCGATACCCGTTGGATTTTGGCTGACTGATGTAATCCTTGAACCGCCCCGGCACCGCGCGCCAGCGCTGGTGGATCGCGCCAAGGGTGCGATAGCAGTCTTCCTCGGTCTGGGTAATGATACGGAAACCGTAGATATCGGACAGGCGCGAGAAGCCCTGATCCTTTTCCTGCATCTTGCGCCAGATCGAATAGGGTTTCTTGGCGCGGCCAAACACTTCGGCATCGATACCCGCTTTTTCCAATTCGTGGCGCATGTCACCGGTGATCCGGTGGATCACGTCTCCCGTTTCGCGCTGCAGAGTGATAAAGCGACGGATTATCGATTGGCGACCTTCGGGGTTCAGAACACGAAAGGCGAGGTCTTCCAACTCCTCACGCATCCACTGCATCCCCATCCGGCCCGCAAGCGGCGCGTAGATATCCATCGTCTCGCGCGCTTTGACGATCTGCTTTTCCGGCCGCATCGCCTTGATGGTGCGCATATTGTGCAAACGGTCTGCCAGTTTGACCAAAATGACCCGCAAGTCCTTGGACATGGCCATGAACAGCTTTCGGAAGTTCTCGGCCTGCTTGGTTTCGCGGCTGGAGAGCTGCAGATTGGTCAGCTTGGTGACGCCATCGACCAGTTTGGCGACCTCATCGCCGAACAACTCGGACACCTTGCTGTAATTGGCCTTAGTGTCCTCGATTGTGTCGTGCAACAGCGCCGTAATTATGGTCGCATCATCCAAACGCTGTTCGGTCAGGATGGCGGCAACGGCAACGGGGTGCGAAAAATAGGGCTCGCCGGAATGGCGAAACTGACCCTCGTGCATCTGCTGCCCGAACGCATAGGCTCGGGCGATGCGGTCAGCATTTGTCTTGGGGTTGTAGTTGCGGACCAGCGCAATCAGGTCGTCAGCAGAAATCATCCGGTCCGCACCTTCGTGTTTGGGAATTACCCCTGGCCTTGAGCCTCCATCAGAGCGCGCAGCAGCTTCTCCTCCGACATGTCGTCATCGGCCGGTTTGTCCGTTTCCGCACCCATCAGCAGAGCCATCTGATCTTCTTCGGGCTCGTCCACCTCGATCTGAGTCTGGTTCGCCTCGATCAGGCGCTCGCGAAGCTCATCGGCGCTCTGGGTTTCATCGGCGATCTCGCGCAGCGACACGACAGGGTTCTTGTCGTTGTCACGGTCGACGGTGATCGACGCACCGGCGGAAATCTCGCGCGCACGATGGGCGGCAAGCATCACCAGTTCAAACCGGTTCGGAACCTTGTCTACGCAATCTTCAACCGTCACGCGGGCCATGGGGCGCTCTCCGTTACTGAATCCATGTCAGGAAGACGTTTATCTAAGCGCGAATCCCTGCCTTGACAAGCAAGAAATGCCGCAAATGCATCATTCAAAGGGGCGTCACCGCCGCAATATCCTCGGCAGGCAGCTCTGCCAGCATCTCGGTGACGGTCAGCCCCAGTACCGGGTGACGCCAGTCAGGGGCCACATCCGCCATAGGAACCAACACGAAGGCGCGATCCTGCAAGCGCGGATGCGGCAGGATTAGCTGATCCGGAGTTTGCTGCGTCTGCGCCTCGGGCGGCAGCGCATGCCACCGGTCAAACACGGTGCGATCCGGCAGAATCAAATCGCCGTAGCAGACCAGATCCAAATCCAGCGTGCGCATCCCCCAACGCTGCACCCGCTCGCGGCCGAATTCATGTTCGACCTCATGCAGCACCTGCAACAGTTCGCTCGGGGTCTTGTCGGTCTCGATCAGGGCGGCGGCGTTCACGTAATCCGGCCCAGCGCCAGGCGGAAAACACGGGGTCTCAAAAAAGCGGCTGACAGTGCGAATCACCACACCATGACGCGAGATCGCGTCAATTCCCTTTTTAAGTGTCACGTTGGGTTCTAATTCTCTCAAACTGAGATTTCCACCCAGTGCAATCACCGCTTCAGTTGAAAAATTGCTCATAAGACTCCCTATATCCGGCGAATTGCGTGCTTGCGATACACATCAAATGCCCTAATTATAGGTGTATCAGCGTGCCGCATTTATTCTAGCTCACTCACCTAACACTCGGTGTCGCTGGTTTGTACCGGAAGGAACTATTTATGTTTTATAAAGACGAACGGCTAGCGCTGTTCATCGACGGCTCGAATCTTTATGCGGCCGCAAAAGCACTGGGGTTTGACATCGACTACAAGTTGCTGCGCCAAGAGTTCATGCGCCGCGGCAAGATGCTTCGTGCTTTCTATTACACAGCGCTGCTCGAAAACGACGAGTATTCGCCGATCCGTCCTCTGGTTGACTGGCTGCATTACAACGGCTTCACCATGGTGACAAAACCGGCAAAAGAATACACCGACAGCATGGGGCGTCGGAAAGTCAAGGGAAACATGGACATCGAACTGACTGTCGATGCCATGGAACTGGCGCCACGCGTCGATCATATCGTGCTGTTCTCGGGCGATGGGGATTTCCGCCCGCTGATTGCCAGCCTGCAACGTCAGGGCGTGCGTGTGTCGGTCGTCTCGACCATTCGCAGCCAGCCTCCGATGATCTCGGACGAGCTGCGCCGTCAGGCTGACAACTTCATCGAACTGGAAGACCTGCGCGACGTGATCGGGCGGCCTCCCCGTGAAATGCCGATGGAGCCGCGCAGCGTTGCGGCTGCCGGTGGGCAGTAAAACCCCGGCCACTCACCAAACCGGGGTTAAAGAAACAGGCGCGGTCAGGGTATGAAAACCTGACCGTGCCTTTTTTAACTAAGAACAGGTGCTGAAAACGCCTTATGGCTAGCACCGATTCATGTCAGGCAAATGACAAGTTGGCGTCTGGACCAGGGCCGGGAAAAGACTTACCTGTGGCCTATGGAGACCGCTACATGACCAAGCCCCCTCTGACCCTTTACCTTGCCGCCCCGCGCGGCTTTTGCGCCGGTGTGGACCGGGCCATCAAGATCGTCGAAATGGCGCTGCAGAAATGGGGCGCTCCTGTCTATGTGCGCCACGAGATCGTGCACAACAAATTCGTCGTCGACGGGCTGCGCGCGCAGGGTGCCGTGTTTGTCGAGGAGCTGGACGAATGCCCCGATGACCGGCCTGTGATCTTTTCCGCCCATGGCGTACCGAAATCCGTACCCGCCACGGCCGCCCAACGCGAGATGATCTATGTCGACGCTACCTGCCCTCTGGTCTCCAAAGTGCATGTCGAAGCCCAACGCCACGCCGATGCCGGTTTGCAGATGATCATGATTGGCCACAAGGGCCACCCTGAAACGGTCGGCACCATGGGGCAATTGCCAGATGGTGAGGTTCTGCTGGTCGAAACTGTCGAAGATGTGGCCACCGTACAGGTGCGCAATCCGGACAAGCTGGCCTATGTCACCCAGACCACCCTTTCGGTGGACGACACCAAGGATATCGTTGCCGCGCTCGAAGCGCGTTTCCCGGCCATCGTCGGCCCCCACAAGGAAGACATCTGCTACGCCACCACCAACCGGCAAGAGGCCGTGAAAGCCGTGGCCCCGAAATCGGATGCTCTGCTGGTGGTCGGCGCTCCGAACTCGTCGAACTCACGCCGTTTGGTCGAAGTCGCCTCGCGCGCCGGGTGCACCTATACGCAACTGGTGCAACGCGCGACCGATATCGACTGGCGCGCGCTTCAGGGTATCTCGTCCGTGGCCATCACCGCGGGCGCATCGGCCCCCGAAGTTCTGGTCAATGAAGTGATCGACGCATTCCGGGATCATTTCGACGTGACCGTCGAAATGGTCGAAACCGCCGTCGAGAACGTCGAGTTCAAGGTCCCTCGCGTTCTGAGGCAACCCGCATGAGGGGCATTCCAAGGGCCCCGCTATTTCTGGGGCTGGCTGGGCTGATCCCGTTCATCTGGGGCGCACTGACCTATCTGAACGATGATCTGCACGCCTGGGGAACACAGACGCTTGGATCGCGCTTTGTGGGGCCGTATGTGCAGCTGTTCTACGGTTCGGTGATCCTCAGCTTCATGTCGGGGGTCCTGTGGGGGTTCGCCACCAAGGCCTCGGGCAGCAAGGCGGCGACCTGCTATCTGCTGTCGGTTTTGCCTGCGCTGTGGGCATTCTTCAAAACCGGCGGCGGCCCGGTCAGCACTGGCACCAACCTGATGTACGGGTTTGCTGGAGTGCTGGTTCTGGACGCCCTCTTTGCCTATTGGCGCCTGACCCCAACCTGGTGGTTGCGACTGCGCGTGACGCTGACCGCCATCGTACTGGCCTGCCTTGCAGTAGGAGTTTACCTGTGACCGACGAAAGAACGATCAACGCCTATACGACCCGCGTGGCCGACTATCTTCAGATCCCGCTGCCCCCGGAACAGATCGAAGCCCGCATGGCCTTTGCCGAGGCGGTAGGTTCTGGCTACATTCTGGATCTCGGCGCAGGCCCCGGGGCGGACAGCGGTTTTTTCATGCGCGAGGGCTTGACGGTGCGGGCACTGGACGCGACCCCAGCCTTTGTCGAGCACGCTCGCGAAAACGGCGTCGATGCGCATCTGGGCACGTTTGACGATGTGACCGAAGAGGCCGAGTATGACGGCATCTATGCCAGCTTTTCCCTGCTGCACGCCCCGCGCGCGGATTTTGCCCGCCATCTGGCGGCTATCCACCGGGCACTGAAACCCCAGGGTATCTTTTTTCTCGGCCTGAAACTGGGCACGGGTGAACATCGCGACGATCTGGATCGCTACTACACTTATTTCTCGCAGACCGAGATCGAAGAAGCTCTGGAGCAGGCTGGGTTCACCATCGACCGGATCACCACCGGCATGGGCACGGGTTTGGCCGGGTCCTATGACGGGTTCATTCTGGTGCTGGCCCATGCCTGAGCTGTTTGCCTATACCGACGGCGCCTGTTCCGGCAATCCCGGCCCCGGCGGCTGGGGCGTGCTGATGCGCGCGGTCGATGGCGACAAAGTCCTGAAAGAGCGCGAACTGAAGGGCGGTGAGGCCGAGACCACCAACAACCGCATGGAATTGCTGGCCGCGATCAGCGCGCTGGAAACGCTGGAGCGCGCCTCGAAAATCACCGTCGTCACCGACAGCGCCTATGTGAAAAACGGCGTCACGGGCTGGATTTTCGGGTGGAAACGAAACGGCTGGAAAACTTCAAACAAGAAACCGGTCAAGAATGTAGATCTGTGGCAGCGGCTGGATGAGGCGCAGACCCGCCATGATGTGACCTGGGAATGGGTCAAGGGCCACGCAGGCCACCCCGAAAACGAAAAGGCGGATGAGCTGGCCCGCGCGGGCATGGCCCCGTTCAAGCCGAAAAAGGCGCAGACGTGAGCGGGCTGGCCCTGCTGGACTATGCCTCGGTTCTGGTTTTTGGCCTGACTGGTGCGCTGGTGGCCAGCCGGGCGCAGCTGGATTTGGTGGGGTTTGCCTTCATTGCCTGCCTGACGGCGGTAGGCGGCGGCACGGTGCGAGACCTGCTGCTGAACCGGCATCCGGTTTTCTGGGTCGGGCAACCCGACTATATCCTCATCGCCGTCGCTGCGGCAGTTCTGGTGTTCTTTACTGCCCATCTGGTCGAAAGCCGATACAACTGGCTGGTCTGGCTGGACAGTTTCGCCCTGTCCATCGCGGTGGCCGCCGGTACCGGTGCCGCGCTTGCGCTGGGCCAGTCTGGCGTGATTGTCGTGTTGATGGGCATTTCCACCGGTTGTCTGGGCGGGTTGATGCGCGACGTGGTCTGTAACGAGGTGCCTCTGGTTCTGAAACAGGGCGAGCTGTATGTCTCCTGCGCGTTTGCAGGGGCGCTGACCGCCGTGTTGGCAAACCGTCTTGGGTTTGAAGAGCTTGTCACCCTTGCCGCCTGTGCGCTGATTTGCTGGGCTTTGCGGGCCGGGTCACTGCTGTTTGGCTGGCAACTACCCGTCTACAAAAGCCGCCCGCCTCGTAACTGAGAAAGGTCGATCCCGAGAATGAAAAAGCCGTTGATTTTCACCGCAACAGGTTTCGTGCTTCTGACCGCATGTGCGGACCAATACGAACCGGTCCGATTTGAGGCGCTAAGGAATGAGATTGTGGTTGTCGGCACAATCGACCACACAACACTTTCCGCGTTTGAGGAGGTCACTCGACAGAACCCGCAGATCAAAACCCTTGTGCTGCAATACATCGAAGGGTCAGTGGATGACGATGCCAACGTCGTCTTCTCTCGTGCTGTGCGCGAACTGGGTTTTGATACGGTTGTTCCCTCGGACGGAATGATCGCCTCGGGCGGGACAGACCTGTTTCTGGCGGGCAACCGGCGCGTTCTGGAACCCGGGGCCTGTGTTGGCGTCCATAGCTGGGGCGGCTGGGACATCGTCGCCACCGAAATTCCAGCAGATGACCCTGAGCATGACCGTTATCTCGACTATTACGAGGATATCGGCGTTGACGACGCGTTCTACTGGTACACGCTAGACTCCGCGCCCGCCGATGGGATGCACTGGATGACCGCCGCCGAGGCTGATCGATACGATCTGACCACGGGCAGAGCCCCGCGCCTTGGATCGCCCGCTATCTGCGACGAACGCTAAGCTCAGCGCGACAGCAGCCGCGCTCCGATTTCCTTGACAAACTTCGCCGCCACCATCGCCGTCATCCCGTAGGGATCGCGGTGCGGGTTCAACTCGACAATATCTGCACCAACCAATTGGCCTTTGAACCGGTGGATCAGGTTGATCACCTCGCGCGTGCTCAGCCCGCCGGGTTCGTAATGCGAAACGCCCGGCGCGAAGGCCGGGTCCAGCGCGTCCAGATCCAGCGACAGGTAGACCGGGCCGTCAAATCTGATTTCAAGATCGGGGCGCCAGTTCTGCATGTCGATCACCTCGACCCCGAACTTGTCGGCCTGCTCCTGCTGGTGCTTGTTCATCGTGCGGATGCCGACCTGAATCAGACGTTTGATCTGGCAGGTCTCCATCACCCGCGCGAAAGGGCAGCCATGGCCCAACTTGCCGATCTGCTGACTGTCATAGAGATCGGGGTGTGAGTCGATATGCAGGATGTTCAGACCCTGATACCTCTCGGCATGTGCCTTGATCAGCGGAAAGGCCACCGAATGATCGCCGCCCAGCGACAATAGCCGCGCACCGGTTGCGATGCGGGCAGCCGCCCCGGCCTCGATCCGGTCGATCGGCTCTTGACCGGCCATCTCGAACACATCCAGATCGCCCGTGTCCTTGAACCGTTCAGTCGCGCCCAGATCGGTGCCATCCTCGGCGGTCAGGTTTGCCGCCCCGGAATGCAGCGCCTCACGAATGCGGCCCGGCGCAAAGGCTGGCCCTTGCAGGAACGAGGAATGCAGATCCAGCGGCACCCCCATCAGGGCGACGTCACCAGGGTTCAGATCGTAAGGCATGGCGCGTCTTTCGGGTCGAGTGTTTCGGCGATCTGACCGGTAACCTGCCCGATGGTCAAGAGGTTAGCGACGCAGATAGTTTTTCCGGATCCAGATCGCCAGAAACGCGCCTAGGACCGCACCGACAAAGCTGGACAGCCAGCCAACACCGGGCATCAGAAACCCCAGCAGTATCCAGCCAATCATCCCCCCGATGATGCCGACCAGCAGGGTCGTGGGGATAAGTGAGGCGACCAGAAATTCACCCACAGCTTGGATGATGACATGGGCAATGAAGGGTATGTCACTTCCTCCAATGCGTCGGCACGATGATCAGCGCCCCGATGGATGAGATCACAGCGTTCAGGCCGGGCGGGCCAAAGCTGATGCCAAACATGATGCGCACGAAATAGAACAGGAAGGCTCCACCCACGCAAATGATGATCGAGGGCAGATAACCGTTATGCGTGAACCCGGTTTTTTCGGACAAGTAGCCCACAATACCGGCAATCACGACGGTGCCCATCAGGACCATGAACATCTGGCTTACTCCGAATTCAGGCGGGTTCCGGCCGCGACCGGCCAGCCCCGCAGGAAGGTTTCCGTATCCTGTGCGCCCTTTCCTGCCCGCTGCAGGCGCAACAGGTCAATCGCCCCTTCGCCACAAGCCACGCGGAGCGTGTCGTTCAGAACCTCTCCAGGCGCGCCCTGCCCGTCGGCCAGTGCCGAGGCCAGCAGTTTGACCCGGTCACCCGCAATCTCGGTCCATGCCCCGGGAAAGGGCGAAAGACCGCGGATCTGGCGGTCGACCTCGACCGCCGGGCGGGACCAATCCACCCGTGCCTCGGCCTTGTCTATTTTCGAGGCATAGGTGACGCCGTCCTCGGGTTGAGGGTCCAGCGTCAATTCAGGTAGACGGGCCAACGCCTCGACGATCAGATCAGCCCCCATAGGCGCAAGCCGGTCGTGCAGTTGCGCCGTAGTTTCCTGTGACCCGATATCGGTGGCCTGCCGCAGCAGAACGGGGCCGGTGTCCAGCCCGGCCTCCATCTGCATGATGCAGATACCGGTTTGCGCGTCGCCCGCCATGATTGCGCGATGGATCGGCGCGGCCCCGCGCCAGCGCGGCAACAGGCTGGCATGGATATTCAGGCAGCCATGAGCGGGCGCATCCAGAATGGGTTGCGGCAGCAACAGCCCGTAAGCCACAACCACCGCCACATCAGCGTTCAGATCGGCAAAAGCTGCCTGTTCTTCGGGGGATTTCAGCGAGACAGGGTGGTGTACGGTCAGACCCAACGCCTCGGCCCGTGCGTGAACCGGTGTCGGGCGATCTTTCTTCCCCCGCCCCGCCGGGCGCGGAGGCTGGCAATAGACGGCGGCGATCTCATTCCCGGCCTCAAACAGCGCGTCCAGCACCGGAACCGAAAACTCGGGTGTTCCCATGAAGACAACGCGCATGTTCACCCCTGTTTCCTGGCTTTACGCAGCAGCATGTCACGTTTGACCTTGCTGAGCCGGTCGAAATACATCCGGCCGTTCAAATGGTCGATCTGATGCTGCACGCTGGTGGCCTCGATCCCCACGAAATCGCGGCGGTCGATCATGCCCTGTTCGTTCAGGAATTTAACCGTCACCGCGCGGGGGCGTTTCACAGTGGCCGACACGCCGGGCAGGTTCGGGCTGGCCTCTTCATGCTCGCGCAACTCAATCGAGCTGTGCAGGATTTCGGGGTTCGCCAACCGCACCGCCTTGCCACGCTCGGTCGAACCATCCACAACCGCCAGCCGCAGCATCACCCCGATCTGCGGGCCTGCGAGGCCAACACCGGGCATCGCTTCCATCGTGTCGATCATGTCATCCCAGATGGCGCGGATTTCATCGGTGATCTCGGCCACTTCCTCGGCCTTGGTCCGCAGACGATTGTCCGGCCACGGCAGGCAGGTGCGCACGGTCATGCGCGGGCCTGTTCGCGTTTCAGTTTCTGCATCTTGCGCGTGATCATCTGGCGCTTCAACGGCTTGAGATAGTCAATGAACAGCTTGCCGTTCAGGTGGTCGATCTCATGCTGCACGCAGGTCGCCCAAAGCCCATCAAAGGTTTCCTGCTGCAAATTGCCATCGCGATCCATCCAGGTCACGTCGACCACTTTGGGCCGGGTCACTTCTGCGAATTGCTCGGGGATGGACAGGCAGCCTTCCTCATAGACGTTGGTTTCCTCCGAGGCCGCAATGACCTCGGGATTGAACATGATCAGCGGGCGCGGCGCCTCGCCTTCTTCCTTGATGCAGTCCATCACGATTAGACGGTCCAGCACGCCAACTTGCGGCGCCGCCAGCCCGATACCGGGGGCGTCATACATCGTCTCAAGCATGTCGTCGGCCAGTTTGCGCAGCTCGTCCGACAGGTCGGCAACAGGGGCGCAGACCTTTTTCAGACGGGGGTCGGGATGGATCAGGATATTGCGTTTCATGGGGTTGATGTAGGCCATCCCGCCCCCCGCCGCAACGCCCCCCTTGCGCCCGCTGGAATTGTGGCTAGCTTTCCCCCCAACAGACGGAGCAGACATGACTTTCAACGACCTGATCGACCGCCGGGGAACGAACAGTTCCAAATGGGACAAGATGGAAGACCTGTACGGCGTGCCGCTACAGGACGGGCTGGCCATGTGGACGGCCGATTCCGACTATGCCACCGCACCCTGTGTGATCAAAGCGGTTCGCGAAGCGGCCGATCACGGTATCTTTGGCTATTCCTGGACACATCCAGACTATCTGGCCTCGGTCCAATGGTGGATGAAGAACCGCCACGACTGGGAAATCGACACCGACTGGGCGTTGACTTCGCAGGGGCTGGGCAACGCAATTGCACTGTGTCTGGACGTTTGGACCGACCCGGGTGACGGGGTGGTGATCTTCACGCCTGTCTACCATGAGTTTGCCTACAAGGTGAACAAATCCGGCCGCCGCTTGGTGGAGTGTCCACTGGTCCGTGAAGGCGACAGCTATGGCGTCGATCTGGAAGACGCACAGTCGCGGCTGGACGGGTCGGAAAAGATGCTGCTGTGGTGCTCGCCGCAGAACCCCTCGGGGCGCGTCTGGGCGTCGGACGAACTGCGCGCCGTAGCCGCGTTTGCCGAGCGGAACGGGTTGGTCCTGGTCTCGGACGAGATTCACCACGATCTGGTCTACCCCGGCCACAAATTTGTGCCGATGGATGTGGCCGCACCCGATGCAAGACCATGGACGGTGACGCTGACGGCGGCGTCCAAAACGTTCAATATCGCGGGTCAGCGCACTGGCAACATGATCATCCCCGACCCCGAGCTGCGCGCGGCCATGCGCTATCGGCTGCACACGCTGGACTATGCCCCCAGTGCGCTGGGTGTCGCCATGATCGCCGCCGCCTATTCCCCAGAAGGTGCGGCTTGGGTCGATGAGCAGATCGCCCATCTGGACAGTAACCGCAAACTGTTCGACGCGACCATCGCCGACATCCCCGGCCTGTGGTCGATGCCCCTGCAGGCGACCTATCTGGCCTGGGTCGATTTCTCGGGCACTGGGATGTCGCATGATGATTTCGTTCGCCGCCTGCGCGAAGACGCCAGAATCGCCACCTCCTCCGGCCCAGGGTTTGGCGCAGGTGGTGAAAATTTCGAACGGTTCAACCTCGCCACGCAACGCACGCGGGTGGAAGAGGCCTGCGCCCGCCTGAAAAACGCGTTTGCCGATTTGCAATAAGGTCATGCGGCGGGTAGCGCGTATCGTCCTGTTGATCTGCCTGATGGGCGCGGTGTGGATTGGTTGGCATCGGTTCGGGCCACGTCCACCCACGCCGCCAATGGCCCCCGAGGCCACGCAAATCGACTATATCCTGATCGAAAAATCCAACCGCAAACTGATCGCATCATTGAACGGTGCGATTGTCATGCAGGCGGATATCGCACTGGGGTTTGAGCCCGACGGCGACAAACAGCAAGAAGGTGACGGCAAGACCCCGATTGGAATCTTTCGGATCGACCGACGCAACCCGCAGAGCGCTTTCCACCTATCACTCGGGATCAACTATCCGTTGCCAGAAGATATCGACCGCGCGCAAAACCAGGGCATTGATCCGGGCGGAGACATTTTCATCCACGGGCAGCCGAACGGCGTCACTGGCCTGACCCTGCCCGGTGATTGGACTGCGGGCTGCATCGCCCTGTCGAATACCGAAATGACGCGGCTTTGGAGCATGACGCCCACCGGCACCGTTGTGGAAATCCGCCCCTAGTCCTCGTACCCCAACAACGCAATCGGTGCGTCCGGCGCGCGGTAGAAATCCAGCGGAGCCTTGTCGGCCGCGGCAGTGCTGCGCTTGAATTCATAACGCATCTCGCCCGCTTCCTCGTCATCTGCGATGATCAGGCATTGGTACAGGTGACGCGAACCATCGTAAATATCGACCAGCCCGCGCAATTGCGGCGTGGTTTCGGCCTCGACCGTGAAGCCATCTTTCCACAATCTGAGGATTTTGAAGGTATTGTCGCCAAATTCCACACGAAGGCGGCTGGTTTTCTTCAATCCTGCGATTCGCGCCGCATCCAATTCGGCACTCATCTCCTTAGAAACATAGGTTGTCATAATAAGTTCCCCCCGGAAAACGGACTCCATTGTGCGGCATTGACTGTAAAAATCCAGTGAAGGCGGTCACATAGCGAGGTACAAATTCAACCTGTTGCGCGGAAATCTCAATCAGGGTTGTGCGTCCACGCAGACCCAATGCGCGGCTTCTGACGTGGGATGGCCCCGCACAAAGCCCTATCTTTGCTGAAATCGAAAAGCGGAGGATGCGCAATGGGCCTGTTGGTTGACGGCAAATGGCACGACACATGGTATGACACCAAATCTACCGGCGGCGCGTTCAAACGCAGCGCCGCGCAGTTTCGCAACTGGCTGACTGCGGATGGCAGTGCAGGCCCATCCGGCAAAGGTGGTTTCAAGGTAGAACCCGATCGCTATCACCTCTATGTCAGCCACGCCTGCCCCTGGGCGCACCGCACGTTGATATTCCGCGAGTTGAAGGGGCTGAGCGACCTGATCTCGGTTTCAGTTGTGCATCCGGACATGCTGGACAAGGGCTGGACATTCGAAACAGATGACCACGGCGCGACGGGCGATACGCTCTATGATTTCGATTTCGCGCACCAGATTTATACCAAGGCCGACCCCAGCTATACGGGTCGTGTCACCGTTCCAATCCTGTGGGACAAGCTGCAGGAGACCATCGTTTCCAACGAAAGCTCGGAAATCATCCGAATGTTCAATGCGGCCTTTGACGGCATCACTGGCAATACTGACGACTACTGGCCCGAAGCGATACGGGATGAAATCGAAGAAATCAACGCGCGCGTCTATTCCGACGTCAATAACGGCGTCTACAAGGCAGGCTTTGCCACTACCCAACAGGCTTATGACGCGGCCGTAGCCCCGCTGTTCGACACGCTGGACTGGCTCGACGACCGCCTGTCCCGGAACCGCTACCTGATGGGTGACCACGTGACCGAGGCCGACTGGCGCCTGTTCACCACCCTGATCCGGTTTGACCCGGTCTACCACCTGCATTTCAAATGCAACCGTCGTCGGCTGGCTGATTACCCGAATCTATGGGCCTATACTCGCGAACTGTATCAGTGGCCGGGCGTCGCCGACACAGTGAACATGGCCCATATCGTGCGCCACTACCACTTCAGCCACGACACGATTAACCCGCACCGGATCATCCCGGTGAACCCCGTTCTGGACTATCTGGAGCCTCATGGACGGGATCAGCGACCTGCCGCGTAGTGTTCGACCATCGCCGCCAGATCCTCTGGCGGCGTCGCGCTTTGCACATAGGCGCAAGCGTTGGGGCTGTGGGCAAAAATCGACCCGTCCGAGAAAAAAGTGGTGTTGGTGACAAAGATCACCCGCGCCTCGGGTCGGCGGTAGCTGGCGAAATCGGCCACTGCCAACGCACTGCCGGTTTCCAGCACCAAGTCCAGCACAATGATATCGAAGTTCTGACCGTAGAGCGCAAGAATCGCTGCCTCTTGCCCCGGCACCAGCGTTACTTCGGCGCCGTGCCGTTCAAGATGCCTTTTCCACACCCGACCAAGATCGGGATTACTCTCAACTATCAAAACATTCATTCGCAACAACCTCGGCACATGATAGAGTGTCTGGTGCCGTCCCCCGTAAATCGTGATCACGCTTATTCCTTAACAAAGTGTTAACGACGCCGGTTGGCAGCACTGAACGGGCGGATTTGCTTGTGTAAATGGCAAAAATCCGCTTGAAGCAGGCCGAAACTAGCGATTCCGGCGAGAAATCCATGGCAAGCGATACCGATAATTTGAACCCACGCGCCGCGCGTGACCATGGCGGAGGGCTGGATGGGGCCATCGCCCACTATGGTGGAACCCGCGCGGATTGGATGGACTTGTCCACCGGAATAAACCCTCACCCATACGAGGTTTCAGGCCTGACCCCCTCGGACTGGGCCGAATTGCCCGATCACGGCGCGTTTGAACGTCTGACAGAGGCCGCGCGCCAATTCTGGTTCGTCCCAGAGGGTGCCGCGATTCTGCCTGCACCCGGTGCCTCGGCCGTGATTGCACGCATTCCTGCGCTGGCGCCACAAGGCCGGGTTCAGATCACGACACCCACCTACAATGAACACGCCGCCGCCTTCACCGCGCAGGGATGGTCTGTGCGGCCCGACGGCCCGGCTCAGGCCCGCGTCATCGTGCATCCGAACAACCCTGACGGGCGGGCCTGGACCGAGGCGGACGCAAGCGCCCCTTTGACCGTGATCGACGAGAGCTTTTGCGATGTCTGCCCCGAGGCATCGTTGATCCACCTGGCCACGCGGCCCGGCGTAGTCGTACTGAAGAGTTTCGGCAAATTCTGGGGCTTGGCCGGGTTGCGGCTGGGTTTCGCCATCGGCCAGCCCGACCTGATCGCCCGGCTGAACGATTTGACCGGCCCGTGGGCCGTCTCTGGACCCGCCCTGCGGATCGGAACGCGCGCTTTGCAGGACATTGAATGGGCCAACGCCACACGCCAACGGTTGACCACCGAGACCACCCGGCTGGACGATCTGATGACCGCCAGAGGTGCAGCCCTTGTGGGCGGCACCACCCTGTTCCGTCTGTATGAAGTTGACAGCGCCACCGACTGGCAGGACCGCCTTGCCCTCTCCCATATCTGGAGCCGCGTCTTTCCGTATTCCAAAACCTACCTGCGGCTTGGCCTGCCCCCTGCGGACAGTTGGAGCAGATTGGAGGCCGCGTTGTGAGCACGGCCTTCCTGCTGGTCTGCGCCATGTGTATGGACGCCGCCCTGGGTGAGCCGGAGTGGTTGTGGTCACGGGTGAAACACCCGGCAGTGATGATGGGAAACATTATCGGCTGGTTGGACGAGCGCCTGAATCACGGGGCACAACGGCGGTTGAAAGGGGTTGCCGTGGTGGCCTTGCTGCTTTGCGGCTCGCTGGTCTTGGGGCAATTGCTGGCCCTGCTGGGTCCGGTAGTCGAGATTGTCATTTGCGCCATCCTGCTGGCCCAGAAATCGCTGGTGACCCATGTGCGCGACGTGGGAGACGGGCTGCAAACGTCGCTTTCCGAAGGTCGCGCAAAGGTCGCGATGATCGTTTCGCGCGACACGCGCGACATGACCGAGGCGCAGGTGGCCCGGTCAGCAATTGAAAGCGCTGCGGAAAACCTCAGTGACGGGATCATTGCGCCCGCATTCTGGTTTCTGGTCGCCGGTTTGCCGGGCCTGCTGATCTACAAGGCGATCAATACCGCCGACAGCATGATTGGCTACCGCACCGAAAAATACCGCGACTTCGGCTGGGCCGCTGCCCGTCTGGATGACGTGCTGAACCTGATCCCTGCCCGTTTGACCTGCTTGATGATCGTGGCGCTGTCCGACCAACGGACGCGCTGGCCCGAGATGGTGACGGATGCGCGCCGCCACATCTCACCCAATGCCGGTTGGCCCGAGGCCGCGATGGCGCGCGCCCTGAACGTCGCCCTCGCCGGCCCGCGCAGCTATGACGGGCAGGTCCGCGATCTGGCCTGGGTTAACGGCAATGCTCCGCGCGAAATCGGCGCGCCGGAGGTTTTCCGCGCATGTAACATGCTGTGGAAGGTCTGGGGGCTTGCGCTTGGCCTCATGTCGGTGTGGGTTGGGCTCAACTTTATTTTCTGACGGAGCCACCATGCGCATTCTCACTGGCCTTGTTGCCGCCGCCCTGCTCGCCTCGCCTGCTCTGGCCGAATGCGGTGGCGGTTTCAATTCCTTCATCAAGGGTTTGAAGGGCGAGGCCGTTCAACAAGGTTTCAACAAATCCACCGTCAACGCATTTTTCAAAGGCGTGCAGCAGGACGGCGCGGTATTGAAAGCCGATCGCGCGCAGGGCGTGTTCCAGAAACCGTTCATTGACTTTTCCCGCCACCTGATCTCGCAAAACCGGATTGAACGCGGTCAGTCCATGTCACGCAAATACGACGCTGTGTTCGACCGGATCGAGGCGGAATATGGCGTCTCGCGCGGGGTGCTTCTGGCCTTCTGGGCGTTCGAGACCGATTACGGCGCGTTTCAGGGCGATTTCAACACCCGCAACGCGCTGGTGACGCTGGCTCATGACTGCCGCCGCCCCGAGTTGTTCCGCCCGCAGGTGTTCGCCGCGATTGAGCTGTACCAACAGGGCAATTTCGACCCCGCCCGCACCACTGGCGCCTGGGCCGGAGAGATCGGCATGGTACAGATGCTGCCGCGTGACATCATCGAAAACGGTGTGGACGGGGATGGCGATGGTAAGGTCTCGCTGAAAACCTCGGCCCCGGATGCCCTGATGTCGGGCGCCAAGATGCTGTCGCATCTGGGCTGGCAACCGGGTCAGCCCTGGTTGCAAGAGGTCACGGTGCCCGCGCAGATGGACTGGTCGCTGTCCGGCCCCGGCAAACCGCGCTCGATCTCTGAATGGCAGGCAATGGGGGTCAAGGCGCGCAGCGGATCGCTGGCCAACCTGCCCGCCTCGCTGATCCTACCGCAGGGGCACAACGGACCCGCCTTTCTGGCCTACCCCAATTTCGACGTCTATTTCGAATGGAACCAGAGCTTTGTCTACGTCCTGACCGCTGCCTATTTCGGTACTCGGCTTGAGGGTGCGCAAGTCTACGACGCGGGCAACGCGACACCAAGCCTGTCTGGTGCGCAGATGAAGCAGTTGCAGAGTAAACTGCAGGCACGTGGCCATGATGTTGGCAAGATCGACGGCATTCTGGGGGCTGGCACCCGGGCAGCCGTTCAGGCGGAGCAGGCGCGGTTAGGGCTTCCGGCGGATGCCTGGCCTACAGCGGACCTACTTGGGCGTCTTTGAGATCCAGCCGTGTTCTCCGGAGGTCATCAGAGACTCTATTGATCCGTAAGTTCGGGATTTGGCCATTCGAGCCATCAATCGTTTGCGGAGAAATCGACAATTCTCTAGGATGATCCAAGCACATGCGAAGCCCTGAGACCTATTCATGACAATTGATGACCGCCGGAAATTGCTCGCTGATGTTTTGCGCCCTTATGATGTGGGGCATCCCTTGATCCGGATTGGGGCTTTCGGCGACGGAGGCTATCTGGTTCCCAATGATCTTGCTGGTATCAAGGCGTGTTTTTCACCCGGCGTTTCGCAACAGTCGAGCTTTGAGCTTGATCTGGCCAAATGGGGTATTCCGTCGATCATGGCCGACGCTTCGGTGGATGGGCCTGCAGAACAAATTCCCGGTGCGATTTTCTCAAAGCAGTATTTGGGTGCACAAACTGAAGGCGATGTGATTTCACTTGCGGACTGGATGGTGCAGCACGCTCCGGAAACCGGGGATCTGATGCTTCAAATGGATATCGAAGCGGCCGAGTACCCGGTCTTTGAAAGCGTTCCCGAGGCTTGCATTGATCGGTTCCGGATCATTGTGATCGAGCTTCACCGGATTCCATCCATCCTGACCAAACCGAACTTTTTTGAAAAAGCGAAACCGCTGTACACGGCAATTGGGGCAAAATTCACCTGCACCCATCTGCATACCAACAATGCGTCTGGATCGGTGACGATCGAAGGCGTTGAATTCCCCCGCGTCGTCGAAGCCACGTTTATCCGCAATGATCGCATTAAAGAAAAACGACCGATTTCAAAGCTGCCGCACCCTCTGGATGTGGCGCATCACGCCGTACGACCAGAGATCGCAGTGCCGGGGGAGTGGTTGACCTGACCGGCCGAGCAGGTTGGACAGCAGGTTGCGGAGATCGTCCGCCTCACTCCGAACGTACTGGGTAGCGATCTCCTTTCTCATCGATCAGGATCAACCGCTCGCCGCTGCGCACATACAGGTCACACCGGCTAAACCCGTTGCGATAGGCGATACAGACGCTGCCGTCCTCAGCGATGGAGTAAGTGCCAAAGGCCGCGTCTCCGCTGGCGTAGGTATAGGAATAGGAGCCTCCGGCCGAAAAAGCGGCCTGTCCGTCATCGTAGAAGGTGAACGTCTGGCCCGCCAAGGCGCTTAGTTCCTCGGGGGACAGGGGCACATCTCCGGGCTTGGTGGGCCACTCGGCGGCGATGGTCGGGCTGGCTGTCAGCAGGGCAAGGATCAGATATCGGGTCATGCGGCCAGCTTACCCTGTGGTGCCACCAGATGGTCATAACGTTGCAGTGAACTGTCAGGCCACCATCTGCTCGGCCTTCTTCAGGTCGACCGAGACCAGTTGGCTGACGCCCTGTTCCTGCATGGTCACGCCGAACAGCCGGTCCATCCGCGCCATCGTCACTGCGTGGTGGGTGATGATCAGGAACCGCGTGTCGGTCTGGCGGCACATCTCGTCCAGCAGGTCGCAGAACCTGGTCACGTTGGCATCGTCCAAAGGCGCATCGACCTCGTCCAGAACGCAAATCGGGGCGGGGTTGGCAAGGAAGACGCCAAAGATCAGCGCGGTGGCGGTCAGGGTCTGTTCCCCGCCCGACAACAGGCTGAGGGTCGAGAGTTTCTTGCCCGGCGGCTGGCACATGATTTCAAGGCCCGCGTCCAGCGGGTCGTCACTTTCAACCATTACCAGATTGGCCTCACCACCGCCGAACAGGTGCTTGAACAGCATGGCAAAGTTCGAGTTCACCTGTTCGAATGCGGTCAGCAGACGTTCGCGCCCTTCCCGGTTGAGACTGGCAATACCGCTGCGTAGGGCCTTGATCGCCTCTTCCAGGTCCGCCTTTTCCGTATTCAGCGTGTCAAACTCTTCCTGAACTTCCTTACTGTCCTCTTCGGCCCGCAGGTTTACAGCCCCCATCGCATCGCGCTGACGCTTGTGGCGGTTAACTTCGGCCTCCAAGGCATCGGCCGCAGGCATCTGGTCGGGGTTTGCATCCAGCTGGTTCAGCAACTGGTTCGGCGTCAGTTGCTGATCCTCGGCAATCCGTTCTGCAGCAGCCGTCACGCTTTCCTTGGCCGCATCGCATCGCGCCTCAGCCGCAGCACGGGACTCACGCGCTTCCGAAGCCAGACGTTCTGCATCCCGCTCCGCTATCACGGCTTCACGCTGCTGTGTCTCGGCTTTGGCCAGCTTGTCGCCGGCCTCGGCACGACGGGCTTCCGCGGCTTCGATCAACTCGTTCAGTTCTTCCCGCGCCTCGGCGATCTCAGAGGGGGCGGCCATGGCATCGGACAGCTCCTCTTCCGAGCCCTCCTTGCGTTCCGCCAATTCTGAGATTCGTTTTTCGGCCGTCTCCAGACGGTGCTTCCAGCCGCTGAGGTCCTTGGTCACTTCCTGTGTGCGGCGCGTGCGGGCCTCGCCCTCGCGGCGCAGCTCGTCATGGGAAGAGCGATGGGTCAGCATGGTGATCCGCGCCGCCTCGACCGTCTGTTTGATGTCCTCAACCTGAGCACGGGCGCTGTCGAGGTTACCCAGACCGGCCAGCGCGCCCTCGGCCTCGCGCAATTGCGCGCGAGCGGACATGGCGTCTTCCTTGTGGCGGTCGACGGCAAGGGTCAGGGTCTCCAGCTTGCCCTGAGCCAGATTGCGGTCCGCTTCGGCCCGGCTGAGCTGACGCGCGGTTTCGGCCATGCGCTGATCGGCGGCGCGGCGGGCTTCTCGTGCGCGACGGTCGGCTTCTGTCACGTCCGCCAGTCGCAGCGACAACGCCTCATGCGCGGCGCGAGCTCCATCGGCCTGCGCCTCGGTCCTGGCAAGTTCCTGTTTCAGCGCTTCCAGCTTGTTGAGTTGTTCCAAACGCAGAGCCGCCGCACTGGGTGCATCCTCGGCCCAAGCGCGAAACCCGTCCCAGCGCCACAGGTCACCCGAGCGCGACACCAACCGCTGACCCGGTTTCAACGAGGTCTGCAAACGCGCGCCCTGATCCGCATCAACCAATCCGATCTGCGCGATCCGGCGGCTCAGCCGATCCGGGCCAGACACATGCAGCGCCAGCGGTTCAACCCCATCCGGCAAAGTCTGGTCAGCATCGTAACCCGCAACCTGCACCCAGCCGGAGGGACCATCCCCTTCGACCAGGGGCGCGCGCAAATCATCAGCCAATGCCGCGCCCAAAGCCTTCTCGTAACCAGGTTCCACACGCAGCAGGTCAAGCACCTGCCCGCCCTCAGCCGTGTCGCGTTCGACCAACTTGGCCAAAGCGGTGGTCTCGGCCCGGATCGCACCCAGTTCACCCTCGGCCTCGGAACGTTGCGCGCGGGCTTCGGCCTCACGCGCCTGTGTGTCGTTGCGCAACTCGTCGGCTGCAGCCAGCGCCTCTTCGGCGGCTTCGGCGGCTTCGCGGGCCTCTTCCTCACCCTCTTGCGCCGACTCGAACGCTTCGCTGGCGCGGGTCAGAGCGGTACGAGCATCCTCCACCGCCGCGCGCGCCTTTTCTTCTTCACCCTCGGACCGGGCCAGCGTCTTGCGGCTGTCTTCAACCAAACGCTGCGCCGACTGGTGGCGGGCAACCAGCCGCGCCATGTCCTCGGTTTCCTGCGACAGGTGATCTTCCCGGTTCTGCAACACCGCAGCCGCCTCTTGGGCGATCTCGGCAGCCTCGGCGACCTTGTCTTCGTGTCCCTCCGCAGCCTTGGCCAGCTCACGGGCTTCCCATTCCAAACGCTCGATCATCTGACCTGCGTCACGGTTCAGGCCGGTCTCGCGTTCGATATCATGGGCCAATTGCTGGATACGGTTGGTCAGCGTTTCAATCGTCTGGCGGGCGCGGGTTTCCTGATCCGACAGTTGATCGCGCTGCACCTGTTGGCGTTGCAGAACAGCAGCGGCAATGGCCTCTTCCTCGCGCAGCGGTGGCAGGGTCTCTTCGATCTCGGCACGATTTGTGGCGGCAGCGCGGGCCTCGGCCTCGGCGCGCGAGGCCTCGGTGATCCGATCGCGTAGTTTTTCCTCGGCCTGCTGGCGGGCCATGTCAGCCTCTTTCCAACGGCGATAGAGCAGCATGCCTTCAGCTTGGCGCAACTGTTCGCCAATCTCGCGATAACGCGCGGCCTGCCGAGCCTGACGCGCGAGTTGCGCCAGTTGGGTGCCCAGCTGTTCCAGCACGTCATCCACGCGGGTCAGGTTGGCCTCGGTACCCTTCAACTTCAGCTCGGCCTCGTGACGGCGCTGATACAGGCCCGAGATCCCGGCAGCCTCTTCCAGAATGCGGCGACGGGCGCGGGGCTTGGCGTTGATCAGTTCGGCAATGCGGTTCTGCCCCACCAACGCGGGCGAATGCGCACCAGTCGAAGCATCCGCAAACAGCATCTGCACATCGCGCGCCCGTACATCCTTGCCGTTGGTCTTATAGGCACTGCCGACATCCCGCGTGATGCGACGCACGATTTCCAACTGATCCGCGTCGTTGAACCCAGACGGCGCCAGCCGTTCCGAGTTGTCCATGGTCAGGACAACCTCGGCAAAGTTTCGGGCGGGGCGCGTCGCCGCCCCAGCGAAAATCACATCCTCCATCGCGCCACCGCGCATGGACTTAGGGCGGTTTTCGCCCATCACCCAACGCAACGCTTCCAGAAGGTTTGACTTGCCGCAGCCGTTCGGACCCACCACACCAGTCAACCCATCCGCGATGATCAGATCGGTCGGATCAACAAAGCTTTTAAAGCCGGTGAGTTTGAGTTTGCTAAAGCGCAAAGGCAATGGGTCCTGTGATTCCTATAACTGGAAGTGTGCGCAACCGATTGGGGGTGAGTCAACGGAGATGCGCAGGATGTGGGATATCAGGTCGACTTATCCACAATATCTTGGCAAAATACGCAGAAATACGCGTATCTCAGTAGGGCGTGCACTCAAAAACCTGATAGCCGCTCCCGCTGCCGATGTTTTCATAGATACCGTAATCAATGCATTCGTAATTGGGGGTCGACACAGCCGTCAGCAGCAACCGTTCCCCTGCCTCACGGTCGCATCCCAGCACGCCAACGGTCACCGCCGCATCACCCAATACATCCAGAATCGGACAGCCCGAGACCTGCGCCATGGCCAAAACGGCCCGGTCACGGATCGGCCCAAGACGCGGCGCGTATTGGGTGTTGACCCGAACTGCCTCGGCCAGCTCTCCGCGCACACGCACATCGAAGATACTGCCATTCACCGCGATCCGGGTGGCAGGCACGTCGCGAAAGTAAGGCGTGCCGGCCGAACAAGCGGCCAGCACGAAGAGGGGAAGATACCGGATCATACCACCAGCTTTGCCGCAATACAGTTAACAGAACCTTTCCCGGTTCATGCGCGCAGCACTTCGCCCAAGCGGCGAACACCCTCGCGGACTGTTTCCTCATCCGAGTTCGAAAAACTCAGCCGGATCGTATTGGCACCGGACCCGTCCGGAAAAAACGCTTGACCGGGGACAAATGCCACTTTGACCGTTTCCAGCGCCCGCGCCAGCAGTTCGGACCCAACCGTGCCCTTAGGGAGCGTCACCCAGATGAACATACCGCCTTCGGGTTTGGTCCACTCAACCCCGTCCGGCATGTGTTCCCGCAACGCAGCCAACATTGCGTCACGACGCGCACCGTAAACGCGGCGCAGCATCGGGATATGGGTGTCAAAGCAGACCCGTGCCACGTCGTTGATGGCCATCTGATTGATCGTCGCTGAATGCAGATCGGCGGCCTGTTTCATCAGCACAAGTTGCGAGATCACTTGCTTGGCCGCCACGACCCACCCGACCCGCAATCCCGGAGACAAGGTCTTCGAGAAACTACCGCAATAGACCGTCCGACAGTTTTCAATAGAGCCCTTGCGCGCCAGTTCCAGCGCCAGAACCGGCGGGATCGCCTCTCCGTCATAGCGCAGCGCCTGATAAGCGCCGTCTTCGATGACGGCACAGTTCAGGTCTTCGGCCAGGTCCAGCAAGGTTTCGCGTCCACGAAGATCCACGGTCTCTCCGGTCGGGTTGGCGAAGTCCGGCGAGAGATAAGCGAACTTCACCACTCCCTCACCCGCTGCTGCCCTATATTCTGCGGCGCCGCGATTACCGTTGATGCTGAGCCGATCAAAACGCGGCTCGTAGGCGTTGAACGCCGCCAATGCCCCCAGATAGGTGGGCCATCCGACCAGTGCGGTATCACCCGGCGACAGGTAGAGCTTGCCTAAGTAGTCCAGCGCCTGCTGCGAGCCCGAGGTGATCAGGATGTTGTCCAGTCCGCAATCGATACCGATCTGACGCATGTGATCGACCAGCCATTCGCGCAGCGGCACATACCCTTCACTGATGGAGTATTGCAACGCCTGCGCCTGGCTATCGGATCCCAACGCGTTCTGGAATGCCAAGGCAAAGCCATCCGCAGGGAACAGCGCTGGATCGGGAATACCACCGGCAAAGGAAATGATCCCCGGCTGGTCCAGCAGCTTGAGCAACTCGCGAATTTCGGACGCCTTCATCCGCGACGCCCGCGTGGCAAACAGGTCTTTCGTCGACATCAATCTCCTCCGCTTTGACGACAGGCAGATTAGGCGTCGCGCTCTTAATGTCAATAGTTCTGACCTATTGTAATAAACGGGCGTTCTTGAACCCACTCGGAATACGTGGTCATATGATTTGACCAATTTCGGAACGCCCATGCCTTTTCAGAAAATCCAGCCCGCAAAACTGTCCATCGCGGTGGTCAAACAGATCGAGATGCTGATCCTGCGAGGTATCCTGCGCCCGGGTGAACGGCTTCCGGCAGAACGTGAACTGGCGGACCGGTTGGGCGTTTCCCGGCCTTCGCTGCGCGAGGCAATCTCGGACTTGCAGGATCAGGGTCTGCTGACCGCCAAGGCAGGCTCTGGCATCTACGTGGCCGAGGTTCTGGGCTCGGCCTTTTCCCCGGCGCTGGTCCGGTTGTTCGGCAGCCATGAAGAGGCGGTGTTCGATTACCTCTCGTTCCGCAAGGATCTTGAGGGCCTCGCCGCCGAACGCGCCGCGCGACTGGGATCGGACAGCGATCTGAAAGTCGTGCAGGCGATCTTTGACAAGATGCAAGCCGCCCACGGGCGCAACGCCTCCGAAGATGAGGCGCAGTTGGACGCCCAGTTCCACATGGCCATCATAGAAGCGAGCCATAACGTGGTGATGCTGCACATGATGCGTTCGATGTACGAGTTGCTGCAACAGGGCGTGTTCTACAACCGCCAGATCATGTTCCAGCAGCAAACCACGCGCGGGGCTATTCTGGACCAGCACCGAGCCATCAACACCGCCCTGCAAGCCCGAGACCCTCAGGGCGCACGCGATGCGGTTCATAGGCATCTCAGCTTTGTCCAGAGATGCATGGACGACCACCAGAAAGCCCAGCGCAACGAAGCCATCGCGCAGCAACGGCTGCAGCACGAGACAGGTCAGACCTGATGTTCATCGGGCATTTACCAGGGGCCTATCTGGTCTTTCGGGCGACCACGCCAAATGTCGGTAAAACGGTCTTCGCCGCGGCGATGCTCGGTGCGATCGCACCGGATCTGGACATGCTATGGTTCTATCTGGTCGACGACCAGGCACATCACCACCACGCATACCTCACGCATCGCCCGGTTTTGTGGGCGGGTATCGTATTGTTGGGGTTTGTCACCGGATTGCGCCGGCCGCAGGCGGGGCGTGTCGTGGCCTATTTTGGGGCCGGTGGGCTGGTCCATATGGCGCTGGATTCCATCGTCGGTGAAATCACCTGGCTATGGCCGCTTTCGGACTTCTCCCACCCAATCGTAACTGTTGAGGCCACGCACTCGCATTGGATTCTCTCATTTCTCAACCACTGGACGTTTTTGGTTGAGATCGGGATAACCGTGCTGGCTGTAGTCGTGTTTTTCTCTGGCAGCGACAGGTCGGCGCGCGCAGACTAAGGCCAGCTTTGCTATGGCGGCGCAACCCGAGTGTCGCTCCGGACCAGAAGGCTGTTCCAAAAATGGCAAACCCGGCAGAAAACTACCGGGTCGCACAAAGTTCGTACTGGGCAAAGCTTAGTGCAGCTTTTCGCCTACATCGGCAATCGCCGCGTCGATCAGCTTGTTCGCCTGTGTTGCCGTCATCTGCTTGGCCAGAACCGCGTTTGCTGCAGAAACAGCAACGGTGATGGCCTGATCGCGGACTTCCTTCACAGCCGACGCTTCCGCCGATGCGATCTGGTCCTGCGCAGCGGCCAGACGACGTGCGATGGATTTTTCCAGATCGGCCTTGGCCTGTTCCGCAGCCAGAGCGGCGTCGTCTTTCGCAGCCGCCACGATGGCATCCGCCTGCGTCTGCACTTCGCGCTGCTTGCGCTCGTACGAGGCCAGCAGGCTGCGCGCTTCTTCGTGCAGGGCGCGAGCTTCCTCCAGTTCGGACTTGATGCCCGCGGCGCGGTTGTCCAGCGCACCACCGATCAGGCCCGGTACCTTGAAATAGAACAGGACCGCGATGAAAACGATGAAGCCCAGAAGGACCACAAAGTCAGTGTTGCCAAGCGAGAAGAACGGGCCGCTTGCGGCAAATGCCGGGCTGGCGGCACCAACGGTCAGGATAAGGGCAAGAGTGTTCCGCATGTCACTTATCCTTTCGTCTGCGCGTCAACGGCACTGTTGATGGCTTTGGCATCCGCCTCGCCGCCCAGTGCGGTGACCAGTTCAGCCGCCGTATCCTTGGCAACCACTTGAATGCTTTCCAGCGCACCGGCACGGATGTCGGCAATTGCCTTTTCCGATTCAGCCGCCTTTGCAGCGATTTCCGCGTCCGCTTTGGCAATCGCGTCATCCAGACCAGACTGGATTTCGGCGCGGGCTTCCGCTGCGATACGCTGTGCCTCAGAACGGGCATCGGCCAGCGCTTTGTTATAGGCTTCTTCGGCCTCGACCGCCTTGGCCTTCAGATCTTCGGCCGCAGCCAGGTCATTTGTAATGGTCCCCTGACGCTCAGCCAGGATTGCCGCGATGCGAGGCAGAGCCACGCGGGACAGGACCAGAAAGATGACGACCAGCGTAATGACCAGCCAGAAAATCTGGTTGGGGAACCAATCGAAGCAAAGCTGTGGCATCCCGATGGCAGAGCCATGCGAGTCGACGCACGAGCCAACTACTTCTTCGCTAATGGGTTCAGTCGCCATGATGTCCTCCGTCGGAACGTTGTCTTTACAACAGGTGGGCCGCTATGGCTTGGACCCACCTGCGCGTAAGGATCAGGTTCCGCAGATTAGACGGCGAACATCAGCAGCAGCGAGACCAGGAATGCAAAGATCCCCAGCGCTTCTGCGAATGCGATACCGATGAACAGGGTTGCGGTCTGCGAAGCAGCCGCCGAAGGGTTGCGCAGGGCGCCGGCCAGGAAGTTGCCTGCAACGTTGCCCACCCCGATTGCGGCTGCGCCGGAACCGATTGCTGCCAGGCCTGCGCCGATGTGTGCGAGATCGCCTTCCATGATGTATCTCCTTACGAATTGGAAGTTTCGATGTTGGGGTATCGGACCTTAGTGCGAAGGATGCAGCGCATCTTTCAGATAAACACAGGTCAGAATGGTGAATACGTAGGCCTGGATAAAGGCCACCAGGACCTCGAGGCCGTACATTGCGGTGATTGCCAGAACGGACACGGGCGAGATCACGGCGACCGCGGCGAAGCCTGCGAAAACCTTGATAACCGCGTGGCCAGCCATGACGTTACCAGCAAGACGAATGGAGTGGCTGACCGGACGTACGAAGTACGAGATCAGCTCGATGATCGCCAGGATCGGGCGCAGCGCCAGCGGCGCGCTGGAGACCCAGAACAGGCCCAGGAATGCAGCACCGTTCTTGACGAAACCCAGAATGGTCACGGTCAGGAACACAGCCAGCGCCAGCGGAATGGTGACCGCGAAGTGCGACGTGGTGGTGAATGAGGTCGGGATCAGGCCCAGGAAGTTCGCGCTGACTATGAACATGAACAGGGTCATGACATAGGGGAAGAACTTGACGCCTTCCTTGCCGCAGATGTCTTCCAGCATCTTGTAGAT
This sequence comes from Ruegeria sp. AD11(2025), assembly GCF_056542405.1. Lineage (NCBI taxonomy): Bacteria > Pseudomonadati > Pseudomonadota > Alphaproteobacteria > Rhodobacterales > Roseobacteraceae > Ruegeria > Ruegeria sp. AD11(2025). The sequence goes on along the minus strand of NZ_JBQFZU010000016.1, from coordinate 43,463 downwards.
GAAGCCGTAGGTCAGTTCCGCGATCGACTGCATCCGGCTAGGCACAATCGCGCGCTTGGACGTGGGCAGAACCAGCAGAGCAGCGACAGCCAATACTGCCAAGAACAGCCACAGGGTCACGTTGGTGACCGTGAACATGCCGACCGCTCCGTCGCCAAACAGCGGCTTAACGATGAACTGGTCCATCGGGTGGAATACCAGGCTGCTGCCTTCTGCTGCGGTGGTCTCAGTTGCCACGTTTAGTCCCTCTCGTCCTTCTCGGCCGCGTTTGCAGCCGTTTGTTTCTCTTGGACCTCTTTCGCGCTGCGGAGCATAACCTTCACGCCCGCGACAAGGCCCAGCAATGTGAACAGCACCAGAAAGATCGGGATTGTCCCGAGCAGGCTGTCCAGCCCGTATCCGATGCCAAATCCGATCCCCAGACCGGATACCATTTCGATGACCATCCGCCAGGCAAGCTCGCCGCCCGAGACGTCAGCGTCCGCGCGAGGTTTGGGCTCTTTCGCCTTTTTCGCCGCCTCGATCTTGGCCTCCAGCTGCGCCATACGCTGCTTTTGGTCGTCGTCGGTCACGGGCGTTTTCCTCGCTCAGTCTTGGGCACGGTGCTAAGGGGCGAAGGGCGCAGAGTCAACGACGTTGAGCGCCCCAATTGCCGCAGCTTAGCGTATTGTTTTAAATTGATTTTTCATCTGGCGCCGCGCAAGTCAAAACCGCCTGACCCTTTCTGTCCCGTTCAAATGCATTGAATCCGCATATTCAACCAAATGGTTGACCAAACCCGGGCACTGTGGTTCAGCGGAGGCATGTCCAAAGATCTCGACACTGTATTCGCGGCCCTTGCCGACCCCACGCGCCGCGCCATTCTGGCGATGCTGCTTGAGGATGACATGGCCGTCACCGATGTGGCTGAACCGTTCGAGATGTCGCTTGCGGCGATCTCAAAACATCTGGTCATCCTGACCAAGGCAGGGCTGATCAGTCAGGAAAAGCGCGGACGGGTGAAATGGTGCAAGCTGGAACCCGACGCCCTGCGTGCGGCGTCTGTCTGGATGCAAGGGTTCGGGCAGTTCGAACCGGTCAATCTGGATGCATTCGAGCGGTTTCTGGAAACCGAGCTGCCCGCAGTCGAAGAGCCCTAGCAGGACCTAACGCACCACAAAGACTGAAACCTTGGCGTGATTGGCCAGATATCCGGCATGACTTGAAAAGATATAGTCCGTGATCCGCGGCGCATGGGTGCCCGCGACAATCAGGTCGGCACCGATTTCCTCGGCAGCGCGAGCCAAATCACCATCGACCTCAGCCGCGACATCGACGGAATGGATATTTCGACATGCGACTTCCGTTCCACTGTTCTTGGCAAGCTGGTCAGCGAAAGCGCGCAGGTCTTCGTTGATCTTTGCGTCCGTCTGAACCGGATCACCAGGCTGAGTTCCCGTTACGCTGACAACTGTAATCTTGGCGCCCTGCCATTTGGCAACCTCAGCTGCAACATCGGCAGCTTTGCGGACCTCTGGCGGAAGATGCAGGTCAACAGGGAACATGATGTGAGTATACATGGCGAATTCCTCCTCAGCCCAAAGCATAAGGATATTCGCATGTATCGGCCTTGATCTGCCTCAACGGCACGGCGGAGCACCTGATTCGGCCTACCCTTCCTGACTGTATTCCACGCCGGTAATAACTCCGAACGGGTCCGCCCGACAGAGCCACGGTGCCTGGGCGCCGACCACGGACACCGTCGTTACGGAGCCTGTAGGATCGTTATGGGTTGAAACCGCAGAAACGCCTTCGGGTCTCACTCCGGTTTCAGCCGAGACAAGCGCCTCGCAACTGCCGCGCAGATCGGCCTCTGAATCCGTGTTGCCGGGTCCGGGCGGAGTACAGGCAGCCAATCCTGCCACCGCGATCAAGAAGAATGCTGATTTCGTCATCTTGTGCCTGCGTAACACCTGTGTCCGACGCTGGCATAATTTTGCGGGAAAGCAAGCTTCATTCGGACACCGGGTTCGTTATGCGGCGCTGTTCTTCGGTTTTCAGCAGCAGCACAAGCGCGACGATGGTCAGGATTGCCCCGACAACAACCAGCAGCGGAGGCGGCTGCTGACCCAACGCGATTTCCCACAGGATCACCCAGCTGGGCGTCAGATAAGTATAAGCCATCACTTTGGCCGAGGGCAGCCGCAATGTAGCGAACTGGACCAGGACAAAGCTGGCCGCGGTGGCAAATATCGAGACATAAAGCAGACCAAGCCAGACGATCAACGGCAGGTTGGTCCAATCGGTCGCCCGAATGTCAGACCAACCATAGAGCGTCAGCAAAACGCAGCCCGCCACGAGGGTGCCAAAGGTGAACACCACCGCCGGTTCTCCCCGGTTCAACTTGCGCACCATCGGCGTGTAAACCGCATGCGCCGCGCAGCCCCAGAAATAGATAATCTCGCCGCCTCCGATTTGGAATGCGGTGAAAGCCTGCCAATCCGCCCGGAAAATAACCCAAAGCGCACCCATCGCGCCCACCGTAAGGGCTAAGGCCATCCGGGGCGTCGTGACCTGCCGCAATAACACCCACCCTGCCATGGCCGACATCACCGGGGTCAGCGTGAACACGGCTGCGGCACTGACCGGGGGCGCTGTCTTTAGACCGTAGAACATCAGGACAAAGTAAGTGGCAAACAACCCGCCCAGCACCAGATAGCGCCACGGAGACTGTGTTGCACTACGCGGCAAGCCGGTGGTCATCATTGCCGCAACACCAATCACGACGGAGGCGATCAGAAACCGCGCCGCCGTGATCGCCTCGGGTGCGATCTGATTGGCGATCAGCGCGCCCAGTGAAAAGCTACCCGCCACCAAGGTTGAAAACACAAGCATGGCCAGATGGCCCTGCGCCTGAGGGCTCACGCCAGCCAGCCTTTGGATTGCTCTTTCAAATATGTCAGAAAACTCTGAACCTTGGTTGTGCGGTGCAGGTCCACATGAGTGACCAGCCACAGGTTCCCGAACCATTCCGAAAGCGGGTCGACCACTTCGATCAGATTGGGGTCACGGGCCGCTTCCCAGCGAGCCATGAAGCCGATCCCGGCACCGGACAAAACCGCCTCGCGGATGCAGAAGTTGTTGGTACAGCGAAAGGTGATGTTCTCTGCAGGTACTGTCGCGCGCAACCACCGGGAAAACGGCGCGCGGCTGTTTTCGTCGTCGGTACTGACGAATTGATGGTTGCTGAAATCCTCGACGCTCGAGGGTGTCCCATGGCGATCCACATAATCCTTGCTGGCGAACAGGCCGATCTCTTGCGTGATGAACGGTTGCACCACATTGTCCGGTTGATCCGGGGCCGAACCCGCGCGAATAGCCACATGAGCTTCACCGTATTCCAGACGGAACAGGCGATCTCCGGTCAGGTAGCGCACGATCAGACCCGGATGCAGGCGTTGGAACTCGCTGAGCACCGGCACTACGAGGGGCGCCAATGACGACAGAGATGTCACGACCAATTCACCCGAGACGTCATCGCCACGCCCCTTCATCCGCCCGACCAGTTGGTTGAACTGGTCTTCGGTCGCCTGTGCCACGCGCAACAGGTCTTCTCCGGCCTCGGTCGGGGTGTAGCCACGCGCGTGACGCTGGAACAGCTTGGTGCCCAACCGCGCCTCAATCGCATCAATATGTCGGATCACCGTCGCATGGTGCACGCCCAGCACCTCGGCCGCGCCGCTGACGGTACCCATGCGGGCTACCTGATAGGCGGTTCTTACTTCGTCCCAATTGTCCACGGCATCACCACCACTGTGCAATTTCCAACATCAACTGTTGATGTATCCGAGTTTTGTTCATGTACGCAATATCCATATTGGGGTCAGACGCGAAATCCCTATCCACAAGGACCAAGTGAAATGCCCAATACCATCCTGCATATCGACGCCTCGGCCCGCCGCGCGGGGTCTGCAACCCGAGATCTGTCCGACCGCATCGTCAAACATCTGGGCGCCGCCCGCATCATCCGCCGTGATCTGGCAAGCCCCCTGCCCTTGCTGACCGAAGACTGGATCAACGCCAACTTCACACCGGCAGATCAACGGGATGAGACCCAGCGCGACCAACTGGTGCTGTCGGACACGCTGGTGAACGAATTGCGAGAGGCCGATACAATTGTCGTCGGCCTGCCGATCTACAATTTCTCTGTACCGGCTGCGTTCAAAGCCTGGATCGATCTGGTTGCGCGCGTTGGGTTGACCTTTTCCTACACGGAAAACGGCCCTAAAGGCCTGCTGGAAGGCAAACGCGCGGTTTTGGCCATTGCCTCGGGCGGTACCGCCGTCGGGTCCGAGATAGATTTTGCCACCAACTACGCCAAACACGTGCTGGGCTTTATCGGCATTCATGATGTTGATGTTGTTGCCGCCGACCAGATGGCCCTCGACGCCGAGACCACACTGGCCAACGCCCATAAAGCCGTGACCGAGTTGGCGGCATAAACCCTCTGGCTTTTACACTCTCAAACGTCCAGTCTGCGCCCGAAGGGGATTTGTCAGGCTGGGCGCTTAACATGAAGAAAATCGGTATTCTGGGCGGTGTGGGCTGGGCTTCGACCGTAGACTATTACCGGGCAATTGCCGAAGGTGCAGGCAAGCATTTCGCCGAACGGGGTCACGGCTCCCCACTTCCCATTCCACCCATGACAATTGAATCTGTCACACAGGCCAAAACCCGGGCTCTGCGCGGGGTGGCCGGAGACGAAAACAGTTGGGCTGGTTTCGACGCAGTCTTCCGCGAGGCCCTTTTGACGCTGGAACGTGCAGGCTGCGACTTTGGAATCATTGCGTCAAACACACCCCACACACGTTTTCACGCGATCCGGCAAGGCGTTTCGATGCCAATTCTCAGCATATTCGATGCAACGGCCGAGGCCACTGCCTCATCCGGTGCCTCCAAGGCGTTGGTTCTGGGAACGGCTGTGACCATGCAGGCGACTGACTACGCTGACCGCCTCGCCAAAGAGGGTATCACCGCCATTGAACGCCTGCCCGAACCTGAAATTGCCGAGATGCAAGCCATGATCGACAGTGAATTTTATGGCGGTGCCTCTGAGACCGCCCGCGCTCGGTTGCTAGCTTTCTGCAACGACCACGCTGCGCCGGGAACCGCTATCCTACTGGCTTGCACCGAGCTTCCTTTGGCCTTCCCCGACCATCTGGACGACCCGGTGTTTATGGCAGACGGGCATCTGTTCATCAATCCTTCTGCCGCGCACGTTACCGCCGCACTTAAAGAAGCGCTGCAGGACTGATCAGGACAGCCAAGTCACCTCACAGCCAACCCGGTCAAAAAACGCGATCAGATCGGCCCGTGCCATCGCAACGGTGCGGTCATTGACCAGCGGATGCATGTAGATGACATCCACCTGCCGCGCCGCGCTGTCCATGAAGAACCGCACATCGTTCTTCACCCCGTTGATCATCGCCAGCGGACTGACCGCACCGGGCCGGATACCGAGGTTCTGCAGCAATCGGTCCGCCGAACCGAAGGACAGGTTGCCCACGCCCAGTTCCGCCCCCAGCGACTTGAGGTCAATCTCGCGGCTTTGCTCCAGCGTCACGAGATAGTTCCGCTTTTTCTTGTCCCGCAGGTACAGGTTCTTCAACCGCAGAGCGTTTTCGCCCGGCACCATGAACTGATCTTCTACTGCCTTGGAGTCTTCGACTGTGCGCAACGGGACATGAGTATGCAGCAGATAAGCCAATCCCCATTCATCTAATCGCGCCAACAGCGCGTCAGAGCTGAGCGGCAAAGTATCCTGAAAAGCAGATGATGCGTCCATGGGAACCTCCTGTTTAGCGCGCTCATCGCGCAACACGAGGATGAATTCAAGCCACGACAGCGCCAGAATTCAGTGTTAGCGTGCCGTCATGAAAGTGACGCGCAACACCCCAAACCAATTGATCTTGTCCAACACTCCCTGGCTGATCGGCATCATGTTGGTCACCTTTATCCTATGCTTTGTCGGCGCAGGCTTCTTCATGGCCAACGAAGGGGGTGAGGGCGTGTTTTTCGGCATTGTCTTTGCTCTGTTTGGTGGTGGGTTGGGCTTTGGTGCGTTCTGCGTCTTTGTGCGCCGCGTTCAGGTCATAATGAACCGCAACAGCAATAGCGTTTTGATCCGTCGCCAATCAATCTTTGGATATGACACTGTAGAACATGAGCTGTCGAACCTGTCCCATGCCGAGGTGGAAACCACCACCTCGACTCGCGACAGGACCACGTCCAAGATGCATCGTCCCGTTTTGATCCTGGAAAAGGGCATGAGCGCCGGACGCCACCCGATTGTCGAAGCCTATGTCAGCGGGCGCGGCGCGCAGCGGATGGTCGATGCGGTCAATGCATGGCTTCCGGCGCGCGAGGTTGACTCCGACAGCCAATCCGCCTAAATCCCCTCCAAACATCCGGAAGCGTGTGATCTTCCGGTCCCTTGAGTCGTTCAGGGATCGCCCCCCACCAGCGAGTTTCGCCCGTGGGGGCGTTTGTGTATTTAACCGGCGCATCCTATCTAGGGCACGCCATCAGAAAACCGGCATAGGAGGCCGAAGGCATGTTTGAAAATCTATCCGAACGCCTTTCCGGCGTCTTTGACCGGCTGACTAAACAGGGTGCCCTGTCCGAGGAAGACGTCAAAACCGCCCTGCGCGAAGTTCGCGTTGCACTACTTGAGGCTGACGTTTCGCTGCCGGTTGCCCGTGAATTCGTCAAGAAGGTTCAGGAACAGGCGACCGGTCAGGCCGTTACCAAGTCGATCACTCCCGGTCAGCAGGTCGTCAAGATCGTGCACGACGCGCTGGTTGATACCCTGCGTGGCGAAGAAGACCCCGGCAAGCTGAAGATCGACAATCCACCTGCCCCGATCCTGATGGTCGGTCTGCAGGGCTCGGGTAAGACGACCACAACCGGTAAGCTGGCAAAGCGCCTGAAAGAGAAAGAAGGCAAGAAGGTCCTGATGGCCTCGCTCGACGTCTATCGCCCAGCGGCGATGGATCAGCTGGCGGTTCTGGGCACGCAGGTCGGCGTTGATACTCTGCCGATCGTTCCCGGCCAGAAGCCGGTCGACATCGCTAAGCGTGCCAAACAACAGGCGACGCTGGGCGGCTACGACGTCTACATGCTCGACACCGCGGGCCGTCTGCATATTGACGAAGTTCTGATGGACGAAGTCGAGCAGGTCCGTAACGCGGTTGATCCGCGCGAGACGCTGCTGGTCGTCGACGGCCTGACCGGTCAGGTAGCCGTTGAGGTTGCCGAAGAGTTCGACGCCAAAGTTGGCATCTCGGGTGTGGTTTTGACCCGGATGGACGGTGACGGGCGCGGCGGTGCGGCCCTGTCGATGCGCGCAGTCACCGGCAAACCGATCCGCTTTGTCGGTCTGGGCGAGAAGATGGACGCGCTTGAAACCTTCGAGCCGGACCGAATCGCCGGTCGTATTCTGGGCATGGGTGACATCGTTGCCCTGGTCGAAAAAGCCCAGGAAACGATGGAGATGGAACAGACCGAGCGCATGATGAAGCGCATGGTCAAAGGTCAGTTCAACATGAACGACCTCAAGATGCAGCTGGAACAGATGATCCAGATGGGCGGCATGCAGGGCATGATGGGCATGATGCCGGGCATGAACAAGATGGCCAAGCAGATGGATCAGGCAGGTCTGGATGACAAGATCTTGCGCCAGCAGATCGCCATGATCCAGTCCATGACCAAACGCGAACGCGCCAACCCGCAACTGCTGCAGGCGAGCCGTAAGAAACGCATCGCAGCCGGTTCTGGAATGGAGGTCAGCGACCTCAACAAGCTGCTCAAGATGCACCGGCAGATGTCGGACATGATGAAAAAGATGGGCAAGATGGGTAAAGGCAAAATGCTGAAACAGGCCATGAAGGGCATGTTCGGCAAAGGCGGCCCCAGCCCTGAAGAAATGGCCGCGGGCATGGACCCCAAGGCGCTGGAACAGGCAGCCAAGGCCATGGGTGGCAAGATGCCCGGTGGCCTGCCCGGTATGGGTGGCGGCATGGGACTACCCCCGGGGCTCAGCGGTTTCGGTAAGAAGAAGTAATCATGTCAGCCCTTGAACCTCATATCCCCCGGCTTGAGACCGAGCGTCTGATCATGCGTGCACCGTCTGTGGCTGATCTTGACGCTGAGGCAGAGTTTTTCGCCTCGGACGCCGCTAAATATGTTGGCGGCCCGCTGCGTCGGGATGAAACATGGCGATCCATCGCAATGCTGCTTGGCCATTGGGCCATTCGGGGTTTTGGCTTTTGGGGTGTCGAGGAAAAAGATACCGGCATTTATGTCGGCCGTGTCGGACTGTGGTTCCCCGACGGCTGGCCCGAGCCCGAGGTTGGCTGGACGCTGATGAATTTTGCCACTGGCAAAGGTTACGCGACCGAGGCCGCGTTAGCCGCACGCGCGCACGCCTATGACGTGCTGGGTTGGGAAACCGCAATCTCGCTGATCGACCCGAAAAACCACGCAAGCAAAGCCGTTGCCGAGCGGTTGGGCGCCAAGCTCGATTATCACTATGAACACCCCAAATTCGGCACCACTGAAATCTGGCGTCACCCCGCCCCCGCCGATCTGGTGAATGGTGGCATGGAGGCTTACGCATGACCCATACCGCTTTGACCGCTGAGAGGACCGGCCAATGACCAACCCCGTGACGCGGGCCGCCGCGCTGTTGAAGGAGCACCGCGAAAGCATCGATCGACTGGACGCGATCCTTGTCTACACGTTGGGCGAGCGGTTCAAGCACACGCAGGCCGTTGGCAAGCTCAAGGCCGAACACGACCTTCCCCCGTCCGATCCCTCGCGCGAGGCTGCGCAGATCGCACGGTTAGAAGACCTGGCGAAACAGGCCAATCTGGACCCTGACTTTGCCAAGGCTTTCCTGAATTTCATCATTCAGGAAGTCATCCGACACCATAAGAAACACCAGAACTAACCGGGCAATTCCCGGTAAACGCCATCCAAAGGAGATACCACCATGGCAATGAAAATTCGTCTCGCCCGCGGCGGCTCGAAAAAACGTCCCTTCTACCGCATCGTGGCTGCTGACAGCCGCATGCCCCGCGACGGCCGTTTCATCGAGAAACTGGGCACCTACAACCCGCTGCTGCCGAAAGACAGCGAAGAGCGCGTGAAGATGGACATGGAACGCGTTCAATACTGGCTGGACCAGGGCGCCCAGCCCACCGACCGTATCGCACGTATGCTGGAAGCTGCCGGCAGCCGTGAAAAAGCCGAGCGCAACAACCCCAACAAGGGCACCCCGGGCAAGAAAGCTCAGGAACGCGCGGAAGAAAAAGCTGCAAAGGCCGCTGAAGCTGCCGCTGCACCGGCTGAAGAAGCAACCGCAGAAGAATAAGCGGGCGAGCGCGTGCAGGATCAAACTTTCAGCGACGATTTTCGCACGCAGTTCGATCTGCTGATGCGGCTCCGGCGTGATGTGCGCCGGTTCCGCACCGATCCCGTGGACGAGGCAGTGCTGACGCGCTGCCTCGACGCATTTCGCCTGGCCCCTTCGGTGGGGCTAAGTGAGCCCTGGCGTGTTATCCGCGTCGAAAGCGCGGTCGCGCGGGCAGCGGCGCTGAAGAATTTCCAAGCTGCAAATGCCGAATCCCTGGCCGGGTATTCCGGCGAGAAAGCACAAATCTACAGTAGTCTGAAGCTGTCCGGGATGCAGGAAGCCCCCGTGCAATTGGCCGTGTTTTGCGACGACACCACCGGCAAGGGGCAAGGTCTTGGTGCAGGTACGATGCCAGAGGCGCGGCGCTATTCCGTCGTTTCTGCTATCACGCTGTTCTGGTTGGCCCTGCGCACCCAAGGGCTGGGCCTGGGCTGGGTATCCATTCTGGACCCCGTTAAGATGACCCGTGACCTGAACGTTCCGGATGGCTGGCGCCTGATCGGCTATTTCTGCGTCGGCTGGCCGGAAGAGATGTCAGACACGCCCGAGCTGGAAACTGTAGGCTGGGAATCCCGTTACCACACCCTGCCCATCGAGGTGCGATAGGCAGATGTTCGGATTGATACGGCTTCCTATCCTGTTGTTGATCGCATTTATTGTGGGCGTGTTCTTTGAACGCAATAACCAACGCGAGGCCTGTGCCACGCGGGGGAACTGGCTGGATGGGCTTTGTGTGACAGTGGACAAGCCAAATGAGTGATCTGATCTGCGTAGGCAGCATTGCGGGCTCTTATGGTGTGCGCGGCGAAGTGCGCCTGAAAAGCTATTGCGCGATTCCGGAAGATATCGAGGCTTACTCGCCCCTGACGGATGAAACCGGCGTGAAGCGCTATCCGCTGGTTCTGACCCGCACGATCAAGAACGGATTTGCAGCAAATCTTGGCGGAGTTGAAACCAAGGAAGAGGCCGACGCCCTGAAAGGCCTGCGTCTGTTTGCCCGTCGCGATCAACTGCCTTCTCTTCCGGATGACGAGTTCTACCACACTGATCTGATCGGCCTTGAGGTTTACGATACCGGCGGCACGCTGCTGGGTCGGGTCAAATCGGTGCAGAACCACGGTGCGGCCGACCTGTTGGAACTGCACGGGCCAGGCCTGAAGGCCACCGTTCTGCTGCCTTTCACCCTGGAGGCGGTTCCAACCGTCGATCTGGACAAGGGGCGCATCATCGCCGATCCGCCCGAAGGGCTGATCTAATGCGCCGCGTCCTGCTGCATCTGGGTCTGCACAAAACCGGAACCACGGCAGCACAGTCCTTTCTCTATGGCAATCGCGAATTGATCTGGCCGCATTTTGCACTGGTGCTACCCTATCGCACCCGCAAGTCCGGTCTGTCGCGGGCGGCAACCAATCACTCGATTTACGGCACCGTCGGCACCTTGTCCGAGTACGGAATCCTATTGCGAGAGTTTCTGGAGACGTTGGATTTCGGCGACAAACGCGGGCTGATCCTCAGCGAGGAGAACTTCGCCGGTCGACGCCCCAGCCGCAATACCGAAAACGGTTACGCAGCCGCACCAGAGCTTGCAGCTTGTCTGGTGGATGAAATCCGCCATCGCTTTTCCGGGCAAGAGCTCGAGATCACGATCTATCTGTCCTTACGCCAACGAGGCGGCTGGTTGCGCAGCCTTTGGGCACATGATCTGGAACGCATTCGCCAGGTCCACGACTTTGAAACTTTTCGATCGAATCTGGATCATCTGCCGCCCTTGCAGGACACGGTAGATCAGATCCGGGACCGGCTACCGTCGGTTACTGTTGTTGACGAATGGCTTGAAGAACTGCAGCTGCGGCGTTATGGCCCCGGCACTCCGTTTGCCGAGTATCTGAACCTGCCCAGCGACAAGGCCAAGCTGCTGGTGCCGCCCACAAAGGTCAACAGTCGCCTGCCGGAAGATGCTCTGGCAGAACTGCTGGATCTGAACCGCTCGCGTCTGGACGAGGCTGCTCTGATCGAACAGAAGAAAGCGACAATTGAACGCGCCAAAGGCGCGCTGATCGACACGACATGACAGACAAGCCTAGTAAATCCCACGGCCGCAAAGCGATCCGCCCGACACTGAAACCGCGCGAGCTGCTGACCCCTACGCCGGACCTGCATGGCGTGTGGAAGGCAAAAATCATCACGCTGTTCCCCTCGGCCTTTCCCGGGGTGCTGGGGGAAAGCCTCACTGGCAAGGCCCTGCAGGAAGGTCTTTGGCAATTGGAAACCGTCGACCTCCGCCAATTCGGTGTCGGCAAGCACCGCAATGTGGATGACACGCCCGCAGGCGGTGGCGCGGGCATGGTGCTGCGTGCCGATGTGCTGGGGGAAGCGATCGAACACACGATGGCGGATATTCGCGGCAACTGGCCGTTGATCTATCTGAGCCCCCGCGGTCGCCGGATGGACCAGCGCATGATGCAGAACCTGGCGCGTTGTGATGGTATGACCTTGCTGTGCGGCCGTTTCGAAGGCGTCGATGAGAGGGTGCTGGAACATTACGGCGTGCAAGAAGTCTCCTTGGGTGATTTCGTCATGACCGGCGGCGAGATCGCGGCGCAGGCGCTGATCGACGCGACGGTGCGTCTGATCCCCGGTGTGCTGGGCAATCAGGCCTCAGCCGAGGAAGAGAGCTTTTCCTCGGGCCTCCTGGAACATCCGCAATACACCCGCCCCGCCGAGTGGGAGGGTCGGCCGATCCCCGATATCCTGATGTCCGGCCACCATGGGCGCATTGCCGAGTGGCGGCACGAGATGTCCGAAAAGATCACCCAGGAACGACGCCCTGATCTGTGGGAAGCTTATCGAAAGTCCCGCGACTAACCCCCCGCTTTCCAACGCGCCCATGTCTCGGGGTGGCCGTTGAACGTGTTGATATCCACCTTGCCCTGAACACCTGGCACCAAACCTGTTCCGGTATACTGCCAGAACCGCCAAGAGGCTCTGGGGTAGACTTTGTGTGGATGCCCGGCAACGGACCGCAGCCAGAATTCGGTTCCTGGCAAGCGGCCAATATCGGTGTCGTCGTAAAAATCCACCGTTGTGTAGACGATAGGCCGCCGCCCGTAGTGGCGTTCGAGAATATCGAGGAAACGTTCGGCTTCGGCGCGAACCGTGGCGCCATCGGGGCGCAGCCTGCAGGTTCTGGAATGTGGAGTCCACTCCATGTCCAGCACATGCGGAAGGTCAGCGCCCCTGGGCACGTTCCGGATGAACCACCGAGCCTGCTCGTGCGCCGGACGGCAGAAATAGTAGTAGTGGTAGGCGCCCCACGGCACCCCCGCCGACTGTGCGCCCCGCCGGTGGTCGTCAAACATGGGGTCGGCCACGTCGCCGCCCTCAGTCGCTTTGATGAACACGAAACTGACGCCCGATGCCCTGGCCCGGTGCCAGTCGATCGCACCCTGCCAGCGCGACACGTCCAGCCCATGCACCGGGTAATGGCCGGGATGTCGCCCATCCCAATCGTGCGGGTCGGCATCGCCGAAGGCCGGGTATATGACCGAAGGCGACGTGGTATCCAGAAAAGCCTTGGCCTCGATCTGTTGGGGCGGAGGAGTGCTGCGACCGCAGGACAGAGTCGCCATGGCCATGACGGCCAGCATCAACGCTATGCGCATGATGTGTTCCTGTTTTTAAAAACTGCTCATATAATTCCCTCCAGAATGCCTGATTGGTCTCACAAGGCAACGGTGTATTTTTCGGATGGCGAAAACCCACCGTCTAGCTTTGAAAATATGGCGATTTTGGCTTGATCCCTGTTTGCAAACCTCGTAAAGCAGCGCAATCCGGTGCCGCAACTGCGCGACTCCGGTGTTTTGGTTTGCACCATGGCGCAACGCTTAGCTTTCTTCAGCCAAGGCGTGTCAGGGCGGATCAGACCAAAGGAACATTCGATCTGACCTCTGGCGGGCTGTGCGCAGGACCCGATGAAGACCAAGAGCTCTCAGGCCGTGCCCAAACTTCGTGGACCAACCACGAGCAGATAGGAGAACCTGCGATGGACCTGATCGCACAGCTTGAGGCGGAACAGATTGCCGCCCTGGGGAAAGACATCCCCGATTTCAAAGCCGGAGACACCATCCGTGTCGGCTTTAAAGTGACCGAAGGGTCGCGTACCCGTGTGCAGAACTATGAAGGTGTCTGCATCGCGCGCAAAGGTGGCAGCGGCATCGCCGGTTCGTTCACCGTTCGCAAGATTTCGTTTGGCGAAGGCGTGGAGCGTGTGTTCCCGCTGCATTCGACCAACATTGACAGCATCACCGTTGTCCGCCGTGGCCGCGTCCGTCGCGCCAAACTGTACTATCTGCGCTCGCGCCGTGGTAAGTCCGCGCGTATCGCAGAAGTCACTAACTACAAGCCCAAGGCTGGCGCCGAGGCGTAAGGAGCGGAAAGATGAAAAAAGACATCCATCCCGATTATCACGTCATCAACGTCAAAATGACCGATGGCACCGTGGTACAGATGAAATCCACCTGGGGCGCCGAAGGCGACCAGCTGGCTCTGGAAATCGACCCCTCCTCGCACCCCGCGTGGACTGGTGGCTCGTCGCGCCTGATGGACGCCGGTGGCCGTGTGTCGAAGTTCAAGAAGAAATACGAAGGTCTGGGCTTCTAAGCCTGACTTGTTTGAGATGCGAAAGGCCGTCCCTTGGGGCGGCCTTTTTTTCTGCTGTTCAATAACTTGAACTGTAGGTCAATTCGATTGCAGCGCACCAGGAACAGTGACAGCTTGCGTGCATGTTTCGTATTTTCGTCAACACATTGATCATTCTTATTCTGACAGCGCTGACGCAGATTGGCGGGCTTGCCTGGGGAATTGCACTGTTTTTCAAAAGACGATTGATTTCATTTTTGGTTGCCTATGTCGCTCTATCACTCGCCACGATCTGGATCGCCCCGCAATTCGGGCGCGTAGCGTTAAGCTGTTCAGAAAGCGGCCCGCTGCAAGTTCAAAGCTGGATGTACTGCGCCCTGAACAGAAACTATGTCTCTCCAGAACTCGCCGATGTTTTGCAGGATGTTGCTGAAGAAATGGATCGCCAATACCCGGGGACTAAAACTCTTGTTCTGGACGCAAACTTTCCATTTCTGAACGGATTTCCCCTGCTGCCACATCTGTCACATGATGACGGAGAAAAGGCTGACCTCGCATTCTATTACGCCGAAGACGGCAGTTACCTGAGTGGCGCTACGCGATCTCCAATCGGATACTTCGCCTTTGAGCAAGGCGGCACCAACTGCCCAAAGCGTTGGCCGGCTCTGAGATGGGATTTCGATTTCCTGCAGCCCCTTTGGCACAGCTACAGCTTAGATCCTCAACGCATGCGTTCGGTGATAACTGTGCTGTCTGAAGACGACCGCGTGGGCAAGATTTTCGTTGAGCCTCATCTGGCCCAGAACCTAAATGTGTCCGGTCCCAAGATCCGCTTTCAGGGATGCCGCGCCGCACGCCATGATGACCACATTCATTTTCAGCTTTAACGGCATTCATCAGGCACAGGCCAATTTCGCCAATAGTCAGCAGGTGCTATACTGGTCCGCAACGCAGGTATTAAATCCACGGAGACCCAGAATATGCCCCAGTACAATGATATGATCGAGCTGTCGGTCGAGGATATGGACCTGATCGAAACGGCGTTGCGCGGCTCGGTCGCCTCGTTGTCGCAGGCTGCGTTGGATGGGGCAGAAAACGGCCAGACGGATCGCGAAGACACCCTGCGGCGCATTCACGATCTTCTGGGCAAGCTGCACGACCAGAAGGTGTTTTACCGCCCAAAAGGCGGGGTATATTTGGGGGGGTAGGCAGACACGCCTAGCGTGGTTTGCGCGTCAATTCTGCCGCGCTGTGCACCGGCGGCACTGGTCCACGCAGCAGCATGAGCGCCAAGGCCATTCCGACAAGCGCTGCAATCGCGGCAACCAGCATTGCGCTGTTGAATGCGTTGTCCTGCAAGTCCCGCAGCGCCTTGGCCAGGGCAGTTCCGGCCGATGGATCCATCCCCGCGATCTGCTGCTGTATCTGGCTGGGCGTGCCGTGGGTCAGCGCATGGGCCAAATCCTCGCGCTGAGTCGATCCGGTGGGCAGCGCATCGATCACTTCGGACAGGCCACGGCGTTTGGTGATGGATTCGGCAAGGCCTCCGACCACGGCCCCCAAGGTGGCCCCGAAATAGAGGCAGGCGTTGATCACGCCCGATCCCTGCCCCACATGCTCTTCCGGCAGCAGGCGCAGACCGAGGCGCGGCAGCAGCGAAAAGCAGATACCCATGCCGATACCTACAATCAAAAGTTTCCACCAGATCTCGGCATATTGCGTGGCGTTCGTGGTCGTCATCAGCAGCAGGAACCCAATCCCCATTGCCCCAAGGCCAATCGCAACCGGCCATTGAAAGCTGTAGGGCGCCAGAAATCGCGGCGCAGTGACCGAGATGACAAACATGCTGAGGCTGAGCGGCATGATCGCCAGCCCGGCGCCGATAGACGAATACCCGAAGGCATCCGGTGACTGCACGAAAGTGTTGAAATAGACAAAGAAGCAGAACAGCGTGAAGCCGGTAAAGAACATCCCCGCCGCAGCCATGAAGTAACGCGGATGACGGAAGTATCGCAGTTCGATCAGCGGGTCTTCGGCGCGGCGTGAGACGATCACCAGAACAACGGTCGCCACCGCCGCAATCGCCAGCGGAACCAGTGTGAGCGGCGTCGCCCATCCGCCGCTTTCTCCGTTGCTGAGCGCAAAAGACAGCGGCCCGAGGAACAAGAGGATCGCAACCGCCCCCGGGTAATCAAATTTTGCCCCCGCAAGGCGTGTGTCGGGGACGTATTTGCGCCGACTGACATGCAGCCCAATAGCAAAGGCCACGGCCAGCAGCAGCAAATCGGTCGCAAAAACCGCCCGCCAACTTACATAGTGGCCAAAGGCCCCGCCGACGATTGGACCGACGCCGATCGCCAAACCAACGATTGCACCCCAAGCCCCGGTGACGCTGGCGCGCTGCTCTTCCGGCGTGGCGGCGGTCAGCAGTGACAAAGATGTCCCGAACAGCGCCGCCGCCCCCGCCCCCTGCGCACCGCGCCCAAACAGCAGCATCGCCCCATCCTGCGCAAACAGAACCGAGGCGGATCCGATGGCAAAAACGATCATGCCAAAGAAAAACACGCCCATCTTGCCGGTGATGTCACCCAACCGGCTGACGATGGTGACAAGCGTGGCACTGGCCACCGTATAGATCGCCATTACCCATTGCAGTCCAGACGGGGTCAGATCGAACTCGGCCTTGAGGTTGGGCAGTATGGTGGCGACAGCGGTGGTGTTAAACCCCACGACCATCATACAGATTGCCGTCATCGCCAACACCACACGGGCGCGGGCCTGTGGGGTCACGTCTTCAGGGGACTTGTCACGCATCAAATTGCCCTCAAACTATGGTTGTTTAACGCAATTATTCAGCAGTTTAGCGATTTTTACCTCTGCGCATAGGGTGCACGTCAGATCCAAAATGACAACGCAACCGGCAGCACGACAATCGTGCTCAGAGTCGACACCAGAATAAAACCGGCCACATCCGGCCCGTATTCAGGCACGTGCTGGTCGATGAACAGATAGGTCGCCACCGAAGACGGCATCAGGCAACACAGGATCACTGCGCCGCGTTCGGCCCCGGTGAAGCCGAACGCCCAGACCAGACCGCTGGCGATCACAACCGCCATCGCAAGATGCATTACAGTCAGTATCAAAGCCCGGCCAAGGCTTTTGATCTGCAAAGTCGCCAGTGTGTGGCCCAGTGTCAGCAGCATCAACGGGATCGACAGCCCTCCGAGGATATCAAAGGACTTGGCCACCGGCTGAGGCAGGGTGTACCCTGTCACCATCAGGATCAGAGAGACCACCACCGCATAGATGATCGGCGACGTCGCGATTTTCTTTGGCGAAAACTCTCCGGCCGGTATCCACATGCCGATAGTGAAGATGCTGATCAGCACGACAACCACGAAGCCCATCGTATAGGCCATCCCCGCATCACCCAATGCCAACAGGGTAATCGGCAAGCCGATATTGCCGACGTTGCCATGCATCAGTGGTGTCAGAAACGCCCGTACCGGCAGATGCATCGCCTTCAACGCGGCAAATCCCAACACTCCAAACCCGGCAATCGCCAGCGCGGCAGCAGCCATCACATCCAGAAACGTATCCACGGCTATATTGGTGGTGGACAGGTGCGAGATGATCAGCGTCGGATACCCCACGCGCGAGACAAGCCCGCCAATCACTTTGTTGTCGAAGGGCGCCTTGATCAGGGCCAGACTATAGCCGATCCCGGCACAAATCAGCACGGGCAGGACCACATTCAGAACGTTCAGAAACAGATCGTCCAAGCTCGGTCCCTATCCTAATTCACCGCTCTAAACTGTGAATCAGGGCAGCTTGTTTGACAAGCGCGCAGTCTAACCCGCGCCCACGCCTTGGTTTTCCAAATTAGAGCCTGTTATCACCGATTGGGGTTCTTCCCTTCCCGCTTTCCACAACATATAGTAGCTGGCAACAACGTGTGGGCAAGCACGGCGGGACGTGGGAATACAAGCATGGCACATATTATCGTAGTGGGGAACGAGAAGGGCGGCGCAGGCAAATCGACCGTGTCGATGCATGTGGCAACCGCATTGGCGCGCCTGGGTCACAAGGTCAGCACACTGGACCTGGACCTGCGGCAACGCAGCCTTGGGCGCTATTTCGAGAACCGCGGCAATTTCATGAACGGCTCGGAAACACAGCTGCCCAGCCCGCGCCACCATGACCTGCCCGAGATCGATGCCAGCAAGCTGAAACCCGGCGAGAATATTTATGACCACCGCCTGTCCGCCGCAGTGGCCCAGTTGGAAAGCGACAGCGATTTCATCCTGATCGACTGCCCCGGCTCGCATACCCGCCTCAGCCAGGTGGCGCATTCGCTGGCCGACACACTGATCACGCCATTGAACGACAGTTTCATTGATTTCGACCTGCTGGCGCGTATCGATTCTAAGGGTGAGAAAATCCTCGGGCCGTCGGTCTATTCCGAGATGGTCTGGAACGCCCGGCAGTTGCGAGCACAGGCCGGGCTTAAACCCATCGACTGGGTCGTCGTGCGCAACCGTGTCGGCACGCAGCGCATGGTCAACAAGGAAAAGATGCAGCGCGCGATTGAAATGCTGTCTCAGCGCATCGGCTTCCGCGTCGCGTCGGGCTTTTCCGAGCGGGTGATCTTCCGCGAACTGTTCCCCCGCGGCCTGACCCTGCTGGATCTCAAGGATATCGGGGTCAAACAGCTGAACATCTCGAACATCGCCGCGCGGCAAGAGCTGCGTGACATGATGAAAGAACTAAACCTTCCGGGCGTAGAGATTGATTTCTAGAAAGCCCCGGTAAGTCTGCCACACGCAATTCAGCTACCATTCTCCCCCACCTTGCCCTTGCGCCTCACGTGATGCAGACTTGTTCGCGGAGGAAATGCGCCTGTTTCACAGCTGGGTCCGTCGGCAAACGGACCGGCGAAGCCCTGTGCTTTAGGAGGAGTGTGTCATGGCATCCAAAACCGAAGATTCCACACCACCGGACAATCTGACGCCGCAACAGCATTCCGTGCCCGAAGTCAACACGGTGACTTCGAGTGACATCACCGCGTCGCTGAAGGCCGGGTTTTCAGATTTTCTCGCGCGTCCCTTCATGAGCGGCTTTTTCGGCCTGTTCTATGCGGTGTTCGGCATCCTGTTTGTCTGGAGTCTGGTCTGGCTTGGCAAAATCTGGATGATCATTCCCGCGATTGTGGGTTTTCCGCTGGTCGCGCCTTTCGCCGCTGCCGGGCTTTATGAGATGTCCCGACGTTTGCAGAAGGGAGAGAATTTCGGCTGGTCTGAAATCCTTGGTGTCATGGCCAATCAGCGCAAGCGCGAAATGGGCTGGATGGCCTTTGTCACCCTGTTCATTTTCTGGGTTTGGATTTACCAGATTCGGCTTTGGCTGGCGATCACCCTGCAGAACGCATCCTTCTCTGACTTTAACGGTTTTCTGAACACCGTTATCTTCACGCCGCAGGGCTGGACTTTCCTTGCTATTGGCACCTGCGTCGGCGCATTTCTGTCTGCAGTCCTGTTCACGGTGACCGTCATTGCCATGCCCATGCTGCTCGACCGGGAAACCAATTTCGTTTCCGCCATGTTGACGTCCATCCGGGCCGTCTCGGAAAACCCGGTGGTCATGCTGACCTGGGCGGCGATAATCTCGGTCACCATGCTGCTGTCGATGGTTCCGGCGTTTCTGGGCCTGATCTTCACCCTGCCGATCCTTGGCCATGCCACGTGGCATCTGTATCAGCGGGTCGTACCTCCAGCCGAAGGGTGATTTTTCGCGCAGCTTCGCCGCCCATCCCGCCCGCTGGACCCAATGGATGCAGTGCCGCACCGCATGACATGGCGATCACTGAAGGTGCTCAACGACCCGGTAAAACTCTGCCCATGCTACAATGTGTTCAGGGGCAATTGTGTCTTCACCGCCATTGGCCAGTTGCTCAGGCGTTACCCATACAAGGCTTAGAGTCCGCGCGGCAGGGCATAGTTGCTCTGTCTGTTTGCTGGTTAATTCGGCACCAAGCACTTCAGCCAAGTCCGCTTCGCGCTCTACCGCCTGCTATCAACGATACCCTGCAAATCGGCGCGTTCTGCATCTTCAGGAAACGCCGTTATAAGCGCCTCAATAGCGGCCAAATCCTCACTTTGCGGACCTCCGCAAGCCCACTTGATCGCAATCGGATACAAAACATGATCGAAGCCAAAGAAGACATTGATCGCAGGATTGGTCTGCGCGGATACGGCAGATGCCATTACACTTAACGAGAGAACAAATGGCCTTATTGCTCCTAATATCGCACAAACACCCAACTACGGCGCCGCCTCATTATACACCGTGAACAACTCCTTCGGTTCGGAGACCCCGCGCAGCATGTATCGCCCGACAGACACAAGGTCCTGACCACAAGGTTGGGCAGCGCGTGCCACGTCATCCGAGATCAGAATACGCTGCCCCAGCGACCGGTGCATTCCGGCGATCCGGGCGGTCTGGTTTACGGCCGGGCCAATCACGGTGAAGTCCAACCGGGTCTCGGATCCGATATTGCCATACAGAATCTCACCCGCGTGCAGGGCAAGGGTAAAACTGGCCACCGGCAGGCCGTCGACCTTGCGACGGGTGTTCAAGACTTCCATCCGTTGCTGCAGCATCGGTACGGCCTTCAGCGCCGCACGCGCGTCTTCATCGATTTCACCGACGTCGAACATCGCCATCAGGCCGTCGCCCATGAATTTCAGGATATTGCCGCGGTTATCGTGCACTACACCTACGGCCACGGCCAGGTAATCGTTCAGCATGTCGATGATCTCGTTGCCCGGCAGTTCCTCGGAGAGGCTGGTGAAGCCTTCAAGGTCAAAGTTCCAGATCACTGCATCGATCTGCTGCAACGAGCCACGCCGGATTTCGCCCGACAACACGCGGCGCCCCGCATCGCGTCCCAGATAGACCCGCATCAGGTCCTTTGAAATCCGGGCGCTCGACGCGGATTTCAGCGCCAGCCCCAGATGCGGCAACGCCGTGTTGATCAGATCCAGGTCACAGTCCTGGAATCCTTCCGGAGCGTTCGAGGTCCAGGACATCAGAACTCCGTCCACGGCTTCTTTGGTGTCTCCTGTCACGCTCTGGGTCGGCACGTCAAAACTGACCCCGGTTGCAAAATAATCGGTGGCTCCGATCTGGCGCAGATCATTCAGCAGGGGAAACCGGCTTTCCTCATTCTGATCGACCAGACGCTCGCGGATTTCATCCACCTCATTGTTCAGAATGGCGTAGAGAGGACTTTGCCTCCACTGTTCGCTGGGCTCTTCGGTGTATTCAAAGGTCTCGGACTCACCGCCCTGCCCCTCATACCAGCTGAACCCGGTGCCGCCATAGACAGGGTGCAGCGCCGACTGCGCCGCATGAAAGCGCATCAGGGGTACGCCCAGTTCCAACAACTTGTTGCAGTAGCCGTCCAACAGCTCTTCTTTCGCGGCCCCTTCGAGACCGCGGGTCACAATCCATTGAATAAGGTCAGTTGATTTCGCCGCATAGGCGTTCAGGGTCGTCATATTTTTTTCCAGTGTCCGCTCTGGATGTCATCTGGGGGCCTGAGGTTGGAATTACCAGAGTTCAACCCATATGCGCCAACTGGCGTAGCATTTTGCGTAACAGGGCCACCTCGTCCGCATTGAACTCTGCAGCCAGCTTTGCGTCATACTGCCCGGCGATACCACAAAGCTCGCGATAGACAGATTGGCCCAAAGCCGTAAGCGTCAGGTGTTCCACCCTGCGATCCGTTTCGCTGCGGCAGCGCACCAGATACCGGCTTTCCTCAAGCCTGTGCACGGCCCGGCTGATCTTGGTTTTGTGAAGCCGGGCGCGTTCGCCGATCTCTTTCGCGGTCATTTCTCCGTAATTGCCCAGATGGAACAAGACCCGCCATTCATTGCGCAGCATCCCGAATCGGTCCTTGTAGACCCTCTGAAATTCCAGTGAACTTTCTTCGGCTGCCCGGTTTAGCAGGTAGGGCAGGAAATCCTGCAAATAAAAGTCATCATTTTTAGGGGAATCGTTCTGAGTCATGCTTGTTAGTTACAAAATCAACTACTATCCCTCAAGCAATAAGCGGAGGAACTCAGGATGAACCATCCGACTGATCCACATGAAATGACACAGGCCAGTACGCCGGTCGGCACCCATTCCGGCTATATGCCCGGCTTTGGTAATGACTTTGAAACCGAGGCTCTGCCCGGAGCCTTGCCGCAGGGGATGAACAGCCCACAGCGCTGTAACTATGGTCTCTATGGTGAGCAGCTCAGCGGTACGGCTTTCACCGCCAACCCGCCTGAACGGACGTGGTGTTATCGCATCCGACCGTCGGTCAAGCACTCGCATCGCTACGAAAAACTCGATCTGCCCTATTGGAACTCCGCGCCTTTTGTCGATCCGGACGTGATCAGCCTGGGCCAGTATCGTTGGGATGCGGTGCCCCATTCAGGTCAGGGGCTGACCTGGCTTACGGGCATGCGCACGATGACCACGGCCGGGGATGTGAACACGCAGGTGGGCATGGCCAGCCACATCTATCTGGTCACCGAATCCATGGTGGACGCCTATTTCTACTCGGCCGATTCCGAATTGCTGGTGGTACCGCAGGAAGGTCGCCTGCGCTTTGCAACCGAGCTGGGGATTATCGACCTTGAACCTAAGGAAATCGCAATTATCCCGCGTGGGTTGGTTTACAGGGTTGAAGTGCTGGAGGGCCCCGCGCGCGGCTTTGTCTGCGAAAACTACGGTCAGAAATTCGAGCTGCCGGGCCGCGGCCCGATCGGCGCCAATTGCATGGCCAACCCGCGCGATTTCAAGGCGCCGGTGGCCGCGTTTGAGGATCGCGAGGTGCCCTCGACCGTCACTGTCAAATGGTGCGGGCAGTTTCACACCACCAAGATCAATCAAAGCCCGCTGGATGTGGTGGCGTGGCACGGCAATTACGCGCCCTACAAATACGACCTGCGCACCTATTGCCCGGTCGGCGCGATCCTGTTCGACCATCCCGATCCGTCGATCTTTACCGTGTTGACCGCGCCTTCGGGGCAGCCGGGCACCGCGAATATCGACTTTGTCCTATTCCGCGAACGCTGGATGGTGGCCGAAGATACGTTCCGCCCGCCGTGGTACCACAAGAACATCATGTCCGAGCTGATGGGAAACATCTACGGCCAGTATGACGCGAAACCGCAGGGCTTTGTCCCCGGCGGCATGAGCCTGCACAACATGATGCTGCCGCACGGTCCGGACCGCGAGGCGTTCGAAAAGGCGTCGAACGCGAACCTCGGGCCCGACAAGCTGGACAACACCATGTCCTTCATGTTCGAAACCCGGTTCCCGCAGCATCTGACACCTTTTGCCGCCAACGAGGCCCCCTTGCAGGACGATTACATTGACTGCTGGACCTCACTTGAGAAAAAGTTCGACGGAACCCCAGGCAAAAAGTGATGGATTCTGGCTACCTAGTCATTGCCGTGTTCTTAGGCATCATCGGCATGTCTATATGGGCGCGGCGCAGACGCTGGAATGGCAAGCGCGACCATTACAAGCACAATCCAATGCCCGGCCATCGCCAGGAGGGTTCTTCCGGTGGGGTCGATCCCGGCGACTGAAAGACGGAAACAGGACCATGCGACACACCCTTTCGCGGTGCCACTTTCGCAACGACGACAAAGGCGACAAGGAACACAAATGACACTTTCGAAATCCTGGGTGGCCTCGGCCAATTCCGCCGAACACCCGTTTCCGCTGAACAACCTGCCTTATGGTGTCTTTTCGGTCGGCGGGGCTGCCCCACATTGCGGCGTGGCGATTGGAGACATGATTCTGGACGTCACCGCGGCTGAGGCCGAAGGGGTGATCAATCTGGACGACGAGCCGCTGTTCGACCTGCCCTTCTGGAACCCGTTGATGGAGCAAGGCCCCGCCGTCTGGGCCGCATTGCGCGCGCGACTGACCTATCTGCTGGCCGAAGGGTCGGAGGAACAGGACAAGATGGAACCTTTGCTGGTTCCGCAGGACGACGCCGAACTGCACATGCCCTTCGCCGTCAGCGAATACACCGACTTCTACGCCGGTCGCCATCACGCGCAAAACGTCGGCACCATGTTTCGCGGGCCTGAGAACGCCCTGCCGCCAAACTGGCTGCATATTCCCATCGGGTATAACGGCCGGGCATCCTCGGTTGTCGTCTCGGGCACCGATATCCGCCGCCCCTGGGGTCAGTTGAAATCACCGGACCAAGAGAAACCCGTTTTCCTGCCCAGCCGCCGCTTTGACATCGAGCTTGAAATGGGCGCCATCGTCGGCATGCCCTCGGAGGGGCCGATCACAGTGCAGGAAGCGGATGACCACATCTTCGGATACGTGCTGCTGAACGATTGGTCCGCACGCGACATTCAGGCGTGGGAATACCAGCCTCTCGGCCCGTTTCAGGCCAAGGCTACCGCGACATCCATCAGCCCGTGGATCGTGACCAAGGCCGCTTTGGAGCCCTTCCGTTGTGACACCCCCGCGCGCGAACACGAATTGTTGGACCACCTGAAGGACTGCGGCCCGATGCTGTATGATATCGACCTTTCCGTGACAATGGCGCCCGCGGGCAAACCGGCCACTACGATTGCCCGGACGAATTACAAGGAGATGTACTATTCCGCCGCGCAGCAGCTGGCGCATCATACCACCTCGGGCTGCCCGATGAATACCGGCGATCTTCTGGGTTCCGGCACAATCTCAGGGCCGACGAAATCCGAACGCGGCTCGCTGCTGGAACTCAGCTGGGGCGGGAAGGAACCGCTGACGCTGGACAGCGGCGAGACGCGCAGTTTCATCCAAGATGGCGACACCCTGTCCCTGACGGGCGCAGCCAAAGGCAAGGGCTACACAATCGGGTTCGGCGACTGCACCGGCACAGTATTGCCCGCTCACTCATCCCCGTACGCACGGTAAGAACAATACCCCGACTGACGACATTCCGTCGCATTTGATCCAGATCGTTTTACGGCGGAATTTATGATGAAACCATTGGCTCAAGCCTTCGGCACCTCAGCGCCGGGGAATTAAATCTTGCGCGTAACCCGCGCCAGACCATCGGGGGAGAGCCCATGAACAAGATTTTCGAAGTCCCGCTTTATGCCTATGAACGCAGCCCGGATCAGGATGCACCCACGCCTACCCGGCACAAGGTAATCGTGATCGGCGCGGGACCGATCGGGCTGGCCACAGCCATTGATCTGGCCCAGCAAGGGGTCGAGGTCGTGGTGCTGGACGACAATGATAAGGTCAGTTTCGGCAGCCGCGCCATCTGCTTTTCGCAGCGCACGATTGATATTGCCGACCGTCTGGGCGCGGGGCGTCCGATGATGGAAAAAGGGGTGCTGTGGAACGCGGGAAAGGTCTATTTCGATGAACGTCAGGTTTACGAGTTCAACCTGCAGCCCGACACAGGATACGCGAACCCGGCCTTCATCAACCTGCAGCAGTACTATTTCGAAAACGCCCTTGTTGACCGGGTGCGCGAATTGCAGGCCGAAGGTGCCCCCATCGAAATCCGCGGCCGCAACAAGGTCGAGGCCATCGGAACTCATGAAACCCACGTCACGCTTGAGGTCGAAACTCCTGAAGGTCCCTACAACATCGAGGCCGAGTGGCTGATCGCCTGTGACGGGGCGCACTCACCAACGCGGCGGATGCTGGGGCTGGATTTCGAAGGTCGTGTTTTCGAAGACAACTTCCTGATCGCCGATGTGGTGATGGAAGCAGATTTCCCGACCGAGCGCTGGTTCTGGTTCGATCCCCCCTTCAATCGCGGACAATCTGCGCTGCTGCACAAGCAGCCCGACAATGTCTGGCGCATCGACCTGCAACTGGGCTGGGATATCGACAAGGAGCGTGAACAAAAGCCCGAGAACGTCATTCCCCGGCTCAAGGCGATGCTGGGCGAGGATATTAAGTTCGATCTGGAATGGGTATCGATCTATACCTTCCAATGCCGTCGCATGGACCGGTTCCGTCATGGCCGCGTGTTGTTCGCCGGAGACAGTGCGCATCAGGTCAGCCCGTTTGGGGCCCGCGGCGCAAACTCCGGAATGCAGGATGCGGACAACCTGTGCTGGAAACTGAAGCTGGTCATCGACGGCAAAGCGCCCGAGATTCTGCTGGACAGCTACAACCGCGAGCGGGTTCAGGCCGCCGATGAGAATATCCGCATGTCCACGCGCTCGACCGATTTCATCACGCCGAAATCCGACATGTCTCGACAGTTTCGGGATGCGGTTCTGGACCTCAGCGAACACTTTGAGTTTGCCCGACCGCTGGTGAATTCCGGCCGGTTGAGCACACCCTGCACCTATGAGGGGTCCTCGCTCAGCTCGGCAGATGCCCTGAACGGGCCGGACATCACGCGCCCGGGCGCGGCCTGCCCTGATGCGCCGTTGGGCGATGACTTCCTGTTGCCGAAACTGGCGGGCAAGTTCACTCTGCTGACCATCGACGCCGACGCCCCTGACCGGATCGAGGAAGACGGTATCGAAGCCACCCGGCTGGCTTTGTCCGTCAAGGATGACCTGACGCTGGAACTCAAGCGCCGGTATCTGGGCGACGCGGACAGCGCGGTCTACCTGATCCGTCCGGATCAGCACGTGGCCGCACGGCGCGACACGTTCGAAGAAAACGCATTCCGGCAGGCGATCCGCCGGGCCACCGGTAAGGAGTAAGCAAGATGGCCGATCTGATCCTCACCCCGAACCTCGACAATGGCGACAATTTCTATGCCGAGTTGCTGACCGCCCATGACGGGCTGGATAAATCAGAAAGCGAAGCACTGAACGCACGGCTCATTCTTGTGCTGGCCAACCATATCGGAAACGCGGATGTGCTGGCGCAAGCCCTGAAAGCTGCCGCATTGAAAAACGACTGACAGAATGGCCGAGGTGATCCTGTTTGACTATGGGCAGTCATCGGCCAGCTATCGGGTGCGCGTCGCTGAATCTGGCCGGGATCGCCTATCGCGCTGTCTCTGTCGAACTCAGGGACGGGGCACAGAAATCGCAACCCCATCTGGCGCGCAATCCGCAGGGGCTGGTTCCGGTGCTTGAGATTGACGGGCTTCGGCTAACGCAATCTCTGGCAATCATCGACTATCTGGATCAGACTAGGGGTTTGGGGTTGCTACCGGCTGAACCCGCGCACCACGCAAAAGTAGCGGCTTTGGCGCAGTCCATTGCAGTGGATATCCACCCGGTCTGCAACCTGTCAGTTACTCAGTACACCACCACGCTCAGCGGCGGGGCCGAAGGGATGCTGGGCGATTGGATGCGCCACTTTATCCGCCCGGGCCTGTTGGCTTTCGAGGCGCTTTTGGCCGAATTTGAACAGGCCCCCTATTGCGCAGGGTCTCAGCCCGGTATGGCCGATTTGTGCCTGATCCCGCAGTTGTACAACGCGCGCCGCTGGAGGGTGGACCTGTCCGACCTACCGCGCGCTCTGGCGGTCGAGGCCGCCTGTGCCAACCACCCCGCCTTCACGGCCGCTTTCCCTGAAGCTGTCGCCTGACCTGACGCACAGGTTCTGTGTGCTGACATCGGTGGGAAGGACAACCTGCATCGTGTATCCAGATACAAGCGAACGTAGGAGGCCCCAATGCCGGAGATCACTGGCTATCACGCCCATGTCTATTTTGACGCTGATACGCAGGACATTGCGCAACAGATCTGCCAACAGGCCGCGCGCCTGTTCCCGGTTGAGATGGGCCGAGTGCATACCAAGAATGTCGGCCCGCATCCGCGTTGGAGCTGCCAACTGGGATTTGCGCCGGACGCGTTCGACCAGGTTGTTCCATGGCTGATGCTGAACCGGCAGGGCCTGACCATCTTCACCCATCCGGAAACCGGTGACCATCTGACAGATCACCGGGACCGCGCGGCGTGGATGGGTGAAATACTGGAGCTTGACCTGTCAATCTTTGACAAGATGGGCGCTTAGGTCAGCGCCCGCGCCTGATCCCGCAGTTTGAACTTCTGTATCTTGCCGGTCGAGGTCTTCGGCAATGCCCCGAACACCACCGTCTTGGGCGCCTTGAAATGGGCCATGTTGTCCCGGCAGAAGGCAATGATATCCGCCTCGCTCGCCTGCGCATCCGGCTTGAGTTCGACAAAGGCGCACGGTGTTTCCCCCCATTTCTCATCCGGGCGGGCGACCACGGCGGCCTCCATCACGGCGGGGTGTTTGTACAGGATATCTTCCACCTCAACCGATGAGATATTCTCCCCGCCCGATATGATGATGTCCTTGGACCGATCCTTCAACGCGATGTAGCCGTCCAGGTGCATGACCCCCAGATCGCCCGAGGCAAACCAGCCGCCACGAAACGCCTTGTCCGAAGCCTCGGCGTTTTTCAGGTAGCCTTTCATGACGACGTTGCCCCGCATGAAAATCTCACCCATCGTCTCGCCATCTGCAGGCACAGGTTCCAAGGTCTCCGGGTCGGCTACCATCAGCCCCGACAGGGCCGTATAGGGAACCCCCTGACGGACCTTGAGCGCGGCGCGCTCTTCGGCCCCTTTGCTGTTCCACTCGTCCTTCCAAGCGCACACCACAGATGGCCCATAGGTTTCGGTCAGGCCGTAGACATGGGTCACCTCGACACCCATGCTTTCCATCTTTTCGATCACGGCGGCCGGTGGCGGGGCACCTGCGGTCATCACCTTGATCTCATGACCGAAATCTTTCAGGTGATCCGGTGCGTTGGCCAGCATGTTCAACACAATTGGCGCGCCGCAGAAATGAGTAACCTTTTCATCGCGGAAGGCGGCATAGATCGGCTCGTCCCGCACCGCCCGCAAACAGACCGAGACCCCCGCATTGGCTGCCATTGCCCAAGGGAAACACCAGCCGTTGCAATGGAACATCGGCAGCGTCCACAGGTAGACCGAATGCTTCGGCATGTCCCAGTCCAACAGGTCCGACTGTGCGTTCAGCGTCGCGCCCCGGTGGTGATACACGACCCCTTTCGGGTTGCCTGTGGTGCCCGAGGTATAGTTCAGCGTAATCGCATCCCATTCATCATCGGGCAAAGACCACACGAATTCCGGATCGCCCTCGGCCAGCAGCGCGTCATAGGTCAGGCTGCCCAGCTTTTCACCGCCAGCAAAACTGGGGTCTTCGATGTCGATGACCAGCAGGTCATGATCCACCTGTTTCAGGGCCTCTTTCACCACGCCCGAAAACTCGGGATCGACCAGTAGCACTTTGGTTTCGGCGTGGTTCAGGATGAAGGCGATGATCGGCGCGTCCAGCCGCGTGTTGATTGTGTTCAACACCCCACCTGCCATGGGCACGCCGAAATGGGCCTCATACATCTCGGGAATGTTGGCGGCGATGATCGAGACCGTGTCGCCCTTGCCGATCCCCCGCGCCGCCAATGCGCCCGCCAGACGGCGGCACCGGGCATAGGTTTCAGCCCAGCTAAAACGGCGCTCGCCATAGACCACCGAGGGGTAATCCGGGTAGATCTTCGCGGTGCGTTCGATGAAACTCAGCGGCGACAAGGGCGTGTAGTTCGCGCGGTTCTTGTCCAAATGACGCTCGTAGATATTGTCCCCTGCCATGTGCTGACCCTCCCAGTTCAATTCCTGCGCGACTTGATCACAAAGTAAGGAACCTGGCAAACCCGTAGAAATACGCCGAGGGCATGGACTGGCAATACGGGATGGTGCAATCTGGCCCTATCTACAGATGGCCATTCGCGGTGATCTGGGCCATCAAGAATTCCAAGCCGGGGCGGCATCGTTCCCGCAACCTGCACACCCAATACTTCTGAAAGGACATGTCATGGACGGCACGTTCAACGAAAACGATCTTTCCCGCGTGGTCGAGGCCGACCGCGCCCATATCTGGCACCACCTGATCCAGCATAAGCCCTTTGAAACCAATGATCCCCGCATCATTGTCGAAGGCAAGGGAATGCGCGTCTGGGATCAGAACGGCAAAGAGCATCTGGATGCCGTTTCGGGCGGTGTATGGACCGTCAACGTGGGCTATGGCCGCGAATCGATCTGCAAGGCGGTGTACGACCAGCTGATGAAGCTGTGCTACTTTGCCAACTCCGCCGGCTCGATCCCCGGGGCAATCTTCGCCGAAAAGCTGATCGAGAAGATGCCGGGCATGAGCCGTGTCTACTACACCAACTCGGGCTCTGAGGCGAACGAGAAGGCGTTCAAGATGATCCGCCAGATCGCGCACAAGAAATATGGCGGCAAGAAAACCAAGATCCTGTACCGCGAGCGCGACTATCACGGCTCGACCCTGGCGACCATGTCCGCAGGTGGTCAGGACGAGCGCAACGCGCAATACGGCCCCTTCGCGCCCGATTTCGTGCGTGTCCCGCACTGCATGGAGTACCGCAAGCACGAGCTGGACGGCGCACCGGTTGAAAACTTCGGCGAATGGGCAGCGGATCAGATTGAAGAGGTCATCCTGCGTGAAGGTCCAGACACCGTTGGAGCGCTGTGCCTCGAGCCGGTGACCGCAGGTGGTGGCGTGATCGAAGCGCCCGAGGGCTACTGGCAGCGCGTGCAGGAGATCTGCAAGAAATACGACGTGCTGCTGCATATTGACGAGGTCGTCTGTGGCGTTGGCCGCACTGGAACTTGGTTCGGCTACCAGCAATACGGCGTCAAACCGGACTTTGTGACGATGGCCAAAGGCGTTGCCTCGGGCTATGCGGCGATTGCCTGCATGGTTACCACCGAGGAAGTCTTTGAGATGTTCAAGGACGACGCGGCCGACCCGCTGAACTATTTCCGCGACATCTCGACCTTTGGCGGCTGCACCGCCGGTCCTGCGGCAGCGATCGAGAACATGCGTATCATCGAAGACGAGAACCTGCTGGGCAATTGCTCGGCCATGGGGGATCGCATGATGGGCAACCTGCAGGCGCTGATGGAAAAGCACAAAGTCATCGGCGACGTACGCGGCAAGGGCCTGTTCCTGGGCGCCGAACTGGTCTCTGACCGCGGCAGCAAAGAGCCGGTGGACGAGAAACTGGCGCAAGCGGTTGTGGCCGATTGTATGGCGCAAGGCGTGATCATCGGCGTCACCAACCGCTCGGTCCCCGGCCGCAATAACACGCTGTGCTTCTCGCCCGCGCTGATCGCAACGGCGGACGACATCGATCAGATCACCGGCGCGGTCGACGGCGCGCTGGGTCGCGTGTTCGGGTAAGTCCCTGCACTATCCCAAAGAAAACCGGCGCCAACCGCGCCGGTTTTTTCGTTTC
The DNA here is from genome assembly GCF_056542405.1 of Ruegeria sp. AD11(2025). Taxonomy (NCBI): domain Bacteria; kingdom Pseudomonadati; phylum Pseudomonadota; class Alphaproteobacteria; order Rhodobacterales; family Roseobacteraceae; genus Ruegeria; species Ruegeria sp. AD11(2025). The sequence continues at coordinate 12,057 of NZ_JBQFZU010000016.1, read as the reverse complement.
TGCGTTGCGTTTTGCCAAATTCCTGAACTCGGGTAGCCTGTGACCATTCAATTCAGGAGATACCCCATGGCATTCAATTTCCTTCGCAGCTTGGTCGCAGTTCTTGCGCTTTCCATCGCTGCTCCGACCAGTGCCGAACAGGGCAGCGGTTTCCCTCAGATCGTCGGCACGTGGCATGGCACCTATCTGGTGGGCTTCGCCAAATCGAACCCAAACCACGCAAAAGGTCTGCTGAAGACCGAAATGGAGTTGGAGATCACCAAGCTGGACGGCAACCTGATCACCGCGACGAACCGTTGGCGGCGCATCGGTGACACCGAATGGATCGTCGAAGAGGCGATGGGCACCTTCAGCCTGGACAACCCCACCCGCTTTGTTCTGGCAGAGGCTGGGATATCCGGTGATGACGTGTCGTCCGGAGTTTTCAACGGCGTCTATCTGGATGACGTGATCATGGTGACTTACGCCGGACCGGGCACAGGAGTGGCCTTTGCGGCGCAGTTGGTGAAGAAGGAAGGAAACAAATAACGAACCCGACACAGAAAACGTGGCCTCTGGGGCAACTTGCGCTTCCCGTCTACGACTTCTTTTTCAGCAATCAGTTTTTGACCGCCGGTCCACCCTGATCCGATCTACTGAATGGCGCAATCGGGCGAACGTACGAATGAGCGCGAGAGCCTCGCTCCATACTCTTCAAGCGACTGCGCATTTGCCTTCATTTCAGACCAAAAAAATGCAGAGAGCTCATCTCTCTTAATACGGGAAACGTGCGCCAAATCCATAGCCTCCATCACCATCTTCTGCATCACGGTCGCAACTTTGTCGCGACCTTTAAAATGGTAAGACTCTAGGTCGGAAACCGTCCAAACAACAAAGACTGAGAAGTGGCAATCATCAACAGGCGAACCACTGTCCAAACTTTCGGTTCTTTCCCTTGTAGTTACTTCGATCACGACTTTCTCAAATTTGGGGATGCAGAAATGGCGCCCAGGAAACAGTTTACGCTTAAAGATTCCATCCGCGTCGAGAACCAATGCCTCACTTTCCGGCGGCACTGAAATAAGCCCACAGCCGGATATTACAGCCTGAGCGACGGCGCTAGCTGGCTGTATCGACAGGATCAAATAAAGCACGGCCATCCGAAGCAAAGTGTTCATCATTGATACTCATCCAAATGACTTTTCGGTTGCGTACCAACTTTCGGAACGGCAAACAACAACCCGCTTGCTTTGGTTTTAGTAAGCGCTAACGAAAAAAGCCGCCCCCTTCGGGACGGCCCTTCATTCACTGTCTCTCGAAAGAGGATCAGGCAGTCAGAGCGGCCTGAGCTTTGGCGACGATCGCGCCGAACGCTTCCGGTTCGTGCACGGCCAGGTCGGCCAGAACTTTGCGGTCCACTTCGATACCGGCCAGGTTCAGGCCGTTGATGAAGCGGGAATATGTCAGTGCTTCGTCATGCGAACGGACAGCAGCGTTGATACGCTGGATCCACAGCGCGCGGAAGTTGCGCTTGCGGTTCTTACGGTCGCGGGTTGCGTACTGATTGGCCTTGTCGACGGCCTGACGGGCAACCTTGAAGGTGCTCTTGCGGCGGCCATAGTAACCTTTGGCGGCCTTGATGACCTTCTTGTGACGGGCGTGAGTTACGGTTCCACCTTTAACGCGGGACATCTCTTAATCTCCTCTTAGCGGTCGTAGGGCATGTAGCCCTTGACGATCTTGGCGTCGGGGGCGGACAGGGTGGTGTTGCCACGGGCGTCGCGGATGAACTTCTTGGTCCGCTTGATCATGCCGTGCCGTTTGCCGGCCTGGCCAGCAAGGACCTTACCGGTCGCAGTCACCTTAAAGCGCTTCTTGGCGCTCGACTTGGTCTTCATCTTAGGCATTTCCGTCTCCTTTCAGGGTTCGGTACTAAACGCGACTCGGCATGCCATCTCGGCCGGTCACGCGATCAGAAGCGCCGTTTACGCAAGTTCAGTCATAGTGGCAAGGGGGTTTGGACCAGAAACTGCGATTTTCGCAGGGTGGTCAGGCACCGGGGCGACAGGCGCCGCCCCGGTGGATTGGGTTAATGTTCGAATTTGCGGATTTCACCGGTTTTCAAGCGGCTCGCATAGCTCGCCAGCTCTTCCCGCACCACTTTCATCAGGAAGTAGAGCGCAAAGACGTTCACAACCGCCATCGCAAAGATCGCCGCATCCGAGAAGTCAATGACCGGGCCAAGGTTGGCCGCCGCGCCGATGACGACGAAGATGCAGAAGATGATCTTAAACACCAGTTCCTTGGTGTGGCCCTCGCCGAACAGATAGGTCCAGGCCTTAAGACCATAATAGGACCAGCTGATCATGGTCGAGAAGGCAAATAGTACCACTGCGATGGCCAGTACATATGGGAACCAGCCAAAGGCGCTTGCAAAGGCGGCTGAGGTCAGGCTGACGCCCGAGTTGCCGTCAACAGTGGCAATCGCATTACCCGCTTCGTTCAGCAAGTATTTGCCGGTATCCGGATCGATGATCAGCTGCTGGGTGATGATGATCACCAACGCGGTCATCGTACAGATCACGACAGTATCGATGAACGGCTCCAGCAGGGATACAAAACCTTCCGTGATCGGCTCGCTCGTCCGCACTGCCGAGTGCGCAATCGCCGCCGAGCCCACGCCCGCTTCGTTCGAGAACGCCGCACGGCGGAAGCCCTGGATCAGGGCGCCAACCATGCCGCCCGCCACACCGAGGCCGGTGAAGGCACCCGCGAAGATCTGGCCAAAGGCCCAACCGATCTGGTCTGCGTGCATGATGATGATGACCAGAGCTGCCAACACATACATGATCCCCATGAACGGCACGACCTTTTCGGTCACGCGTGCAATGGATTTCAGGCCGCCCACGATTACCGCGAAAACGATGCCGGCAAAGACCAGACCGGTGATCCAGCCAGGATAGTCGCCCACGATACCTGCGATCTGCTGGTGTGCCTGGTTGGCCTGGAACATATTGCCCCCGCCCAGCGCGCCAAGAATACAGAAGATCGAGAACAAAATGGCCAGGATCTTACCGCCCGGCAGACCCAGTTCGCTGAATCCTTTGGACATGTAATACATCGGGCCACCAGATACGGTGCCGTCTTCGTATTCGTTGCGGTATTTCACACCCAGAGTACATTCGGTGAATTTCGAGGCCATGCCCAGCAGGCCCGCCGTGATCATCCAGAACGTCGCGCCCGGCCCGCCGATACCTACGGCAACCGCCACACCAGCGATGTTACCAAGGCCGACTGTACCCGATAGCGCGGTAGCCAGCGCCTGAAAGTGGCTGACCTCACCCGCGTCGTTGGGATCGGAATAGTCACCTTTGACCAAGCTGATGGCGTGCCCGAAGAAGCGGAACTGCACAAAGGCAAAATACAGCGAGAAAACCGTCGCCGCGATCACCAGCCATCCGACGATCCAAGGGAAGCCCGTGCCCGGAAACGGGGCGAAGATAAAGCTGACGAATGGTCCGGTGAAATCGGCAAACGCCTGATTGATCTTGTCATCCAAGCCCGGTGCGTCTTGCGCCCAAGCGGGGCTGGCGATCAAAGCTGCTGATGCACCAAGACTCAGTTTTTGAAGCATATTCATACTCTCCACTCCCCTCAGTTCACAACCGTGACCGGCACATCGGCATGCATGACCAGATTCTGGGTCGAGCTGCCGAACAGGCGTTTTTTGAACCCGTCCGCCGAGGCGCGCCCGACGATGATCTGGGTGCCGCCGTTTTCAACCGTGATCACGTTCAGCGTTTCGGCCACGTCGCCATGGCGAACAATGCCATGCGCTGTGAAGCCCTCTGCATTCAGCGCGTCTACCGCAGGGGTGACGATCCGTGTCGTGGCCAGTTCGACCTCTTCCTCGCGCCGTTTGTGCCGCAGCGCGTTTTCTTCAGGTGTCTGGAAAGTGAATGGGGACCATTCGATCACGTAGACCACCAGCAACTCACATGAGCCGATGCGCCCTGCCAAATCCTTGGCAAAGGCGATCGCGCGCTCCCCGGTCTCTGTCCCGTCCAGTCCTATGACAATTTTTGTTGTCATGTCGGTTCTCCAATTTTTTTTCGTTGGGTCGAGGCCCGTGCCCTCGACAAGGCAGCCGAACTTGGAACACATTTACGCAGCTGCCTTCAGACAAGTATTAGGAAAAATCACTAGGAATTGGTGATTATTTTAGTCTATATTCAGTGAAAAATGTCGTCTTACGCTAAGATTTCAGGGATTTTTACTGATCGATAGAGATTTGGACAAAATCGACCAACGTATTCTGCAAGAGTTGGAGATCAACGGAAGGTTGTCGATTGTCGATCTTGCGGCACGCGTCAATCTGACCAATACTCCCTGTTCCGAGCGGGTCAAGCGCTTAGAAAAAAGCGGGTACATCAAGGGCTATTGCGCCATCGTCGATAAAGAACGAATGGGGCTGGCCTTGCTGACGGTGGTGCAGGTTTCACTCGCCGCTACAGCTGAGCAATCTCTCAGCAGATTCAATGACGCTGTCCGCAACATTCCAGAGATTGAAAGCTGCCTGATGGTTGCGGGTTCGTTTGATTATCTGCTGACCGTCCGCACTCGAGATATCTCACACTTCCGCGATATCCTCGGCGAGAAAATAAACAAGCTGCCTGGAATTCACCAGACCAGCTCATTTACAGTAATGGAGATCGTGAAAATCCCTGTCTCCTGACTGGTTGTATTTCGGCCACGCGAGGGATTGAACGTTGAGACAAGTACATCAACCGGGATCTGTATTGTAAATCAGACGTTCGTCACAGGGTGCGATACGCAGGATATTGGTGGTTCCGGGCACGTTGAACGGCACACCGGCCGTTACCACAATCTGATCGGACTCGGTCGCAAACCCGCCGGCACGAGCAGCGCGGGCAGCATTGACAACGGCCCCCTTGAAACGCTCAAGCTCGGGCGTCATCACGCAATGGCAACCCCAACTCAGGCACAGGCGCCGCGCGGTTCCGGTGGCGGGGGTCATGGCGATGATCGGCACACCGGGACGCTCCCGCGCGGTCAAAAGTGCCGTTGTGCCGCTTTGGGTAAAGCAGCAGATGGCCTTGATATCGGTCTTTTCGGCAATCTCGCGCGCGGCGGCCACGATCCCGTCGGCAATTGTCGTGCCTTTGGCTGTGCGCGACGCCGAGATGATCTGCGTATAGGTCGGGTCGGCCTCGACCTCGATGGCGACCTTGTTCATGGTTTGCACAGCTTCGATCGGGTATGAGCCCGCCGCGGATTCAGCACTTAGCATGATGGCGTCGGTGCCCTCGTAGATGGCAGTCGCCACATCTGAAACCTCGGCCCTCGTGGGCATCGGGCTTTCGATCATACTCTCCAGCATCTGGGTCGCTACGATCACCGGCTTGGCCGCACTCCGGCATTTCCGCACCAATCGTTTCTGAATTGGTGGAACTGCGGAAACCGGCAGTTCCACCCCAAGATCACCGCGTGCCACCATGATCCCGTCCGAGGCATCAAGGATATCGTCAAACGCCTCAACAGCCGCAGGCTTTTCGATCTTGGACAGGATCGAGGCACGGCCATCGGCCAGCGCGCGGGCTTCGAACACGTCCTTGGCGCGCTGCACAAAGCTGAGAGCCAGCCAGTCCACACCCAGTTGGCAGACAAACTCCAGATCGTCACGATCTTTGGCCGACAGCGCGGCCAGCGGCAGCACCACATCAGGAACGTTTACACCTTTGCGGTTCGAGATCGTGCCGCCGACTTCGACCGTGCAATTTGCAAAATCCTGGCCGCACTCCTGTACGGTCAGGCGAATTTTGCCATCGTTGACCAAAAGGCGCGCGCCTGGCTCCAACGCGGCAAAAATCTCGGGATGTGGCAGACACACGCGGGTGATATCACCGGGTTCGGGATTCAGATCCAGACGGAAGGCAGCGCCTTCATCCAATTCTTCTGCGTCATTGGCAAAAACTCCGACACGCAGTTTGGGACCCTGGAGGTCAGCCAGAATTGCGATCGGACTGTCGAGATCCTTTTCAACCTGCCGAATGATCCTGTGGCGTTCACGAATTTCATCATGACTGCCATGACTCATGTTCAGGCGAAACACATCTGCGCCAGCCTCATGCAGGGCGCGGATCATATCATAGTCGTTTGACGCCGGTCCCAGCGTCGCCACAATTTTCACATTTCTCAGGCGTCGCATTGGTTTTGTCTCCTAACGTCTTCTCTTGGATTTCGCATCATGTTACCGCAAACATCACATGTCAGCTTATTGCGCAATTCCCTTTTCAAAGCAACTGCCCTAAACCTGCGACAAACTAGATGACAGGCTTATGACGTATTCCCCGTTTTTTATCCACGGTGCCGATCGCCCCTCGCGCTGGCTGATCACATGCGACCACGCAACCAACACGGTTCCCCCCGAAATCAATGGAGGCGAGCTTGGCCTGCCGCGTGAGGATATGGAACGGCATATTGCCTATGATGTCGGCGCCTATGAAGTATCCAAGCACTTGGGCGAGATCCTGAACGCTCCGGTGATCGCCGCCAATTTCTCGCGTCTTGTGATCGATCCGAACCGGGGCGAAGATGACCCAACCCTGCTGATGAAGCTCTATGACGGTTCGATTATCCCCGGTAACCGCCACGCCGACGCGACCGAACGCGAACGGCGCCTGAACATGTGCTACCGCCCCTATCACGAGGCACTGGAGCGTATGTCGGGCCTGCCGCACGCGGTGATCGTGTCAATGCATTCCTTCACCCGCCAGTTGCGCGGTCGCGCGCCGCGTCCGTGGCATGTGGGGGTTCTGCACACGCCGGACGAACGGTTCTCACGACCCCTGATCAACCGGCTCGAGGCCGAGGACGACCTGTGCGTCGGCGTCAACGAACCCTATACTGGCGTCTTGCCCGGTGATGCGATCGACCGGCACTGCACCGCCCATGGCCGTCCGAACGCCCTGATCGAGCTGCGCAACGACCTGATCGCCGATCATGCCGGACAACGCATCTGGGCCGAGCGCATGGCCGTGGTGCTACAGGATGCTCTGGCAAACAGCGGCCTTTGATCACACCTCATTGTGAGGTCAGCTGCTGATCCCCATATATTATGGGAAAGGGGGCGACCATGACTCAGGAGTTTCTGACCTCTGTCTTTGGCTGGATGGCGGCACTCAACATTGCGGTCCTGCTGTTCACGACACTTATGATCGTGTTGTTGCAGGATTGGATCGCAGGTGTGCATGGCCGGATGTTCCAGATGGAGCGCCCGGACGTGAAGCGGGCGTATTTCCGGTATCTGGCGAATTACAAAATCCTGACCCTGATCTTCTGCATCATTCCCTGGCTGGCTTTGAAACTGGCCTGAGACACCGTGTTGAAACATCGCCATCGGACCGCTAGGTCAGAGACAACGGTACAGTCATCCGGAGCCAGACCATGGACAAGAAAACCGAAACCGAACTTCAGGCCGCCGCGTTCCGCCGGTTGCAAAAGCACCTGATGGAAGATCGCACCGACGTTCAGAACATCGACATGATGAATCTGGCCGGGTTCTGCCGCAACTGCCTGGCCCGCTGGTATCAGGAAGCCGCCAACGAAAAGGGGATCGAGATGGGCAAGGACAAAGCCCGCGAGGTTTTCTATGGCATGACCATGGATGAGTGGAAGGCCAACTACCAGACCGAGGCCAGCCCTGAGAAGCAGGCAGCTTTCAAGGTCGCCTTTGACGAGAACGTAACGAAAAAGGGCTGACGCCAGATACGAAAAAGGCCCGCCGATTCGGCGGGCCTTTGCTTTAGATTGCGGCCTTGCGGCTTTCGTCCAGATAAATCTCGCGCAGGCGTTTGGAAATCGGGCCCGGTGTGCCTTCGCTCAGCGTCACCCCGTCAATCTCAACCACCGGCATGACAAATGCGCTGGCCGAAGTGGTGAAGGCCTCATCCGCCTCTTTCGCCTCATCAATGGTGAACAGACGCTCTTCGATTTCCATCTGAGCCTCTGCCGCCATGCGCAGCACCGCCTTGCGGGTGATGCCGTGCAGAATGTCGTTGGACAGCGGGCGGGTGACAATCTTGCCGTTCTTGACGAAATAGGCGTTGTTGCTGGTGCCCTCGGTCACATAGCCGTCTTCCACCAGCCACGCATCGTCGCAACCCGCTTTTTTGGCCATCATCTTGCCCATCGACGGGTAGAGCAACTGCACGGTCTTGATGTCGCGGCGACCCCAGCGGATATCCTCGATCGAGATGATCTTGGCGCCTTTCTTGGCCGCGGGGCTGTCGGCCAGACCCGGTTTGTTCTGGGTGAACAGCACGAGGCTGGGTTTGGTATTGGCGGACGGGAACACGAAATCCCGGTCGCCATCCGAACCCCGGCTGACTTGCAAATAAACAAGACCTTCTTCGATGCCGTTCAACTCCACCAATTTGCGGTGAATTTCCAGCAGCTCTTCCTTGGTGCAGGGCTCGGCCATCTCCAGCTCGTCCAGCGACCGCTTGAGGCGCACCGCGTGGCCTTCGAAATCGATCAGCTTGCCATCCAGAACGCTGGTCACTTCGTAAACGGCGTCCGCAAACAGGAAACCACGGTCAAAGATGGACACCTTGGCCTCGGTCTCGGGCAGGTATTCGCCATTTACGTAAACGGTGCGGGTCATGTCTTGTCTCCTCAGCCCCAGAGTTCCGCTTTGGGCGGGTGCACTCCGGCATCATCAAAAATCAGCGGGTTGTCGCGGTCTTCGGCTAACAGAAGCGGGCCGTCAAGGTCCGTTACCATCGCACCCTGCGCCAGCAGGGTCGCGGGTGCCATGGCCAGAGAACTGCCGACCATGCAGCCGACCATCACACGATAGCCCTCTGCCAACGCGGCTTCACGCAATGCCAGCGCCTCAGTCAGGCCGCCGGTTTTATCAAGCTTGATATTCACCACGTCGTACTTGCCCTTCAACGCAGGCAGGCTTGCACGGTCGTGGCAGGATTCGTCTGCGCAGACCGGCACCGGGCGCTCCATTCCGATCAAGGCCTCGTCGTCCGCTGCGGGCAGAGGCTGCTCGACCAGTTCGACACCAAGTCGCACCAGATGCGGAGCCAGATCGGCATAAACTTCGGGCGACCAACCTTCGTTTGCATCCACTATGATCTTTGACTTTGGCGCACCGGCACGCACAGCCTCCAGCCGAGGCATGTCATCCGGGGTGCCCAGTTTTATCTTCAACAACGGACGATGCGCGTTTTCGGCGGCTTGCGCCTGCATCGCTCCGGGTGTCGCCAGAGACAATGTGTATGCAGTTATCTCCGGAACCGGAACCGGCAGACCGGCCAATTCCCAAGCCCGCTTGTCCGCGCGTTTGCAATCCAGATCCCACAACGCACAATCCACGGCATTCCGAGCGGCACCCGCAGGCAACAAATCCATCAGCGACTGACGGGTGAACTCGGCAGGCAGGCCCGCGATTTCAGCCTCAACCGACTCGAGCGTTTCATCATAGCGCGCATAGGGAACACATTCGCCCCAGCCCTGATGGGTTCCGTCTGAAATCCGGACGGTCAGCACCTTTGCCTCGGTCCGCGACCCGCGCGAGATGGTGAACACCTGCGCCAATCGAAACACATCACGAGAGACCTCTACCTGCACGCAAACGCTCCTTCGTCTTTTCAAAAAAGTACGCCGGGGCGAGGAACCTCGCCCCGGCGCGTCGTTCAGATCACATTGCGGCCAGCGCGTCCACCAGCTTGCCCGAGCCGAAACGGAACGGATCGGTCGCAGGCAGACCCATATCGTCTTCGATCTTGACCAGATAGGCGGAGGCGTCTTCCTCGGACATGTGCTGCGTGTTGACCGAAACGCCAACGACCTGACAATCCGGGTTTGCAACCTTGGCCAGTGCCAGCGCGGTGTCGCGCAGGGTCTCCAGTGTCGGCAGTTGATAGGTCGGCAGGCCGCGCATGTGCTCGCGGGTCGGTTCGTGACACAGGATCAGCGCGTCAGGTTGACCGCCATGGACCAGCGCCATGGTGACACCTGAATAGGACACATGGAACAGCGACCCCTGCCCTTCGATCAGGTCCCAGTGGTCGTCGTCATTGTCGGGTGTCAGCCACTCAACCGAACCGGCCATGAAATCGGCAATCACCGCGTCCAGCGGCACACCGTCACCGGTAATGAGGATGCCGGTCTGACCGGTGGCGCGGAAGGTGCATTTCATGCCGCGCTCACGCATTTCTGCGTCCATTGCCAGCGCCGTGTACATCTTGCCAACCGAGCAGTCGGTGCCCACAGCCAGACACCGCTTGCCCTTGCGTTTGATACCATTGGCGATCGGATAGTCGACTTCGGGCACGCGCACATCGTGCAGTTTCTGGCCGGTCGCTTCGGCAACGGCAACCAGATCAGGTTCGTTGCGCAGCAGGTTGTGCAGGCCCGAGGCGAGATCGAAGCCTTCCTCCAGCGCCATGACCAGAACCTTTTTCCACTCCTGACTGATAACGCCACCGCGGTTGGCCACACCGATGACAAGGGTCTTGGCCCCGGCTTCTTTCGCCTCGGTCAGGGTCATGTCTGTCAGTCCCAGATCGGCCTTGCAGCCCTCCATCCGGTACTGGCCCACGGCGTTTTCGGGACGCCAGTCCTTAATTCCAACTGCCACTTTGGCCGCCAATTGGTCGGGCGCATCGCCCAAAAACAGCAGGTACGGTGTCTCGATCATTGCGGTCACTCCTTTGATTCCGACGCAGGCTAAGGGACGTGCCTTACGAGTGTTTCGCGTTTTCATTCGGGTTCGGCTGCGTGAAAGGGAATTTCTTGCACGTTTTAAACTTAACGCGCAAAAATCTCTCAAGTTTTCACAGTGATTAATCTTTAATCACCACGCAGACCCCAACACACGGCAGATGCTGCGATTGCATTGCCGCAGCTGCACAAAGAAGCTTGCGAAGCCTTGCGCAATTTAATACCCCATACAGCAAGAAAATCGTAATTTCCTTTCTTGCACGAGGTCCAGATGAGCTTTCGCATTCAACCCGCCGCCCCCGCGCGCCCCAACCGTTGTCAACTGTTCGGGCCGGGATCGAACACAAAGCTTTTCCCGAAAATGGCGGCGTCTGCAGCGGATGTGATCAACCTCGACCTTGAGGACTCGGTCGCCCCTTCTGACAAGGACGTCGCGCGCGCCAATGTGATCGAGGCGCTGAACACGGTCGATTGGGGCAACAAGTACATGTCCGTGCGGATCAACGGGCTGGACACGCCCTATTGGTATCGCGATGTGGTCGATCTGATGGAACAGGCAGGTGACCGTCTGGACCAGATCATGATTCCCAAGGTCGGCTGCGCAGCGGATGTCTATGCTGTAGACGCGCTGGTCACAGCTATCGAGCGCGCCAAGGGCCGCACCAAACCGGTAAGCTTTGAGGTCATCATCGAGTCCGCCGCAGGTATTGCCCATGTCGAAGAGATCGCGGCCTCATCGCCCCGTATGCAGGCGATGAGCCTGGGCGCTGCGGACTTTGCGGCCTCGATGGGAATGCAGACCACCGGCATCGGCGGCACGCAGGAAAACTACTATATGCTGCGTGAGGGCGAAAAACACTGGTCCGATCCGTGGCACTGGGCGCAGGCCGCCATCGTCGCTGCCTGCCGCACCCACGGCGTGCTGCCGGTGGACGGGCCATTTGGTGATTTCTCGGATGATGAGGGTTACATTGCGCAGGCCAAACGCTCGGCCACGCTGGGTATGGTCGGCAAATGGGCGATCCACCCGAAACAGATCGCGCTGGCCAATCAGGTCTTCACCCCGTCAGACGAGGCCGTATCCGAAGCACGCGAGATCCTGGCCGCGATGGAGCAAGCCAAGGCCAATGGCGAAGGTGCCACTGTCTACAAAGGGCGTCTGGTTGATATCGCTTCGATCAAACAAGCTGAAGTTATTGTGGCACAGGCGGAGCTGATCGCCGCAAATGGCTAGGCTCAGGACCCATTGATTTCCGTATAGCGGCGTGATTCACGGTTCGAAAACGAGCGGTGAACATGTCTGATCTTTTCTGGCTTACA
>NZ_JBQFZU010000015.1:0-102087 GCF_056542405.1 Ruegeria sp. AD11(2025) | reverse complement strand
AGAAAGGCTCTAAACGCGCCATCTGCGCGTCTGTAAGCCAGAAAAGATCAGACATGTTCACCGCTCGTTTTCGAACCGTGAATCACGCCGCAATACGGAAATCAATGGGTCCTGAGCCTAGGCAAAATGCAAAGCTATGCGCGCACCTACAACAGGCTAGAAATCCAGGTTTTCGACGCTCAATGCGTTTTGCTGGATGAACTCACGGCGCGGTTCCACCACGTCACCCATCAATTTGGTGAACAGATCGTCAGCCTCGACCATATCATCCACTCGCACCTGCAACAGCGTGCGGGCATCTGGGTCCAGAGTGGTTTCCCACAGCTGATCAGGGTTCATTTCACCCAGCCCTTTATACCGCTGCAGTGACAGACCCTTTTCGCCTTCTTCCAGAATGGCCCGCAACAGATCCAGCGGGCCGTGAATGACCTGAGACCGATCGCGACGGACCAGTGTCGCAGGGGTGTTGTAAACCTCTTGTAGGCTCTGAGTGAAACTGCCTGTCTTGCGCGCTTCACCCGAACGGAGCATCGGGCCGTCCAGCGTGCGGACCTCTTCCACACCGCGCAGAATACGGGCCAGGCGGATACCGTGATCTTGCGTGATCCGCCCTTGCCAGCCGCGCTCGTATTCCAGCGCGATCAGATCGAGACGGGCAGCGACCTTGTCGGCCACGCCTTGCAAATCGGCATCGACCGCGCCGGGCACGAAGGCCCCTGCCACGGCGGCCTGTTCCAGAATGTGGCGCGGGTAGTGGGTTGGGAAGGCATCCAGCACGCGCTTCAGCTGCCGTGCCTCGTCGACCACACGGGTCAGATCCTGACCGATAATCTCTTCGCCCGAGCCGAGCTTCAGCACTGCGCCTTCAACACCCTGATTGATCAGGTAATCGTCCAACGCCGCCTGATCCTTCAGGTAAACTTCTGATTTGCCACGCGAAACTTTATAAAGCGGAGGCTGGGCAATATAGAGAAATCCACCTTCAATCAGCTCCGGCATCTGCCGATAGAAGAAAGTCAGCAGCAGCGTCCGGATATGTGCGCCATCCACGTCGGCGTCGGTCATGATGACGATCTTGTGGTAGCGCAGCTTTTCGATGTTGAACTCATCGCGGCCAATGCCGGTGCCCAGCGCCATCACGAGGTTACCGATTTCCTGGCTCGACAGCATCCGGTCAAACCGCGCCCGTTCGACGTTCAGGATCTTGCCGCGCAGGGGCAAAACAGCCTGTGTCAGCCGGTCCCGACCCGTCTGCGCCGACCCACCGGCTGAGTCTCCCTCGACCAGGAAGACTTCGGTCTTGGACGGGTCTTTTTCAGAGCAGTCCTTCAGCTTGCCGGCCAGATAGTTCACATCCATCGCGGTCTTGCGGCGGGTCAGTTCGCGCGCCTTGCGGGCAGCTTCACGGGCCAGAGCAGCCTCGATGATCTTGCCGACGATGGCCTTGGCCTCGTTCGGGTTTTCCTCGAACCACTCGGCCAGTTTTTCGTTCATCAGACCTTCGACCGCCGGACGTACCTCGGAGGACACCAGCTTGTCCTTGGTCTGGGACGAGAATTTCGGATCGGGTACCTTGACCGACAATACGCAGGTCAGCCCCTCGCGCGCATCGTCGCCGGTAAAACTGACCTTTTCCTTTTTCGCAATACCGCTGGATTGCGCGTAGTTGTTGATCGTCCGGGTCAGGGCGCCGCGAAAACCGGCCACGTGGGTACCACCATCGCGCTGTGGGATATTGTTGGTGAAAGGCAGCACCGTCTCATGATAGCTGTCATTCCACCACATCGCGATTTCCACGCCGATATCGTCGCGTTCACCCTTTATATAGATCGGCTCGGGCATCGCAGGGGTCTTGGACCGGTCGAGGTATTTGACGAATTCCTTGACGCCGCCTTCATAAAACAGTTCGGTTTCCAGCCGCTCAGCGGGGCGTTCATCAATGAGGATGATCCGGACACCCGAGTTCAGGAAGGCCAGCTCGCGCAGGCGTCTTTCCAGCGTCTCAAACGAGAATTCGAGGTTCGAGAACGTGTCGGTCGAGGCCAGAAACCGTACCTCGGTCCCGGTGCGGTCACCGCATTCTCCGACGACTTTTAGATGTTCTGCCGTCTCACCGCCCTCAAAACGCGCGACGTGTTCCTTGCCAGCGCGCCAGATACGCAGTTCCAGCCAATTCGATAGCGCATTTACCACCGACACGCCCACGCCGTGCAGACCACCCGATACCTTGTAAGAGTTGCTGTCAAACTTACCGCCAGCATGCAGCTGGGTCATGATGACCTCGGCGGCCGAGACACCCTCTTCCGGGTGAATGTCCACCGGAATTCCGCGCCCATTATCACTGACCGAGACGCTGGAATCTGCGTGAATTTTCACAGTCACATGGTCGGCGTGACCGGCCAGCGCCTCGTCAATTCCGTTGTCCACGACCTCATACACCATATGGTGCAGACCCGAGCCATCATCCGTGTCCCCGATATACATACCAGGGCGTTTGCGAACCGCCTCTAAGCCTTTGAGAACTTTAATGGAATCAGCGCCGTATTCTTGTGGTGCCTGTGCGTCTTCGGACATGCCGTTAGTACCTATATTATTTTGGTAACTTATACGTTTTCTGGTGGGGAATGTCACGCGCTCCCCCAATATTTTGTGGTTCTGACCGGCTTTATTTGCCGATCAAAGCCGATCAAGGTCTGCTGCGATATCCTCGGCGATTTCTACCGCGTTCACATCGTCGCGTTCGGCTGACAATCGCAGGCCCAGAAGGTCGGATTGGTACCGCGCGGCAAGACGACCCGGGTTGTGATCCGGCCCAATCTCACCGGCCTCTTGCGCGCGACGAAACAGGTCTGCGAAACAGGTTTTCATCGCGACCATATAGGCGCGCGCCTGACCGGCCAGATCATGATCTTTGGCCTGCAATTCGGCATAGGTCTTGGCCAACATGCAGGCTTTGGTCGGCAGGCACGACGCCTCGACCACACGACGCGGCTGAGCCTTAAGCGCACCAAGCGGACCCAGTTCCTCTGCCAATGCCATCATATTTGCGACCCCGTCCTGCGCATACCGTTCCAACGCCAACCCATAGAGCGCATCTTTCGACCCGAACGCTGCGTAGAAGCTGCCCGGCTTCAGTTTCAGCTCATGCTCCAGATCTTTCAGTGACGTTCCGGCCCAGCCGTGACGCCAGAAGATATCACGGGCCTGCGCGATCAGTGCTTCGCGGTCATAAGAAGGTTTGCGGGGCATTGTCTTCACCAATTCTTGAACGTTCGCTCAAATATATACTTGAGCGATCACTCAAGAAACCCTAAATACAACTCATCACGCCAGAAACAGGAGTTCCGACATGGCCAATTTCCCGTCTCATGACCTCGAATCCGCCCCCGATGGTTCCAAACCGCTGCTCGAGAAATCTCAGGCCGCATTCGGCCGCCTGCCCGGCCTGCACAAGGTGATGGCCGAAAGCCCGCAGCATCTGGAAGGCTATCAGGTTCTGCACGGCCTGTTCATGCAGACCGATTTCGACAATGAGGAAAAAACCGTCGTCTGGCAGACCATAAACGTGGAAAACGAGTGCCACTACTGTGTGCCCGCCCACACCGGCATCGCCAAAATGATGAAGGTCTCGGACGAGATCACCGAGGCCTTGCGCAATGAAACTCCGCTGCCGAGCGCCAAGCTCGAAGCGCTCCGCACCTTCACCCTGCAAGTGATGGAGACCCGCGGCAACCCGACCGAGGAACAGTTGCAGGCGTTCTTTGACGTCGGTTACTCGCACCGCGCAGTTCTGGACGTGGTGCTGGGTTTGGCGCAAAAAACCATGTCGAACTACGTCAACCACATGGCAAAAACACCGGTGGATGAGGTCATGCGCGGCTTCTTGTGGGAACGCAAAGTCAGCGAACCAGCCTAAGCGGTCACGACCGAGCCCTCAGCGCCTTCGGTAACGATCAGCGTTTGGGCTCGCCCCCCCAATTCCGCAAAAAGTTCAGGCCCGGTGCCCGTCATCCAGGCCTGAGCCCCCAACGCGCAAATCTCATCATAAAGCGCGGCACGTCGCCCGGCGTCCAAATGCGCAGCCACCTCATCCAGCAATACGATCGGCGGCGCACCTACCATTCCGGCCAGTGCCCGTGCATTTGACAGGATCAGGGAAACAAGCAGCGCCTTCTGTTCTCCGGTCGAGCAATCCTTTGCCGGAACCCCTTTCGCAGCGAATACCCCATGTAAGTCCGACCGGTGCGGCCCGACCAGCGTGCGCCCCGCGGCCAGATCTCGGAAACGGTTTTGACTCAGCGCCTCGCGCAGCTCGTCTGCCGACTCAGGCATCGCACCTTCGGTCTGCACCAATTCCAGATCCGCCGAAGGAAAGGCCGTTTCCGCCTGCTCCTGCGCCGCGTGCAGGTGATTCAACGCCGCCAAACGCGCGGTATGAATGCGATGGCCGGTTTCGGCCATCTGCCCTTCAAGCGCCGCATACCAATGCGCATCCCGCACCTGCTCTTTTAGCAAGCGATTCCGTCCGCGCATGGATTTTTCATAGGTCAGAGACGCCTCGGCATGGGTGGGATCAAAGCTCAGCGCAATGCGGTCCAGAAACCGCCGCCGCCCTTCGGCTCCTTCGATCCACAGACGGTCCATCGAGGGGATCAGCCAGACCATTCGCGCCAGTTTGCCCAGATCAATCTGGCTCGCGGCCTTGCCGTCAATCCGAACCTGACGCGCTGCGCCGCCCTCGGACCACGTTTCGATCTCATAGTTCTGGCCCTGAACGTTCAGCAGCCCTGACAGTTTCCAGCCCAGCGCCTCTGGCCGCCGGGTCATCTCGGCCGCACTTGCCCGTCGCATCCCGCGACCAGGCGAGAACAGAGAGACCGCTTCCAGGATATTGGTCTTACCGGCCCCGTTCGGCCCATGAATCACCACTGGCCGCCCGTCCAAGGACAACCGCGCCAGCTTGTGCGATCGGAAATGTGAGACCGTAAGATCGGTCAGGGCCAAACTCATGACCCCTCCCTTTCGTTAAGGATCACCCCGAAGGGTCGATCAGACGCGCATCGGCATGACAACGTAAACCGCGCTTTGATCATTGCCTTCGCGCATCAGGGTCGGATCGCCTGCCGAGTTGAACAGGAACACCGCGTTCTCACGATCCACCTGGCTGGCGATCTCCAGCAGATATTTTGCGTTAAACCCAATCTCGAGCCGTTCGTCGCCATAGGCAACAGCCAGTTCTTCCTCGGCGGCCCCGCTATCAGGTGCATTGACCGACAAGACCAGCTTGTCAGCGTCCAGTTGAAGCTTCACCGCGCGTGAGCGCTCGGACGAAACGGTCGCAACCCGGTCAACGGCCTGTGCGAATTCGGCGGCGTCCACTTCCAACTGGCGCGTGTTGCCCTGCGGGATCACGCGCGTGTAGTCGGGGAAGGTGCCATCGATCACTTTCGAGGTCAGGGTGATATCGGGCGTCGCGAAACGCACCTTGGTTTCGCTGACGGAAACGGCAATATCCATCTCATCATCGTCCAGCAGCTTGCGCAGCTCGCCCACGGTCTTGCGCGGCACGATCACGCCAGGCATATCCGCCGCGCCATCCGGAAGATCGGCGTCGATACGGGCCAGACGGTGGCCATCCGTGGCTACGCAGCGCAGCACCTTGCCGCCTTCGGAACCATCGGCCACATGCATATAGACACCGTTCAGGTAATACCGTGTCTCCTCGGTCGAGATGGCGAATTTCGACTTGTCGAACAGCCGCCGCAGCAGCGCGGCCGAGGCAGAAAAGTTCGACTGATATTCCGAGGACGCCATCACCGGGAAATCCTCTTTCGGCAGCGTCGCCAGCGAGAAGTTCGACCGGCCCGCTTCAACCGTCAGACGCCCAGCGGCACTGTCAGCGGTCAGAGTCACCAGCGCTCCGTCCGGCAATTTGCGCACAATCTCATGCAACGTCGTTGCCGCCACAGTTGTAGCACCTGCCTTCTCAACTTGCGCCGGGGCCTTGTCGACCACTTCGATATCCAGATCGGTGGCACGGAACATGGCCTGATCGCCTTCAGCCTCGATCAACACGTTGGCAAGTATGGGGATGGTGTTGCGACGTTCGACAACAGATTGGGCCTGGGAAACGGCCTTGAGAAGGGTGCCGCGTTCGATGCTGATCTTCATACCCTCAGTTCCTCTGACTTGCGTACCGACATGGGCGGGACTGGCACGTTAGCGGTTCCACCCTGAGGTACAAGGATTTTTTACGGTTTTCTGGGGCGGAACGGCCAAAGCGTCAAGGGGCCCGTGGCCGTGCGGGCACAGTTGACGCGCAACCGTGGGCTATAGCGCACAAAAAAGCCCCGGGCACGAAGGTCCGGGGCGTTTCCTGAGGGGCTTGAGGTAAGTCTCAGGCTTCCAGCGCGCGGCGCAGCATTTCCACGTCTTCGGCAATCTGGCCGTCGGTGGTTTTCAACTCTTCGATGCGTTTGACACCATGCATGACCGTAGTGTGGTCACGCCCGCCAAAGCGGCGGCCGATCTCGGGCAGCGACCGGCTGGTGAGCTGCTTGCACAGATACATCGCCACCTGACGCGGGCGGGCATAAGACCGCAGGCGTTTGGGGCCAATGATGTCTGACAGGCGAATATTGTAATAGTCCGACACTTTACGCTGAATCTCTTCGACGGTGATCTTGCGCTCGGACGCACGCAGCACGTCGGCCAGACAATCCTGTGTCAGCTCCATGTCGATCTCACGCCCCACCAGCGAGGCAAATGCGAACAGACGCGTCAGCGCACCTTCCAGCACGCGCACGTTGGTCGAGATGCGTTGAGCAAGAAACTCCAGTACGCCGTCGGCAATTGTCAGGTCGGGATAGGTGCTGCTGTAATGCTGCACCTTGTTTTGCAGGATGCCCAGACGCAGCTCGTAATCGGTCGGGTGCAGGTCCACAACCAAACCGCATTGCAGGCGCGACTTCACGCGCTCTTCCAGATCCTTGATCTCGCCCGGGGCTCGGTCCGCCGAGATAATGATCTGCTTGTTCTGGTCCACCAGCGCGTTGAAGGTGTGAAAGAACTCTTCCTGGGTCGAGTCTTTGCCGGCGATGAACTGCACGTCATCGACCATCAGAACGTCGACCGAGCGGAACAGGTGTTTGAAGTCCATCATCCGGCGTTCACGCAGGGCTCGCACAAAGCGATACATGAACTGCTCTGCCGACAGATACAGCACGTTCAACTCGGGCCGCTTGGTCTTCAGCTCCCATGCGATGGCATGCATCAGGTGGGTTTTACCCAGTCCGACACCGCCATACAGAACCAGCGGATTGAATGTGACGGGACCACCTTCCGAGACACGGCGCGCCGCAGCGTGGGCCAGTTCGTTGGGCTTGCCGACCACAAAGCTGTCAAATGTGAAACGGGCGTCCAATGGCGCAGCCTGCAGCGATTCCAATGCGTCACTTGTCGACTCGGCCTGCTGCGACAGAGATTGGGGTTGCGGTGTGTCCTGAGCGGTCGCGGATGCGGCTTTCGGTTCGTTGGATGGTCGCACCGGCGAATTGGCGGCGACGCGAAAGGCCAGCCGTTGCACCGATTCCCCGGCGGTGTTCATCTCATACAGAATGAGATCCGCAAAATTCTGGCTCACATAGTTGCCCATGAAATTGGTCGGTACCGAGAACACCGCCACGCCATCCTGTAGCTCTTGGAATTCAAGAGGTTCGATCCAGGTGGTGTAGTTGTTCTTGCCGACCGCCTTGAGCAATTTGTTACGCAGTTGTCCCCATTTCTCTTGTGTCATCAAGCGCCTCACGCATCCCATTCTTTATTGGCCTGCCGGCCTTATTACCCAATTCCGGTTACCCGGTTATTTTGCTTTCACTCGCAATAGGGTACCCACACGCCGAACCACGCAGGTCTGGCGAGGCCGTCCCCAAAAAGTCAGCACAGCCTGACATGTGGACACCCAGATACAGGGCGCCCCGTGTGCCGGGTTGCGCATCGCAAACAATATTTTAGACAGGGCTCGGATCTTCGGTCACCCAAAGACCTTTAGCAGATCAACAAACGGGCATTGTCCGTTTGCCAACATTCGTTTCACGACCCTCCTGATGCCCGTCAGTTTGGTCAATGAAACAGCCTGTCCCCCCAAGCGAGTGAATCGCTGACTTAGTGGTAGCAAGAGGCCAAGGCGTACGGCAACGAAACTCTGATGTTGACTCGGGTCTTTCGCCGAAAGAATCTCTCGACTTCGTGAAGACGCGGCTTTCCGGCAACAGCACAAAAAAAGCGCCACGAATTGTGGCGCTTTTGAGAACAATTCAACCGTGAAATGTTGACCCAAGGTCAACCCACGAGTTTAGCCCAGCGCTTTGACCCGGGCCGACAGACGCGACATTTTGCGCGAGGCGGTGTTCTTGTGGAAGACGCCTTTGGTGACGCCGCGCATCAGTTCGGGCTGAGCCGCACGCAGAGCTGCGGTTGCTGCGTCCTTGTCACCGGACGCGATCGCTTCTTCGACTTTGCGCAGGTAGGTGCGGATGCGCGAGCGACGTGCTTTGTTGATTGCGAAGCGCTTGTCGTTCTGACGCGCGCGTTTTTTAGCCTGGGGCGAATTTGCCATGTGTTTCTGACCTTCGTTCGGTACGGTTATATTCGGTTACGCGTCACGGATTATCCGCACCGGATCAGAATCACGGGTGTGAGTCGGGCCAAGCGGGCCGCACGCGCATGTATAGCGGCGCTTGTTACCCAAGATTGCAGGCATTGCCAAGCCGATTCTTTTGTTGTGCATAGCGGGCATGAAAAAGGCGGGCCTAGCCCGCCTGTTCCGATCCCCCGCGTGCGTCTTACTTATCGCGGAACTGGGCGGCGCGTTTTTCCTGAAACGCGGCCATGCCTTCTTTCTGGTCTTCGGTTGCGAACATGGAATGAAAGACGCGGCGTTCGAACAACAGGCCCTCGCTTAGCGTGACTTCATAGCTGCGGTTGACGGCTTCTTTGGCGGCCATTGTGCTCAGCTGGGATTTCTCGGCGATCTTATGGGCTGCCCCAATCGCTTCTTCCACAAGCTTCTTGGCCGGAACCACCCGGCTGACCAGCCCGGCACGTTCGGCTTCTTCGGCATCCATGAAACGGCCGGTCAGGTTCATGTCCATCGCTTTGGACTTGCCGACAAAGCGGGTCAGGCGCTGCGTGCCCCCCAACCCGGCAATGACGCCCAGATTGATTTCAGGCTGGCCGAACTTGGCGGTGTCAGCGGCAATGATGAAGTCGCACAGCATCGCCAGCTCGCACCCGCCGCCCAGCGCGTAACCGGAAACGGCGGCAATGATCGGCTTGCGGATCGCACAGATTCGATCATTGAAATCACCGAACAGATTGGACGCGTAGACGTCGACAAAACTCATCGTGGACATCTCTTTGATATCCGCGCCAGCCGCAAAGGCTTTGTCCGAGCCGGTGATGATGATGCAACGCACCTTGTCGTTCTGGTCCGCATCTTCAAGCGCCGAGCAAAGCTCCTGCGTGAGCTGTGAGTTCAGCGCATTCATTGCATCAGGTCTGTCGAGCTTGATAAGTGCGACGTGGTCTTCGATTTCGACGATGATCGTCTCAAAAGCCATGAGGTGTAAGCTTCCGGTTGTTCCGTTCAGATACGATTCCTTATCACGCGAGGAAGCTGGATCAAGTTATCTTTGGCATTGCGCGCAATAGAAGGATGAGCGACCGGACTGGGTGATTCTTTTGACGACCGCGTCGCAGCCTTCGGTGCGGCAGGGCTCGCCCTCGCGGCCATAAACGTCAAAGCTGTGCTGAAAATATCCAAGTTCTCCATCGGCTTGGCGGAAATCGCGCAGGGATGAACCGCCCGCCTCGATGGCATCCTGCAGCACCTGTCGGATGATCGGAACCAGAGCCGCGACTCGTGCCGCAGAAATCTGCCCGGCTTTGCGACGTGGCGACACACCCGCGCGATAAAGCGCCTCGCAGACGTAGATATTGCCCAATCCGGCAACGATTCCCTGATCCAGCAGCGCCGATTTAACCGGGGAGTTCTTGCCCCTGAATGCGTCGATCAGATGCTGCTCGTGAAAATCATTGCCCAGCGGCTCGGGGCCCAGAACCGACAAAAGCTTATGCTGCTCGGCGGTCGCCGTCGGCAGCAGGTCCATCGCGCCGAACCGACGCGGATCGTTGAAAGTCACCCGCGCGCCATTGGCCATGTGGAAAATCACGTGGTCATGTTTCTCGGGCATCGGATGTTCACGCACAAACTGTCCAAGAGGATCGCCCGACACCGTCATGCGCCCGGACATGCCCAGATGGATCAGCAAGGTCTCACCACTACTGAGATCGGCCAGGATGTATTTCGAGCGTCGCCGCAGCCGATCCACCTGCTGCCCGGTCAGCCGTTCGGCCATGCGGTCGGGGAAGGGCCAGCGCAAATCGGGACGGTTTACATCCGCCCGTTCGATCACCACACCCTCCATCGCAGGCGTCAGCCCGCGGCGGACCGTTTCGACTTCGGGAAGTTCCGGCATGTGCTCTCCTGATTTGCCGCAAGCGCATCCTCAAACGCCCGCACCATTTCATCATGTCCGGTTACATATTTCAGAATCCGCGCCGTCTTCCCATCTGAAAAACGCAGCACATAGGTTCCGCGGTGGCGAAGGCTGATTTTGGTCAGCTTTGTCAGGTCAAAATGCCGCCGCTGAAACAGCGGAGCCATCATGACCAGTTCACCCCCGTCAATCGTGATGACATTGGCAATATGAAAGATCAGCGTGTAGATCACCAAAGCCAACAGGGTAAGCTTGACCGCCACAATCGCTTCGGGGTTCTGCAGCGGGATGGCCTCTTCGAATTCTCCCAGATCGGGCCGCACAAAACCCACATAGAAATAGATGGTTAGAACCAGGATCGTCACCACTATCGCGCCGGGAGCCGTGCGAAAGGTTTTGCGCGTCAGAGTCTGTTGCGCCGGTCTGTCGCTGCCCGCGCGCAGCATAGCCTCGTGAACAACGTCATTTGGATAGTGCCGGGCCAGTGCATCCACCTTGCCTCCCAGCCCTTCGGCACGGTACACCCGCAGGATCGTGCAAAAGACAGCCCTGATCCGCCAGCCAAAAAACAAAATCACTAAAACTATGGACAGCAAAGCTGCGAGAATGCTTGCCAACAGGACATCTCCGAGGTCTGGAACACCTGATCCCGTCATAGGCCGGGACTAAGGAAAATCTGTGACGCGCCCTTCAATTCGTCGCCCCTGCTACCTTTTCGCGCGATTGTCTTCCCGGCGCGGGGGCCTATAAGGATGAGCAACACAGGCAAAGGCGTCCTTTCAATGTCCGACAATAGCGACAAGACCACACATTTCGGGTTCGAAACCGTACGCGAGGCTGACAAGGCCGGGCGTGTGCAGGGCGTGTTTAATTCGGTCGCCTCGAAATACGACGTGATGAACGACGTCATGTCGATGGGCATCCACCGGGTCTGGAAAGACGCGATGATGGACTGGTTGGCGCCGCGCCCCGGTCAACGTCTGCTGGACGTGGCGGGCGGCACCGGCGATATTTCGTTCCGGTTCCTCAAGCGCGCGGGCTATGGCCATGCCACCGTTCTGGACCTGACCGAGCCGATGCTGGTCGAAGGCCGCCAACGCGCCGAGGCCGACCAGATGGCCGACAGTCTGAACTGGGTGGTGGGTGATGCGATGGCCCTGCCATTCGAGGACAACACGTTTGACGTTTACACCATCTCGTTCGGCATCCGAAAC
This sequence comes from Ruegeria sp. AD11(2025), assembly GCF_056542405.1. Classification (NCBI taxonomy): domain Bacteria; kingdom Pseudomonadati; phylum Pseudomonadota; class Alphaproteobacteria; order Rhodobacterales; family Roseobacteraceae; genus Ruegeria; species Ruegeria sp. AD11(2025). The sequence goes on along the minus strand of NZ_JBQFZU010000015.1, from coordinate 90,314 downwards.
GTGACCCGCCCGCAAGAGGCGCTAAACGAGGCGTTCCGCGTGCTGAAGCCCGGTGGCCGCCTGATGGTTCTGGAATTCAGCCAACTGCCGAATGACGGACTGCAAAAACTCTATGACCTCTACAGTTTCAACGTCATCCCCCGGATGGGCAAGCTGATTGCCAACGATTACGACAGCTATCAGTATTTGGTGGAATCGATCCGCAAGTTCCCGGATCAGGAGACGTTTCTGAACATGGTCCGCGCTGCCGGGTTCGAGAACGCCAAATACCGCAATCTCAGCATGGGTATCGCCGCGCTGCATTCCGGCTGGAAGATCTGACTCATGCGTGGCCCTCACAACATCATCCGCCTGATCCGCACAGGCGCAACACTCGAACGCACAGGCGCCATGAACGTGGTGCTGGACGCTTTTGAGGCCCCGCGCGCCCTGCGTTTCGTGGCCCATGCCTTGGGCAAGCCTTTTCAGTGGCTTGGCTACAAAGGCGACCCCAATATGCCGCCCGCCACACGGGCGCTAACGGCGCTGGGCCCGGCCTATATCAAGTTCGGGCAGGTCCTCTCGACCCGCCCCGATGTGGTGGGTAATGAACTGGCGGCCCAGTTGCGCGTGTTGCAGGACAAACTGCCGCCCTTTTCCCGTGCCGAGGCCATGGCCGAAGTGACCAAGGAACTGGGGCAGCCGGTAGATGAGGTGTTCTCGGAATTCAGCGAACCCATCGCCGCAGCCTCTATTGCGCAAGTTCACAAGGCCAAGCTGAGCAGCACCGGCGAGGACGTCGCGGTTAAAGTACTCCGCCCCGGCATCGAACGCGCGTTCCGCAAGGACGTGGATGCATTCTATTTCGCCGCCCGTATCGTCCAGTTGTTCGCCCCCGGCGCGCGCCGCCTGCGCCCGATGGACGTAATCGAGCATTTCGATGGTGTCGTGCGCGGTGAGTTGGACCTGCGTCTAGAAAGCGCCGCCGCCTCGGAATACGCCGCCAACACCAAGGATGACGCCGGGTTCTGGCTGCCCCCCGTGGTGTGGTCCCTATCCGCCCGCCGGGTGATGACGCTCAGTTGGGCTGACGGTATTCCGCTGGGCGAAAACGAAGCCCTCGACGCCGCCGGACACAACCGCCGCGATCTGGCGGAACGGGTTCTGCGCCTGTTCCTGCTGCACGCGCTGCGCGACGGCTATTTCCACGCTGACATGCACCAGGGCAACCTCAAGGTCGCGGCAAATGGTGATATCATTGCCTATGACTACGGCATCATGGGCCATATCGACGAATACACCCGCCGGGTCTATGCCGAGATTCTCTTTGGCTTCATCCGCCGCGACTATAAACGCGTGGCCGAAGTGCATTTCGAGGCCGGGTATGTCCCCGCCAATCAGGATGTCGATGAATTCGCCCGGGCCCTGCGCGCGGTTGGTGAACCGATCTTCGGCATGGACGCCACCCATATCTCGATGGGACGCCTGCTGAACTACCTGTTCGAAGTCACAGAACGGTTCGGCATGGAAACCCGGACCGAACTGATCCTGCTGCAACGCACGATGGTGGTGGTCGAGGGCGTCGCACGATCACTCGATCCACATACGAACATCTGGGAGGTCGCCCGCCCTGTGGTAGAGGATTACATCAAGCAATCCATTGGCCCGCGTGCGGCCCTGCGCGATTTCAGCAAAACTGCGTGGGTTCTGGCGCGTTTCGGCCCGCGCCTGCCGGGTTTGGTCGAAAACGCCCTGATCGCCCAGACGCAGAAGGACGAGCCAGAGAAATCACCTCTGTGGTCCGCCGCCCTGCCCGCCGGTATCGGGGTAGCAGCAGGTGCCGCGCTTGTTCTCTTGCTCAACGCGCTCAGTTAGCACCAACTCGCCCGCTTCACCTGGCCAGAAATACTCGCGAGGGGAATCGCACCCCTCGCGATGGAGGGCAGACAGCCTCCCGGCACGACCCCGTGTTCAGAGTCGCTCGATGGCGATTGCAATCCCTTGCCCGCCACCGATGCACATGGTCACCAGCCCTTTGGTCCCGCCTGTGCGCTCCAGTTCATACAGCGCCTTCAGCGTGATGATCGCCCCGGTTGCCCCAACCGGGTGCCCCAGAGCAATCGCCCCGCCATTCGGATTCACCTTCGACGCATCCAGCCCAAGCTCCTGATTCACCGCCAGAGCCTGCGCCGCAAACGCCTCATTGCTTTCGATCACATCGAAATCGTCTACCGACAGACCGGTTTTGTCCATCAGGTTCCGCACCGCCGGAACGGGCCCAATGCCCATCACCTCGGGGCGGACTCCGGCATGCGCATAACCCAGAATGCGCGCCTTGGGTTTCAACCCGGCCTTCTCGGCCGCTTCTGCCGTGGCCAGAACCATCGCCGCCGCGCCATCATTGATGCCCGAGGCATTGCCAGCCGTCACACGACCGTCCTTCTTGAACACCGGCCGCAACCCGGCCAGCGCCTCGGCCGTGGTGGCCTTGGGGTGTTCGTCAACCTTGAAGTCCACCATGTCCCGCTTGACCTTAACTTGTACGGGCGCGATCTGGCTGTCGAAATATCCCGCCTCGATCGCCGCCGCCGCGCGGGTCTGGCTGGTCATTGCAAAATTGTCCATTTGCTCGCGGCTGATCTGATGCTCATCGGCGACATTCTCGGCAGTTACGCCCATATGACCGGTGCCGAAAGGGCAGTTCAGCGCCCCCAGCATCATGTCCAGCGAGGACACATCGCCCATCTTCGCCCCCCACCGCGCCTGCGGCACGATATACGGGCTGCGCGACATGCTCTCGGCCCCGCCCGCCACGGCGAACTCAGCATCGCCCAGCATCAGGGACTGCACCGCCGAGACAATCGCCTGCGCGCCCGATCCACACAACCGGTTCACATTCATCGCAGGTGTCCCGTTCGGTATCCCCGCCTGCATTGCAGCAACGCGCGACAGGTACATGTCGCGTGGCTCGGTATTGATCACATGACCGAATACAACATGCCCAATTTGGGCACCTTCCACACCCGACCGCTCCAGCGCGGCTTCGGTGGCGACGGTTGCAAGATCGATGGGCGCGGTCGAGGCCAGCGCGCCGCCAAAGGTTCCAATTGCGGTGCGGGCACCGTCCAGCAATACGATATCGGTCATGTCAGTCTCCTCCGGGATTCGGTACCAGTATGCACCTGCAGCATACACATGTCCTATGGGACGTCCCGTCACGGTTGGAATTGACATCTACCCCTTCAAGGCGCAAGAAATTCCGTCATGACGGACAATACTGACGATATCCTGACACTCCTGCCCGCCCGCCTGAAAGAGGCGCGCCGGGCCAAGGGCCTGTCGCTTGAAGCCGTGGCCAATCTCAGCGGCGTATCCCGCTCGATGGTCAGCCAGATCGAACGGGGGGAAAGCAGCCCAACCATCTCGACCCTGTGGAACCTGACCCGCGCCCTGCAGGTCGATTTCGCGGGCTTATTGGAGGAAGCCGACACCGCCGACCAGATCGAGGTCCTGCGCAAAGCCGAAGTGCCCAGCATCGACAATATGGGTCAGAATTGCCGTATCCGCATCCTCTCGCCGCCCGAAGAGGCGGGCGGACATGAGGTCTATGATATCGAGTTCGACACGGGTGGCGCTTTGACAAGCCAGCCCCATGCCCGCGGCGCAAGGGAGCAACTGACGGTGTTGGAAGGCGTGGTCCGTGTGTCCTCGGGCACCGCGTCCCGTGATCTGCAACAGGGCGACACGGCCCGTTACGCGGCGGATGTGGCGCATTCGATTGTCGCCGGCGGCCCGGCCCGCGTGTTCCTGATTGTTAAGAACGCCTGAGGTCAGCTCTTCCGTTTTTGTGGATTTTTTTCCCCTATATTGTATTTCCCCCATTTGGGAATTACATCCGTTATGTTAGACACGCGACTCACATAAACGGAGACCGCCATGGCAGATGCGTTCCTGGCCCACATCACGGACACCCTCGCGCAGATCGAGGCTGAAGGCCTGTACAAACGCGAACGAATGATCACCTCGCCTCAGGGCGGTGAGATCACGGTGGGCGACAAGCAGGTGATCAACCTGTGCGCCAACAACTATCTGGGCCTCGCCGATCACCCCGCCTTGATCGACGCCGCCAAGGGCGCGATGGAGCCCAAAGGGTTCGGCATGGCCTCGGTCCGGTTCATCTGCGGCACACAGGATATTCACCGCGAGCTGGAGCAGAAGCTGGCCAAGTTCCTGAACAAGGACGATGCGATCCTGTTCGCCGCCTGTTTCGATGCCAATGGCGGGCTGTTTGAGCCTTTGTTAGGGCCGGAAGACGCCATCATCTCGGACAGCCTGAACCACGCTTCGATCATCGATGGCGTGCGGCTGTGCAAGGCCAAGCGCTACCGTTACATGAACAACGACATGAATGACCTCGAAGCCTGGCTGAAACAGGCGCGCGAAGACGGGGCGCGGCATATCATGATCGCCACCGACGGCGTTTTTTCGATGGATGGATATCTGGCCAATCTGCCGAAGATTCGCGAACTGGCCGACAAGTACGACGCCATCGTCATGGTCGACGACTGCCACGCGACCGGCTTTATGGGGCCGAACGGTGCAGGCACGCCGGATCATTTCGGCGTCGACATGGACATTCTGACGGGAACTTTGGGCAAGGCACTTGGGGGGGCAATCGGCGGTTACATCGCCGGGCCGCAGCCGGTGATTGATCTGCTGCGGCAGCGGGCGCGGCCCTATCTGTTCTCGAACTCGCTGCCACCCTCCATCGTCGCTGCCGGTCTGGAAGCGATCCGTCTGGTCGAAGAGGGCGACATGCTGCGCGCGCAACTGTTCGGCAACGCCAAATACTGGCGCGCGGGGCTTGAGAAACTGGGCTTTGACCTTTTGCCGGGGGAACACCCGATCATACCGGTGATGCTGGGTGAAGCGAAGCTGGCGCAAAAGATGGCCTCACGGTTGTTTGACGAGGGCGTCTATGTCTCGGGCTTCTTCTTCCCTGTCGTCCCGCGCGGACAGGCACGGATCAGAACGCAGATGAATGCGGCTCTGAACAAGGATGAACTGGACCGCGCGCTGGCCGCCTTTGGCAAGGTCGGCAAAGAACTCGGTGTCATCGAATGATCCTGCCGTCGGTTATCGACACCATTGGCAACACACCTTTGGTTGAGCTGTCGCGCCTGTGCGCGAACTTGAACCTGAACGGGCGTATTGTAGCCAAACTGGATTACCTGCTGCCGGGGTTTTCAAAAAAGGACCGGGCAGCCCGATCCATCATCGAACTGGCGCGCGCCGACGGCACATTGTCACCGGGGCAGACGGTCGTTGAACTGACATCGGGCAATATGGGCACCGGTCTGGCAATTGTCTGCGGCATTCTGGGCCATCCCTTCGTCGCGGTCATGAGCGCTGGAAACTCGGTCGAGCGCGCGCGCATGATGCGGGCTCTGGGGGCTGAAGTCGTGATCGTCCCGCAAGCCGAAGGCAGCAAACCCGGTGAAGTGTCCGGGGCTGATCTGGCATTGGTGGATGAGGCCGCACAGCGCATCACCGCCGAACGCAATGCGTTTCGCGCCGACCAATTCGGTCATTCAGGCAACCCCAAAGCCCATGCTACCGGCACGGGGCCGGAAATCTGGGACCAGTCTGGCGGGTCCGTGACGGCATTCTGCGACTTTGCAGGATCCGGCGGTACTCTGGCCGGGGCCGCGGAATACCTGACCCCGTTGGGTGTGCGCTGCTATGCGGTCGAGCCCGAAGGCGCGCGGGCAATCGCCGGAGAAGCCATCAGCAACCCGGACCACCCAATTCAGGGCGGCGGCTATGCCATGGGAGATCTGATCCACCTGAACGGAACGACCCTGGCCGGACATCTGTCGGTTTCAGGCGACGCGGCTCGGGACGGGGCGCGGTTGCTGGCCCGGACCGAAGGCATTTTTGCGGGATTTTCGGCAGGAGCCAACCTCGCTGCGGCCGTCGACCTGTTGCGCGGTCCGGAAAAAGGCGGCTGCGTAGCGATTGTGATGTGTGACAGCGGTCTCAAATACCTGTCCACCGATTTGTGGGAGTAAACTCATGCGATCGAACACTATGAAAGCACTTGAGAAATCCAAGCCCGAAGAGGGCCTCTGGATGGTACAGGCCCCGGTGCCCGAAATCGGCCCGGAAGAGGTTTTGATCCGCGTCAACAAGACCGGTATCTGCGGCACCGACATCCATATCTGGAACTGGGATGAGTGGGCCGCCGCGACCGTGCCGATTCCAATGATCACGGGCCATGAGTTCGCCGGTGAGATCGTCGAACTCGGGCGCAACGTGACCGGGCTTGAAATCGGTCAGCGCTGTTCCGGCGAAGGCCACCTGATCACCACCGACAGCCGTCAGAGTCGTGCGGGCAAGTTCCATCTGGACCCTGGCACGCGCGGGATCGGCGTGAACGAACAGGGGGCTTTTGCCCAATACCTGAAATTGCCTGCCTTCAACGTCGTGCCTCTGCCGGATGATGTCCCTGATGAGATCGGCGCAATCCTGGATCCGCTGGGAAACGCCGTGCACACCGCGCTCAGCTTCGATCTGCTGGGCGAGGATGTTCTGATCACAGGCGCAGGCCCCATCGGCATCATGGCGGCGGCCGTCGCGCGCCATGCAGGCGCACGGCATGTGGTGATCACCGATATCAACCCGGATCGCCTGAAACTGGCCGAACACGTGGTGCCGACCGTCCGCACTGTCGATGTGTCCAAGGAACACCTGCAGGACATCATAACCGAACTGGGCATGAAGGAAGGCTTCGATGTGGGCCTCGAAATGTCCGGTTCCCAAATCGCGCTGGACCAGATGGTCGAGGCGCTGGTGATGGGCGGAAAGATCGCCCTGCTGGGGATTCCGCCCGGAAAATCTCCGGTCGATTGGTCGCGCATCGTGTTCAAGGCAATCACCATCAAGGGCGTCTATGGGCGCGAGATGTTCGAGACCTGGTACAAGATGATCGCCATGTTGCAGAACGGTCTGGACGTCAGCCGGGTCATCACGCACCAAATGAAAATCGACGATTTCGCCGAAGGCTTTGCCGCGATGAAATCTGGCCGGTCGGGCAAGGTGGTGCTGGACTGGACCTGACGCTCTGGCGCTGAGCGGGTTCTGCCCCTACACATGGGGGGCCGCAGGCATTTCGGAGGAGCAAATGGGCGACAAGGATGACCGGTATCTTGAGCGCGGGATCGAGGATTCTCTGGTCACCGATTTCGCGCAGACCCATCGCAAGAGCTATGGCGATTTCCTGCAGCTCAAGACCCTGCTGAACCTGCAAAAAACCTTTCAGGACCCCGCCCAACCCGATGAGATGCTGTTCATCATCATCCATCAGGTCAGTGAGCTGTGGTTGAAACTGATGCATCACCAGTTGGTCGAGGTGCGCCGTTTTCTACAACAGGACGAGTTCGGCCCGGCGATGAAGAACCTCGACCGGGTCAAGGCGATCCAGCGACAGCTGATCGCAGCCTGGGAAACGCTGCTGACTATGACCCCTGCCGATTACCTGACCTTCCGGCAGGTGCTGGGGAATTCGTCAGGATTTCAAAGCTATGGTTACCGCCAGATCGAGTTCATTCTGGGCAACAAGGATGCCTCGACCCTGAAAGTGCATGAACATGACCCCGAGGTCATGGCGTTGCTGAATGACGCGCTGAGCAAACCGTCACTCTATGATGAGGTGCTGTTTATGCTGGCGCGCCAAGGGTTTGATGTTCCGCAGGACCTTCTTGATCGCGACTATGCGCTGCCCTATTCCGGCAACCCGCGTGTGGTGAAAATCTGGGTGCAGGTGTTCCGCGACACGGATCGTTATTGGGACCTCTATGCACTGGCCGAGAAATTGATGGACGTGGAATCCCTCTTTCAGCGCTGGCGGTTCGATCACGTCACTGCGGTTGAACGGGTGATCGGTAATCAACCCGGCACCGGTGGGTCCAGCGGTGTGGCCTTTCTGCGCAAGGCCTTGGATTTGCGCTTTTTCCATGATCTCTACGATATGCGCACCGAACTGATGTATACCGAGCAGGAGTAAACTATGCTGTACCGGGGTTTCACTCAGGACGAACTGGATCAGGAATACTCGCCCCGGTCGATGATCGGCGGTGACCTGACCCCCTATGTCGACAGCTACGCCGCGCTCAGCGCTCAGCACCGGACGCGCATGAAGGTGAAAGAGAACCTGGCTTTTGGCGAAAGCCCGGCGCAGGTGCTGGACTTCTTTCCTGCCAAAGGAGCAGGCGCACCGCTACATGTGTTTATCCATGGGGGTTATTGGCAGGCGCTCAGCCAGCGCGAGTCGGCCATGATGGCCCCGGCGCTGGTCGATGCCGAGCAATCATTTGCCACCCTCAATTACACGCTCGCCCCGGACGCGCGTATCGGGGACATGATCGAGGAATGCCGCAATGCGCTGCTCTGGCTGGCGGTGAACGCGTTCAGTCTGGGCTTCGATCCATCCCGCGTCACCCTGTCCGGCCACAGTGCCGGCGCGCATCTGGTCAGCATGGTCATGGCGGGTTCGGCCGATGCGCTGGCCCGTGCCGGGATGCGCGTACGCGATGTGATCCTGATCAGCGGTATTTACGATCTGGAGCCGATCAGCCTGACCCCCGTCAATGATCCGCTGCAACTGACCCCGGTCGAAGTGAACGACCTGTCACCCATTCGCCATCTGCCCAGACCCGGCCCACGCTACCACGTGACCGTGGCCGAACGGGACACGCCCGAGTTCGTTCGCCAAAGCCGCGACTATGCCGAACTGCTACGCAAGGGCGGGCATTCGGTCAGTTTCGATCTTAAAATGGGCATGCAGCATTTCGACATCATAATGCACCCCGAGACGTTTTTGGCCACGTGGCGATAGTAAAGAGTATTGAGCGTTAGACAGATCTGGCCTTTGCCTCAAAAAGCCAACACAACCAATACAAACCCTACTTTTTTGACCGCGCCTCGAATGTCCGGTTCGAGCCCGTTACGAACATTGCTTTTTGGCTAGGTGCAGTGCTCGAATTGACCAAAAATACGCGGCGGTTACACTACTGGCGATTTTTGGATTCAACATCAGAAGAAATGCGGGGAATAAGTTTCATGGGTATTCACAGATTAAATCCTGCGGGAGATCAGCTTGAACCTTCTGATCTTGTACCGAAAGAGGCGTTTACAACAAGCGACACGACGGAACTTATCCACTACGCCCATCTGGATGAAAATTCGGGAATTTCGTCAGGGGTTTGGAAATGCGCCCCGTGTCGAGAAGAAATTGATGCTTATCCGGTGAACGAGCTAATGACGGTTATTTCTGGGTCTGTAACAATCACCGATGATGAAGGCACACCGCACACATTTTCTGCCGGGGATACGTTTTTTATCTCCAAGGGAGCAAAATGTATCTGGGAGATTACAGATACGTTGCACAAATATTTCATGATAGCCGAGTAATCCAAACAGCCAACGGCATCTCAGTCCGCACAGCCGACGTTAACCCAGACTAACCTCTTATACAGGACAGAATTGTAAGACGCCCGGCACTGGCTGGAATCGGGAAATCTCGCACAAACGATCGAAGTCCCGCGACCTTCCAAAAAAAAACAGCGGCCCAAATGGGCCGCTGTTTTCTATTTCTAAACCATGCCGGATCAGTCCAGTGTGCGGGTGACTTCTTCGCGCTCGAAGATTTCGATCACGTCGCCTGCGCGGATATCGTCGTAGTTCTCGAACGCCATGCCGCATTCCTGACCCGACTGAACCTCGGCCACTTCATCCTTGAAGCGTTTCAGCGTCTTCAGCGTGCCTTCGTGGATCACCACGTTGTCGCGCAGCAGGCGGACGCCCGCGGAGCGGCGGGCAACACCTTCGGTGACCAGACAGCCGGCAACCTTGCCCACACCAGTGACCTTGAACACTTCGCGAATCTCGGCGTAACCGATGAACTTCTCGCGGATCTCAGCGCTCAGCAGGCCGGAAGCGGCGGCTTTCACGTCGTCGACGAGGTCATAGATCACTGAGTAGTAGCGAATCTCGACGCCCTTCTGGTTCGCGGTATTCCGCGCCGATGCGTTGGCGCGGACGTTGAACCCGAAGATCGGCGCGCCTGAGGCTTCGGCAAGACCAACGTCTGTCTCAGTAATCGCACCAACACCCGAGTGCAGAACGCGCACGCGCACTTCGTCATTGCCGATCTTCTCCATCGCCTGAACGATGGCTTCGGCGGACCCTTGCACGTCCGCTTTCATCAGAATCGGCAGCTCGGTGACGTTTTCGTCTTCCTTGGCCTTCTGCATCAACTGCTCAAGGGTGGTCGCGGCACCGGCGGCGGCGCGTTTGTCCTTGGCGGCCTGTTCGCGATATTCAGCGATCTCGCGGGCTTGCGCTTCGGTCTCGGTCACGTTCAGAACGTCACCGGCCTCGGGCGTGCCGTTCAGACCCAGAACCTCGACCGGAACCGAGGGGCCTGCTTCCTTGACGCGATCCCCCTTGTCGTTGATCAGCGCGCGGACTTTACCGTATTGCTCACCCACAACGAAGATATCACCCTGACGCAACGTGCCGTTCTGAACCAGAACAGTGGCCACAGGTCCGCGGCCCACATCCAGCTGTGCCTCGATGACGGCACCCTGAGCTGCGCGGTTCGGGTTGGCTTTCAGTTCAAGAATCTCGGCCTGCAGCGCGATAGCTTCCAGCAACTCGTCCAGGCCCTGACCGGTGATGGCGGACACTTCGACGTCCTGAACCTCACCGGACATTTTCTCGACGATCACTTCGTGCTGCAGCAGATCGGTGCGAACCTTGTCCGGGTTTGCGTCCGGCTTGTCGACCTTGTTGATCGCCACGATCATCGGCACTTCGGCCGCTTTGGCGTGGTTGATCGCCTCGATCGTCTGCGGCATCACTGCGTCGTCGGCGGCAACCACCAGAACCACGATATCCGTGACCTGGGCCCCGCGCGAGCGCATCGAGGTAAAGGCCGCGTGGCCCGGCGTGTCCAGGAAGGTCAGCGTCGTACCGCCATCGGTTTTCACCTGATAGGCACCGATGTGCTGAGTGATACCGCCTGCTTCACCGGCCACAACACGTGCGTCACGAATCGCATCCAGAAGCGAGGTCTTACCGTGGTCAACGTGACCCATAATGGTGATGACCGGCGGACGGGGCTGCAGGTCTTCGTCGCTGTCTTCGACCTCTTTGATGACGTCTTCAACATCCGAATCAGAGACGCGGGTGACCTTGTGGCCAAACTCTTCGATGATCAGTTCGGCGGTGTCTGCGTCGATGGTCTGGTTCTGGGTAACCATCATGCCCATGTTCATAAGCGATTTGACAACGTCAGCCACACGCTCGGCCATACGGTTCGCCAGTTCCGAGACCACGATCGCCTCGGGCAGCTGAACGTCGCGGATAACCTTTTCCCGCTCGACCGGGCCGCCCATGGCTTTTTGACGCGCACGCTCTTGCTTGCGCTTCATCGACGCCATCGAGCGTTGGCGGTTGCCTTCGCCACCGGTGGCCTGACCCAATGTCAGCTTGCCCGAACGGCGGTTGTCATCGCGTCCTTTGCCACGGCCGCGCTGTTCCCGTTCACGATCCTGTTTGCGCGGGGTCGCCGCGGGTGCCGGCTTGCTGGCCGGTGCACGGGCGGCTTTGGGTTCTTCGGGGGCCGGGGCGGCAGCAGCGCGTTTGGCAGCTTCTTCTGCCTCTTTGCGCTTGCGCTCTTCATCTTCGGCCTTTTGACGTGCGCGCTCTTCAGCCTCACGCTGTTCGCGTTCCTTGGCTTCCTGCTCGGCCCGGCGACGGGCGCGTTCTTCCTCACGCGCCTTTTCCGCTGCCTCACGGGCGGCGGCCTCTTCGACCTCGCGGGCCTTGGCGGCCTGCAGTGCCTTCATCCGGCGTGCCATTTCCGCATCGGAAATCCCGGCAGGGCGGCGCGACGGATCACCCGAGGGCGTTGCTCCGCCACCCGGTTTGCCGGCGCCCGGCTTGGGAACCACCACGCGTTTGCGTTTGGTTTCCACCACGACATTCTTGGTACGTCCGTGGCTGAAACTCTGTTTCACATTTCCGGGGCGTGCCCCGCCACGAAGACCCAATGTCTTTTTGCCGTCATTATCGCTCATAAAGCTTCTTACCCTTCCGCGCGGCCCCTGCCGCCGTCATCCGTTTCGCGCAAGCCACGCAGGCGCTGCGCTTCCTCTACAACACGTTTGGCGAGTCCACCAGAGGCCAAGGCCGCATGAATCACCGTTTGGCGCCCAAATGCCTGTCCTAACTCGTCCGCAGTGAGCCACCCGATGTATTTCCCGAAGTGCGGCGTGCTGAGTTTCGACTTGCCGCGCCCCGATCCATCTGTGGCCTGAATCAGCACCTGGGCCTCTTCCCGGTCCAGCCACGTCTTGACCTTTTCGTACCCGGCGACCGCGTCACCGGACTTGCGCGCAAGGCTCAACAATTCGATCACCCGGCGCGTAACCTGTTTCTCGACCTCGTCCACCAGGTCCTTTGACACGTTCACCTGCGCCTTGAACCCACGGGCAAACAGTTTCTTGCCCACCGCCTTGTCCAGCGCAGCGCGGTCCGCCGCGACATAGACCCCGCGCCCCGGCAGTTTCGCCGCGACATCCGGGTAAACCTGTCCGTCCGGCCCCGTCACAAAGCGGATCAACCCGTATTTTGGCTGAACCTCGCCCGTGGCGATGCACTTGCGCTCAGGTCCGTCAGACCGATCCTTATGAACGCCACCGCGACTCATGTGCGCACCCCGAGGCCCTGAGATCAGGCCTCGGCCTCCTCTTCAGCGACTTCGCTGTCTTCTTCGGCTTGCTCCAGCTCGGCCGGATCAACCCAACCCAGCATGATGCGGGCAGTCATGACCAGATCCTGCGCCTCTTCCAGCGTTACGCCAAAAGGCTCAAGCACACCGTCATCCTTGATACGCTCACCGTCGACCGTGGTCCAGCCACCAGCCAGTTCCCAGTCGGCGCAAGTGGCAAAGTCTTCCAACGTCTTCACGTCGTCCTTTGCCAGAGCTTCTACCATTTGGGGTGTCAGGCCTTCAAATTCAATAAGGCTGTCCTCAGCGCCCAAAGCGCGGGCTGCGTCCAGCGCCGCCTTGGCCTGGGCTTCCAGGAATTCGCGTGCGCGGGTTTGCAGTTCCTGCGCAGTGCCTTCGTCAACACCATCGATCACCAGCAGTTCGTCGATCTCGACATAGGCCACCTCTTCCAGATTGGTGAAACCTTCCGACACCAGCAACTGCGCGAAGAATTCGTCCAGATCAAGGCTGTCCATGAACAGCTTGGTGCGGGCTTCGAATTCTTTCTGACGGCGGGCCGATTCCTCGGCCTCGGTCATGATGTCGATATCCAGGCCGGTCAACTGGCTGGCCAGACGCACGTTCTGACCGCGGCGGCCGATGGCGAGGCTCAGTTGCTCCTCGGGTACAACCACTTCGATCTTGCCAGCTTCTTCGTCCAGAACCACCTTGGAGACCTCGGCGGGCTGCAGCGCGTTCACCAGGAAGGTCGGCTGATCTTCGTTCCACGGGATGATGTCGATCTTTTCACCCTGCAGCTCGTTCACAACGGCCTGCACGCGGCTGCCGCGCATACCTACACAGGCACCGACGGGGTCGATCGAGCCATCATAAGAAATTACAGCGATCTTCGCGCGCGAGCCGGGGTCACGGGCCACAGCTTTGACCTCAATGATGCCGTCATAAATTTCCGGCACTTCCATCTTGAACAGCTCGGCCATGAATTCCGGCGCGGTGCGCGACAGGAAGATCTGGTGGCCACGCACTTCGCGGCGGACTTCCTTGATGTACGCACGCACGCGGTCATTCGGGCGATAGCTTTCGCGGCCGATCTTGTCATTGCGGCGCAGAACAGCCTCGGCACCGCCCAGGTCGACGATGACATTACCAAATTCTTCGCGCTTGACTGCACCGTTGATGATGGTGCCCGCGCGATCCTTGAATTCTTCGTATTGACGATCACGCTCGGCTTCGCGAACCTTCTGCAGGATCACCTGCTTGGCGGATTGAGCAGCAATACGGCCCATTTCAACCGGCGGAACCTCTTCGACGAAGACATCGCCAACTTCGGGAGCTTCCATGTACTGCTTGGCTTGCTCGACGGTCATCTCGGACTGATAGTTCTCCAGCTCTTCATCCTCAACCACGGTGCGGACGCGGGTGAAGGTCGCCTTTCCGGTCTTGCGGTCGATGGAAACGCGGATGTCCATTTCCGCGCCGTAGCGGCTCTTGGCGGCGCGGGCGAGCGATTCCTCCATCGCTTCGACAACCAGACCGGGGTCGATCATCTTTTCGCGGGCCACGGCCTCGGCGGTCTGCAGCAGCTCCAGCTGGTTGGCTGAGGTGATTGCCATCAGTTCGTCTCCTCTTCGGACCCTTCGGTCTCAATCTCGTCGAAAGCGTTTTCGTTCAGGGCACCGGCGTCTTTGCGCTGGCGCAGCATTTCCTTGATCAGGTCATCGGTCAGGACCAGCTTGGCATCACTCAGCCAGTCGAATTGAAGACCGATGGTAATCGTCTCGTCCCCTTCCGGGATATTGATCAGAACCTCTTCCCCTTCGATCCCGGCCAGTTCGCCTTTGAAGCGGCGGCGACCATCGATCAATTCGGCGGTTTCGATCTTGGCCTCATACCCTTCGAACATCTCGAAATCCTTGAGACGGGTCAGAGGGCGGTCGATGCCAGGGCTGGACACTTCCAGCGTATAGGCGTCAAGAATCGGGTCCTCAACGTCCAGCGTGGCGCTGACCGCGTTGGAAATCTCGGCGCAATCATCCACTTCGATGCCACCATCTGGCTTGTCAGCCATAATCTGCAGCGTGGTCTGCTTGCCGCTCATCAGGCGGATGCGGACCAGCTCATACCCCAGATCTTCGATCACGGGGGTGATGATCTCGGCCAGTCGCCGGTCGATAGCAGCTTTGGCAATAAGGTCGTTTGTCATCTGGTGCTCTACCCTTCGAACGGGCACAAAAAAACGGGCGCGCGGCCCGTCGAAATTTCCGGTGGAGCCCCGGACCGAAGCCCGACACGCCGCTGTTGAAACTGCATATACGCAGGGTTTGTCGAAACTGCAACCCCCGGCAGGATTCGTGAACGGATTTACACCCGCCACCACCGCTCGGCGATGCGCCCGTCATCCAGCGCGCGCCTTGCCCCGATCTGGCGCGGCATACCCACGTGCGGAGCTACGGCCAGCGCCATATCCGATTCGTTGGGGTGATAGCGCAGACCGCGTTGACCCTTCAGATCATCGCCTTCGGGCAGGGCCGCCACATCCACATATCCATCCCGCAAAGCCTCGGCCCGGACGCGGGCGTCCGGGATCACGATGATCTCAAAGGTGTCGGCCCACCCGGCGGTACCGTCCTTGTAGTGCGCGGCTACCTTGGAACCCAAGAAATGGCGATCATCCTCGGCCCGTTCGACGCGGTAACACCCGGTGCCATTGGCCGCGTGCAGAGGTGTTACGCCCTGCCCGTTGCGCGTAATGACAAATCGGCTGTTGGCCAGCAGGAAGGGCAGTCCGGGGTTGGGCTCAGCCAGTTCCAGCCGCACCGAATCCGTCGTCAGCGCCTCGGCCTGCCCGACCTCGCGCAACACCGAGACTACGTCGGCCACTTCCAGAGACGCACCATCGTGGAACGCCACATCGGTGCGCAGATCAAAATGCCAGACGCGCGCGTCGGATTCGGTTTGCCAGCCAATCGCCAATTCGCCCCGCAAGGTGCCGTCGGGCGCAATCTCGGTCAGGGTGTCGAAAACGGCGCCACGGGCCACCTGTTCCAGACTGTCATCGCGCGGCACCGCCAGCCGCAGTATACCACCAGCCTTCGGCGTATCCGCCAACGAAGCCCCCGTGGCCGCCAGCAACGCGGCAGCAGCACCCGAGGCAAACAGAGCACGGCGGTCAATCCGGGTCATGCCACCCCCTCGGCCACGCGGTCCATGATGCGGACCAGCTCGGCGCTGATACCGGGCTCAGAGAGGGCGTGACCTGCGTTGCGTACCATTTTCAGCTCGGCGTTGGGCCAGCGTTCGGCAAGATTCCAAGCGGCCTGTGGTGGGCAGATCATGTCATAGCGCCCCTGCACGATATGGCCGGGGATATGGGCGATCTTCTCGACCTGATTCAGAATCTGCCCGTCTTTCTCAAGGAAGGCCGCATTGATGAAATAGTGATTCTCGAGCCGCGCAAAGGCACGCGCATATTCTCCGGGGCTTTCCCCTGTCGCACCGTTGGTGTGGATCGACGCCAGCGCGTTTTCCCATGCCGACCACGCCCGCGCATACAGAATCTCCGTTGCGCGATCCCCCGAGAACAGGCGCTTGTTATAGGCCCCGATGGTATCGGACAGCTCTGCCTCGGTCAGCAGAGCGGTGAATTTCGCCCATGGCTCGGGCCAGAACTTGCCCGCGCCACCGCCATAGAACCAGTCCAGCTCAGCCTTGGTGGCCAGAAACACACCGCGCAGCACCAGACGGTTTACCCGGTCAGGATGGGTTTGCGCGTAGATCAGTGCCAGAGTCGCCCCCCAGCTGCCACCGAACACCGTCCAGTCGTCGATATCGAGCAAGGTCCGCAACCGCTCGATATCAGCAACCAGATGCCACGTCGTGTTGTCGGTCACCGAGGCATGGGGCCGCGACCGGCCACATCCGCGTTGATCAAACAGAATCACACGATAAACCGTCGGATCGAAGTACCGCCGCATCGCGGGGCTGCAGCCGCCTCCGGGACCGCCATGCAGCACGACAACCGGCAGCCCATCGGGATTGCCGCATTGCTCCATATAGATACGGTGCCCGTCGCCGACATCGACCATGCGCTGATCGAAAGGATCGATCGGCGGGTACAGATATTGAACTGCGCGCTTTTGGTCCGGGTACTTGTCCATTATGGCCCTATATAGTCCTTAAACGTAAAAGAGCATACGGAGACAGGAATGCAAGCGCATCCGAACACGGTGGACCCATCCGAGATCGCAAAATTCGAAGCGATGGCGGCGGAGTGGTGGGACCCTCATGGGAAATTCAAGCCTCTGCACATGCTGAATCCGTGCCGCTTGGACTATATCACACAACAGATCGCGGGCGAATTTGACCGTGATCTGAAGGCCCCGCGCCCCTTCGAGGGCCTGCGCCTGCTGGATATCGGCTGTGGCGGCGGGCTGCTGAGCGAACCGATGGCGCGTCTTGGCGCCACGGTCGTCGGCGCCGACGCCGCCGAGGGCAACCTGCCTGTCGCCCGCATCCATGCCGAGCAATCGGGGCTTGTGATCGACTATCGCCACACCACCGCCGAGGACATGGCCGCGGCGGGTGAGCAATTCGATGTGGTGCTGAACATGGAAGTGGTCGAGCATGTGGCCGACCCGGCGGGTTTTCTGACTGCGTCGCAGCAATTGCTGAAACCGGGCGGCTTGCTGATCTGTTCAACCATCAACCGCAACCCGAAATCCTATGCGATGGCGATTTTCGGGGCCGAGGTCGTCATGCGCTGGCTGCCGCGCGGCACGCACGAATGGAACAAGTTCATCACCCCCGACGAATTGTTCGACCTGCTGCGTCAGGCCGGGATGGAGCCGGTGGACCGCAAGGGGTTCGTGTTCAACCCAATCCTGTGGAGCTGGTCGATCTCGGATCGCGATCTGAGCGTGAATTATGTGACGGCGAGCGTGAAGCCAGAGTGACCTAAGCGACCGAATTGCGCTAACAACCATCCTATGTGCAATCAGAACTCAAGTTTAGCTGGTACACCCAATTGATGAATAGATGGACCAAGAAGTGGTTTCTCCCGTTCTATGACCGAAACCCGTTTTTCGGGAGCATTTTGGGCTTGGCCTGCGTTGTCTTCGCATTTGTTGTAATTGGTTCCTTTACCGCCGCTATGAAAGAACTTGCTGGTTTTCCAACACTCGTAGTGATTTTCGCTCTAACTCCCTTTTTCGTCATGTTGCTCAAACCTTTGACGATGGTGATTTTTTTAGCGAACGAGTCCCTGTGGAAATCACTCGGAATCTATAACCTTCTGGGGATTGAGGGGCGCCCTATTCGGAGCCGCTATAAAGTTGGGGACTAGAGTATTGTCTCGTGCCCGTGGAGATTTCGATAGGCGCCAAGACTGAGCGTCTAGCCCCTACTCCCCCTCCAACTGCAACCGCAAATCCCGCAGCACGGGCAGTGTGCTGCGGACCCGCTCCAGCCCCAGCTCTCCGACGACACGGTTGATTAGCGGCGCGATCGACGAAATCGCCTGATCGCGCGCCCGGCGACCGGCGGGGCTGATCGCGACCATCTTGCGGCGGGCGTCGTCCCAGTCGGGGCGGATGTGGATGTATCCGGCCCATTCCAGCTTGGCCAAGGTGTTGGTCATCGCTCCGCGTGTGACGTGGAAGGTGCTGGCCAGTTGCGCCGGGGTCCGCTCGTCGCCGACAAACACCAAATGGTTCAGCACCGAGAAATGCGAGATTTCCATGCCCTTGGGCAGCACCCGGCTGAGCCGGTTCCGCAACAGCTGGTCGGCGGTCAGGATCTCGCTGAACAGCGCGACCGCAAGGGCATTGTGTTCGTCAGTCATGTCTCGGTTCTGGATCAGGGCCCGTCGAAAGGCCGCATGTGAGTCAGCGAGGGCACGCGACGGCGCGCCTCTGCCACAGAACTATCATCCAAATCGAAAAAGTGAATGCCCGGATCGGTTCCTGCGTCGATGACGACCTCTCCCCACGGGGCCACCACCATGCTGTGCCCGTAGGTGTGGCGGGTTCTGCCGCGCGTCTTCGGGTGCGCGCCGGTCTGCGCCGGGGCCAGTACCCAACAGCCGTTTTCAATCGCCCGCGCCCGCAGCAGCGATTGCCAATGGGCCGCACCGGTGACCGGCGAAAACGCCGACGGGACCGTCAGAATACGCGCCCCCGCCTGCGCCAACGCCGAATAGAGCTGCGGAAACCGGATATCATAACAGATCGTCATTCCGACCGCGCCGAAATCGGTCTGAGCCATCACTGCCCTGTTCCCGGGACGATAGTTTTTGGATTCGCGGAAAGTCTCGGAATCTGAGACCTGCACGTCGAACATGTGAATCTTGTCGTACCGCGCCACGATCCGTCCCTGTGGGCCGATCATGAAAGAGCGGTTGGCGAAACGCCCTTCAGAATCGCGGGTCTTGATCCCCAATGAGCCAATCAGCAACCAGACGCCCAGCGCAGCGGCCTGATCCCGCAGGCCCGCCAGCGTCAGGTCATCTTCTTCATGCTGCAAAACCTCACGCTGACGTGTCGTGCTGGTGGATACGCAGTTCGTCACCTCGGGCGTCAGGATGAACCGCGCACCCTGCCCGACGGCCTCGACCATCATGGCGCGGACGGTTGCCAGGTTTTCGGCCGGATCATCCGACGAGGTGAGTTGCAGCAGCGCGGTTTTCATCAGGCCGCCAGCAGACGATCCAGCTTGCCCTGACGCTCCAGCTCATACAGATCATCGCAGCCGCCCACATGCTCGGTCCCAATGAAGATCTGCGGTACGGTCCGTTTGCCGCCCGCGCGCTGAATCATCTCGGGCTTGCGTTTGGGGTGCAGCAAGACGTCGATCTCTTTGAATTCGACGCCTTTCTGTTTCAGCAACCGCTTGGCCGCGTGGCAATAACCGCATAGCGGCGAGGTGTAGAGTTCAACCGGCTTCATATTCCGTCCCTTCGGGTTTCGCACAATCCTGAGCGAATTAGGCATCCTTGGCAACGCGCGCCAGAGCCAACACGAAAATATGATTTGCCCCGGCGGCAAGACAAACGCGCGCGCAGGCGGCCAGCGTTGCGCCCGAGGTCATGACGTCATCCACCAGCAGCACATCCCGCCCCTGCATCCGTTGACCCCGTTTGGGGTGCGCCACAATGGCGTCCGACAGCGTTTTAGCCCGTTCGGCAGCGGTTTTGCCATCCAACACCGGAGTCCGCACCCGTCGCACCAGCAAGTCCGGGCAGATATCCAACCCTGTCTGATGCCCCAAATTCTGCGCCAGCAGGGCCGACTGGTTATAGCGCCGTTTCAACAGCCGCGACCAATGCAGGGGCACCGGTGCGATCAGCATGTCTTCGCGAAACAAACTCCGCCCGGCCTGCGCCATCCAGCGGGCCGCCGGCTTCGCCAGTTCCGGCCTGTCCCCGTGTTTCAGTGCCAGAATCAAGGACCGCGCCTTGCCGTCGTACAATAGCGCCGCACGCCCATCCTGCCACGGACGTGGCGTTTTCATGCAGTCGTCACATTCGATCCGGTGACCGTCCGCCTCGCCCGGCAGCGGCACGCCGCAGCTTTCGCACACCACCCCGCCGATAAATGGTGTGTCGCGCCAGCATTGGCCACACAGGCCGAAATCCGCTTCGGTCAACTCGCCGCATCCCAGACAGCGCGGCGGATAGATCAGCTGAACAGCGGTTTGAATCCGCTGCCACATGCGGTAATTGCGCCTTATGAAGCTGCCTGACTCCAACGCACCCTCTCTGTTCGACCGCCCGGCCCTGACCCGGCACCGCGCCCGCGCGCTGGATGACGCGTTGTTTCTGCACCATGCTGCCGTGGACGAGATGCAGGATCGGCTCTCTATGGTTAACAAAACCTTTACGGCACCCGCAGTGGTGACGCCGTTTGCGCAGATTTGGCAGGATGTGCTGCCTGGGGCACAGATCATCGCAGATGACGAAGTTCTGGCCCTCACCCCTGGGGCACATGATCTGGTGATTCACGCTATGGCGCTGCATTGGGCGAATGACCCAGTGGGCCAGTTGATCCAGTGCCACCGCGCCTTGCGACCTGACGGGCTGCTGCTGGTGGTCTGCCTGGGTGGTGAAACCCTGCACGAACTGCGCTCCGCCCTTGGGCAGGCCGAGATCGAAGTCACCGGAGGTCTCAGCCCGCGCATCGCACCGATGGCCGAACTGCGCGATCTGGGCGGCTTGCTGCAACGTGCGGGTCTTGCGCTGCCGGTGGCCGACACCGCGCGTCTGACGGCGGAATACCGCGACCTGACCCACCTGATGCGCGATCTTCGGGCGATGGGAGAGACCAACAGCCTGTCTGGCCGCGTAAGACACCCCACAAGACGGCAGGTCTTTGCCCGGGCGCAGCAGATCTATGCCGACCACTTCACCACCCCTCAGGGCCGTCTGGCCGCCACGTTCGAGCTGATCTGCCTGACCGGCTGGTCACCCGACGAAAGCCAACAGAAACCCCTACGCCCGGGATCGGCCAAAGCACGTCTTGCCGATGCTCTGGGTGCAAAAGAAGGCAAACTGCCCGATTGACGACCGGGTTTTTCCGGTTATCTCAGCTTGGCACAGAGAAATCTCAGGAAGCTCGACATGTTTGACGCCACTCGCCCATCCCATGCCCCCGAAGACCACCCCGAGGTCAAGATGGGCCGCGTCGGCATTCTGCTGGCCAATCTGGGCACGCCGGACGATTACAGCTATTGGCCGATGCGTCGCTATCTGAACGAGTTTCTGTCGGATCAGCGCGTCATCGACTATCCGAAATGGAAGTGGCAGCCGATCCTTCAGGGTATCATCCTGACCAAGCGCCCCTTCAGCTCGGGCGAGGCTTACAAGTCGATCTGGAACCACGACAAGGGCGAAAGCCCGCTGATGACGATCACCAAGGATCAGACCGCCAAGCTGCGCGATGCGATGCAGACCCGTTATGGCGACAAGGTCATGGTCGATTTCTGCATGCGTTACGGTAACCCCTCGACCAAGTCCAAAGTACGAAAGATGGTGGCCGCAGGTTGCGACCGTATCCTATTCTTCCCGCTTTATCCGCAATACGCGGGCGCGACGACGGCCACCGCCAACGACCAGTTCTTCCGCGCACTGATGGAGGAAGTCTGGCAACCGGCCACCCGCACCGTGCCGGCCTATTTTGATGAGTCGGCTTATATCGACGCTTTGGCCGGATCGGTGGAAAAGACCTTTGCGGCGATGGAGACAAAGCCGGACATTCTGGTCGTCTCGTACCACGGAATGCCGGAGCGCTATCTGCAGCAGGGTGACCCTTATCACTGCCAATGCGCTAAAACCTCGCGGTTGCTGAAAGAGCGGCTAGGCTGGTCGGACAATCAGCTTGTCTCAACCTTCCAGTCCCGATTCGGCCCCGAGGAATGGCTAAAGCCCTATACGGTTGACCACGTGGCCGAGCTGGCAAAGCAGGGTAAAAAGAACATCGCGGTGATCGCCCCGGCGTTTTCTGCCGATTGCATCGAAACGCTGGAAGAAATCAACGAAGAGATCAAGGAAAGCTTCGAGGAAGCAGGCGGCGAGAGTTTCACTTATATCCCTTGCCTCAATGACGATGATTCGCACATCACGGCTTTGGGCAAGGTGATCGAAGACAATCTGAAGGGCTGGCTGGACTGATCGGCCCCTTCAATCAGACCCAATCAAACTGGCATGAAAAAAGGCGGTGGATTGCTCCACCGCCTTTTCTCTAGATAGTTCTGTCGAATTAGCTTGCTGCAACAGCTGCGGCAACTACGACCAGCAGGATCAGCGGCAGGATGATGCCCTGCGACGAACCTTGAGTCTCCTCAACAACAACCGGCGCTTCAACAACCGGCTCTTCCAGGTTACCGGCATAAGCGGTCGAAGCAGCAGCGGTCAGTGCAGCGGCGAGAACGAGTTTCTTCATATTAACCTCCAGAATTTGCACGGTTCCAAATAGCGAAACCGCACATCCAAGACTTACCTCGTAGGTTTTTTCTAATCAGCTATCCAACTGGAATGCAATTGCAACTTGCGCCGCAAGCGGGTTCGTGCGCGAAAATGTCGTCAAATAAGCAACACTTGCGTGCCGACCTGCGCCATCGAGAACAATTCCGCGATATCCTCATTGAAAAGGCCGATGCAGCCGTTTGACGAGCGGCGCCCGATTTTGCGCGTATCGTGGGTGCCATGGATGCGATAGTATTTCCAACCCAGATACAAAGCGTGTGTTCCCAACGGGTTATCCGGTCCCGGCGGGATATAGTCCGGCCATTCCGGGTTGCGCTTTTTCATCGACGGCGTTGGTGACCAGCTGGGCCCTTCGACCTTGCGAACCACACTGGTACGGCCACGGCGGGTCAGCTCTTCGGTCAAAGGCACCGAAGATGGATATAATTTGTACACCCGCTGATCATCGGACCAATAGTGCAGGGCGCGCGATACGGTATCGACCAGAATAGCCCCGTTGTTTGTGTTCGAAAAATAGGGCTGCCAGTCCAAGGCACGGAACCCCGAGATATTGCGGCGCACATCTGGTTCCGGTTCGGGTGCAGGGCGCAGCGGGTCGCCGGGAATGTACTGGGCAACCGCAGGCGAGGCCAGCAGAGCTGACGCTCCGGCCAGAAATCCCCGGCGGGAAGGCGCGAAATTGATTTTTTTGACCATGGCGGGCGGTCCTTTTCTAAGGGCAGTCTGAATTTCAGGCTTATTTTATGGCCAGAATGCTTCAGTCGCAAATCAAACCGGCAGAATCATGCGGAACTGGGCTATTGCGCGTTTGCCCAAGGCGGTCTGTCGCGCTATGCCCTAGTTTAAACTAATCATCAGGTCGATCATGACGCGTATCCTTTCTTTACTAATTGCCTGCTTTGTCGCGCTGTCCGCATGTACCCCCGGCAGCACTCCGACATATGGATCTGACGGGCGGCCGCTGCCGACGGTCTACAAAATTCGGGGCAACCCCGAAAAGCTGCAGTTCCGCATGCTTGATTCGGTCAACGCGCTGCGCCAGGCACAGGGGTTGCAGGCGGTGCAGCTGAATTCGCAACTAAACGCCGCTGCGGCCACGCATGCCAAGGACATGGCGCGCCAGAACCGCCCCTGGCACTTTGGGTCGGATGGCTCATCGCCGATCGATCGGGCTCAGCGCGTCGGCTATTACGGCACTTTCCTCGGCGAAGCGATTTCCGAAACCTATGAAACCGAGACCGAAACTCTGGCCGCCTGGATGCAGGAACCCGGCCCGCGTTCGGTGATCATGGACCCCAAGGCTTCGCAGATGGGCTTTGCCTGGCATCAGGAGGGTGGCGGTAAAATCTGGTGGACACTGGAAATGGGCGCGGGCGGGTAACCGCAGCACCATCCGAAAACACAAAAACCCCCGGAGAACCTGACGCAGTCCCTGCGGTGGGAGTCTGGAAGACACAACCCTGTCGCTCGACGCGCGGCAGGAATTTTCTTTTGTTCCAAAAATCGCGGTAGTCAAAGGCGGAGACAGATACCGGACATCCGAGACATTTTTTTCTCGGATTTGAGACCTACCCGCTTGAACGAAGAAAACCCAAAATCTCAGACATTTCTTCTTCTGTTCTCAGGAATACAACCAATATCCTTTGATCACGAGCTTTACCTTCGAACAGGGCGGAGATCGCGGGCAAATGTCCGTATAGATTTCAACCTATATGGCTATTCTGGTTTTTGGTCGGAAAACGGCTCAAGGCAGAACCGCGGATATCCGAGGTTTTGATGGCAGGCTTGGCAACATTCAACATCAAGCCTTCGCAGCTCTAACCGAGCGCGGGACAACATCGCATCAACTCGTGCGGGAAGCCCGAACCGTTCGAACATCGGACAGCCGCCAACCGATCGTGGCACACACAAGTCCAGATACGACAAAAGGTGACCGGACCTGACGCCGGAACATTTTGATCTCGTTGAAATGCATGGGCCGGGTGCCTGCAAACTCGCCGGCGCCGACAGGAATCACCGCCGTGTCTCCCGCGTATTTGCTTACCAGAACGATCCGCATGACTGGTCCGACCAACGCACAATCTGATGTCTGGGGTAAGCCGGAGAAGTTCGGCAAAGTGAGGGAATACCGCGAGGCGCGGGAGCAGCTCAAAAACAACGGCATGTTTGCCGGGCGCTTCGACCCAGCAACGGATGCGCAGAAGGTGACCGAGGCGTTTATCATCGACCTTATGGAGACTGCCCTCAGGGAAACCGCTGCGGCGTTCCAAATCTCGAATTATCAGTCCGGGCAGGAACGCGGCGACAAAGTTGGCATGATCCATATGCCGTCCGCTTAGCTCGGGCTTCGTCATTACCGCAATCTCCTGCGCACGTGCGGCGTCGAAGGCTCCTTTCAGCTCTTCGTTCTCCAAGCCTTTCCCCAAAGCAACCGGGATCGGGCACGTCAGCGCACCAGTCCCGCCGGAAAATTCTGAGCGCATCGTCGTGACGGCTCCAAGCCGGCGTCATTGTCGTCAGCGGGCACCCGACAAATCGGCCACAGCAGGTCGAAACCAATTCCCGACCCGCTGTATGGCCGTCGGGTCATCGGGATACCGGGTAACTTTAGGATCGAACGGATCCCACTGCGTCGGCACCAGCGACACAGTAAATGTAAGGCAGGCCGCCACCATTCCCACCCTGCCCAGCATTCCCACCCCTGCGGGCGAAAGCTCCTCGCGGCGAAGCCGTCGACGCACTAAAAGCGCCGCGCCGACCACCAACCAAGGCGGCACGCGGGTCGTCAGTGGCTCACCGTCGATCTGCGTCCGCACCTGACCCAGCGCTGCCTACAACTGCTCCAGCGTAATGTGCATGTAGGCATAAGTCATCGTGACCAGCGCCGAACCAAAGAACAGAAAGGGGATCACGGGCAAAGCGACACCGACAATCGGTAGATCGACGTTTCGGTCAAGCGCAAAGAAATCGGCGTCGTCGAGGCCAAGAAGCGAAATGCCGACCAAGGTGAGGACACTGAGATATGTGAACCAGATACCACGCGCTGCCTGTGTCAGCGTTCGGATACGTTCGAGATGCCGTTCAACGTTGTCAGACCCTAGAGACATAATACTGTCAGGATGCGCTGAATCGAACAATCTGGGCAAGTCAGCTCCCGCCGCTTGCCACTGTACTGGTCTTCGACTGGTTCCTTGTCATCGGCCGGAGCGGCTGAACTGTCGAAGAACCACCTCGCGGAGGCTCACTAGCACTGCGCCCTTCGTGGAAGTGATCTTCTAGTTGAAGTGGGCGTTGGCATCTACGCCGAATGTTCCACACAAAAAACTTGGCAAGGCTGAACAAGCCGATACTGACATATGAGATTGTTTCATGGCCGATCCATATTCGACCTGAAACAAAAGCATACGGGATGAAGCAGGTCTTTGTGCGTGGTACAGCGAAGGGCAGCGTCGTTGCGCACAGCCGACATCGCGAACAACAGCGCCCGACAGGTTTCTGCGGGTTGCTATTCTGTCGATGATCAAGTGAGCGAAAGTCTTACCCGACTCCTCCGGTAAGTATCTTTCCCTAAGGCTGGCAGCCTACGCCCCTTCGATACGGAGCACCTTGTCAAATTCCCACCGCACGAAATGCGTCACGGAGAACCAAGGGCCTATTTCTTGCCCACAGAGACTTAGGCCGCTTGCATGGACTGCGCTTCGGTCAGAATGGCATACAGTTTGACCGGATCAGGATTGGCCCGCAATTTCGTGCATACCGAGGTGTCGCGCAGGGTTCGTGACACCAGCGCCAGCGCCTTCAGGTGATCCACCCCGGCTTCTTCCGGCGCGAACAGCGCAAAGGCGATATCAACCGGTTGACGGTCGACCGAGCCAAAATCGATTGGTTTTTCCAGCATTACGAAGACGCCGGCAACAGCCTCAAGCTCGGCCATTCGGGCGTGCGGCAGCGCCACACCATGGCCCACACCGGTGGGCCCCAGGCTTTCCCGCTCCAGTAGACCGTCAACAACGATCTGGGCCCCAAGACCCAATGTCGCCTCGGCCACATCGGCAATTTCCTGAAACAGCCGTTTCTTGCTGGATGCGGCGGACAATACACGCACTGCTTCGGGCTTCAGTATGCTCGAAAGCTCCATGATTACGCTCCATGGCGAGGCCCCCGCAGGTCGCAGGGGCGTGCCTTTGCTATTCTTGCCTGTTACGGATCGATCCAGCCGATGTTGCCGTCATCCCGGCGGTACACGACATTCAATCCGTCCTTGTTTTCATTCCGGAACACCAGCACCGGGGCGCCGGCCAGTTCCATCTGCATAACGGCTTCACCAACACTCAGCGATGGGATCTTGGTTTCCATCTCAGCCACGATCATCGGCTGCAGAGAATCCGGTTCCGCTGCAGACTCCGACTCGTCAGAGGCGAGGATATATGAGGAAGCGCCAAAGAGTTCAACCGGCTCGGACCGATCCTTGTGGTGATCCTTGAGACGGCGTTTGTAGCGGCGCAATTGGGTTTCCATCTTGTCGCAGCAGCCCTCAAACGCTGCGTAGATTTCGGTTGCGTGGGCCTTGGCCTGCGCCGTCAGGCCAGTGGAAAGATGTACGGTGGTTTCGCATACATATTCATGCGCAGAACGGGAAAAGACGACATTGGCATCGGTCGGACGCTGGGCATATTTGCCCACGACCTCGCCCAGTTCGGTCTGCACATGGGTCTGAAGTGCTTCGCCGATGTCGATCTGTTTTCCGCTGATTTGGTAACGCATGTGATCTCCTTCACAATTCACACCCATTCTGACGTCACGTAACGCGACGCGCTTGTTTTTTATCGGGTGGGGGGTAGAGACATTTCCTGCGGTAGCCGCACCGTTTCCCCTTCGATGAAGGGGCATCCTGATCCAGACGGGAACCGAAGAAATGCCATGACCCAATTGAGGCAAGAGACGGCGGAAGAGTCAATCAAAACAGACGTGTATATACGTGATTTCCGTCATGCATTCGGCGCATTCCTGCGCAAGCTCATGAAATCCGGAAATTTTCGCCCAGATAGACACGGCGGACGTTCTCGTTTTCGACCACTTCGTCCGGAGTTCCGGACATCAACACCTGCCCGTCATGCAGGATATAGGCCCGGTCCACAATATCCAGCGTTTCCCGCACGTTATGGTCGGTGATCAGGACGCCGATGCCCCGCTTTTTCAGATCCGCGACAAGGTGGCGGATATCGCCGACGCTGATCGGATCAACACCCGCAAAAGGTTCATCCAAAAGTAGATATTTCGGATCTGCAGCCAGACAGCGGGCAATCTCGACGCGGCGGCGCTCACCCCCCGACAGGGCCAGGGCTGGCGCCCGACGCAGGTGTTCAATCGAAAAATCCGACAACAGCTCTTCCAGCCGTTCCTTGCGACGATGGGCGTGACGCACCGTAATATCCAGAACGGCGGCGATGTTGTCCTCGACGCTCATGCCGCGAAAGATCGACATCTCCTGCGGCAGATAGCCGATACCCAAACGCGCACGGCGATACATCGGCAATGTTGTCACCACCTGCCCGTCGATCGTGACCGTTCCAGCTTCGGGGAAGACAAGCCCGGCGACCGAGTAGAATGTGGTCGTCTTGCCCGACCCGTTCGGACCCAGCAGCGCCACAACTTCGGACCGGCCCAGCGTCATCGACACATCCCGGATCACCGTTTTCTTGCGGTAGGATTTCCGCAGCCTTTCGATCCTGAGACCGGAATTGCCCTCGGCCACGGTCAGTTCGGGGCGCGCCATCAGTTGTTGCCCTGTTGCAGGATGGTTTTGACGTTGCCGGTCATCGTCGCGGTACCTGCGGTCAGGTCGGCATTCATCTGATCACCGCTAATGGTGCTGGGGCCTTGGTTCAAAAGCACGTTGCCCTTCATCACGATTACACCGGAATCGATGGTGTATTCGGCCCAGTCGCCCTCGGCCGCGTCGGGCGGGCTGACCAGAACCACATCCTCGGTCGCTTCCATCCGCTCGATGCCCGAGCGATCCTGATTGTAAATCACCAGCACCCGTTCAGCGGTCAGGCGCATTTCGCCCTGAATGACGATCACATTGCCCAGAAACTCGGCCGATCCATCCTCTTGATTGACATTCAGCTTTTCCGAAGTCACCTCAACCGGCAGGCTCGGATCGGCCTGGGTCGCGCCAAACGCAACCTGTGTCTCCTGCGCCGCCGCTGAAAAGGCGCCAAGCGTCAATAAGAGGCAAAGTGGGGCAAATCGTAAATCGAACACCGGTTATCTTTCTGCTTTTTCAGGCTCGTATACCAGCTTCACGCCATCTGTAAAAAGAATATGCACTGGTCCGTCGGTTTTTTCGGTACCAAAAGTCATGCTTCCCGCAGTGAAATTACCGATAATCCCGGTTCCGTTGACCTGCCCTGGCGCGTCACCCCGGATTTCGTCCAGTGACGTGTTCAGCAGGTCGGTCGTGATTTCCGTGCCGTCGGTCGAAGTGATGACGACATCACCGACAAAGGTGGCCGTGTTCTTGTCTGGCCGGATCATGCCCGAGTTGGAATCCAGCGTAATAACGCCGCCACTGGACAGGTTCATGCGACCACGGAACTCGGCTGCGGTCGGAATTGAGCCTTCCCTTCCCTGCGTTGCCCGGATCGCCTCGATCTGAACCTCTTCGCCCTTGCGGGTGGTGCCGCGATAATTCGGCTGCGTCACCACCTGATCGGCTAACCGTTCATCAATGTCCTGCTGAGTAAACGGGACACTGACATTGGTTTCGATACTGCGCGACAGAAGGAAAACGGTGGACAGCATCAGGATGGCTACCAAAGGCAGCACCACCTTGAAGAACTGAACCATGCGTGAATGTCCGTCCACCGTGCGACCCTCCACCTAGCCCAGACCGACGCGCAGGCAGTCATGTATATGCAGCAGCCCCTGCGCCGGGCCCTGCGTTTCGGGGTCGACCACGAACAGCGACGTGATCTTGCGGTCGTTCATGATCGCCACAGCCTCTTCCGCCATGGCGTTGGGCGCGATGGTCAGCGGGTTGCGGGTCATGACCTCGTCGGTGGTCTTGTTCAACAACCCTTCCATGTTCCGGCGCAAGTCGCCATCGGTGACGATCCCCATCAGGCGGCCCGCCTCATCAGTCACACCGACGACGCCAAAGCTCTTCTGACTCATGACCAGCAGCGCCTCGCTCATGGGGGTGCCGGTGGATACCACGGGCAGATCGGCGTGCATCAGGTCTCGCACGGTGGAAAGCTGCGCCCCCAGTTTGCCGCCGGGATGGAAGGCGCGGAAATCCTCGGGTTTGAAATCGCGATACTTCATAAGGGCAATCGCAAGCGCGTCGCCCATTGCCAGTGTCAGCGTGGTCGAAATCGAGGGCACCATGCCAAAGCCACAAGCCTCACCCATTGACGGGATCAGCAGATGCACATCGGCCTGTTTCATTAGGGTGCTTTCCGGCTTGCTGGACAACCCGATCAGCGGGATACCGAAACGGCGGGTAAAGGCCAGAAGGTTCACCAGTTCCGGTGCCTCGCCCGAATTCGATATCGCCAGAACCACATCGCCTTTCGACACCATCCCCAGATCGCCATGGCTGGCCTCGGCCGGGTGCACGAAATAGGCAGGTGTGCCGGTGCTGGCCAGGGTCGCGGCAATCTTGTGGCCGATATGGCCAGACTTGCCGATGCCACTGATGATAATCCGTCCCGGGGCCTGCAGGATCAGTTGCACGGCCTCGGCAAAGTGCTCGTCCAGACTGTCTGCCAGAACGTCCAGCGCACGGGCCTCGTCGGTGACGACCTGCCGGGCGGTTCTCAGGAATGCTTCGATATCGGTCATGAGTGCGCAAAAATATCCGTTTCGGGCCAGCCTGCGAGGTCGAGTTTCGCACGCGTCGGCAGGAAGTCAAAACACGCCTGCGCCATTTCAGTGCGACCTTCGCGGGCCAGACGCCCATCCAGCGCCTCGCGCAATTGGTGCAGGTACAGTACGTCCGAAGCGGCATAGTCCAGCTGTGCGTCGGTCAGGGTCTCGGCGCCCCAGTCGCTCATCTGCTGCTGCTTCGATATATCGACCCCGATCAGCTCTTGGCACAGGTTTTTAAGACCGTGGCGGTCGGTATAGGTGCGTACCAGACGGCTGGCGATCTTGGTGCAATAAACCGGCGCGGCCAATGCGCCAAAGGTGTGGTACATTGCGGCAATGTCAAACCGGCCGAAATGGAACAGCTTCAGCACATCGGGGTTTTCCAGCATGGCGCACAGATTCGGCGCCTGCGCCTGACCCTTTTCCACCTGCACGATATGGCTGTTGCCGTCGCCGCCTGACATCTGGATCACGCACAGGCGGTCGCGATGCGGGTTCAGCCCCATGGTTTCGCAATCAATAGCCACAACAGGGCCCAGGTCCAACCCGTCTGGCAGGTCGTTTTTATAGAGATGGTTTGCCACGCGGGTCTTCCTTTGTCCGGTATTGCTCCCGAGATAGGAGGTTTGATCCCCGAACTCAACGCTATCAATAGAATGCGGCCAAGTTGCGCGGATTTCTTGACCCCGAAGGTATTGGCGGGAAAATGGATTCGGGCGCAACACTTCGGGTCACATGGGGCTCCGGGGCGGGCTCAAACTATCAAAAGGTCCAACCGGCTAATGCTGAGTGTTCTGCGAAATCAAACGTATCGTCACCTGCTGGCGGCCCAACTGGTTGCTCTCACCGGCACCGGACTGGCGACGGTGGCGCTGGGCCTGCTGGCTTATGATCTGGCCGGAGACGCGGCGGGTATGGTTCTGGGCACGGCATTGACGATCAAGATGGTCGCCTATGTGACCATCGCCCCCATCGCGGCAGCCTTTGCCGAACGGCTGGATCGCCGCCGGTTGCTGGTGGCGCTGGATCTGATACGCGCGCTGGTTGCGGTCTGTTTGCCCTTTGTGACCGAGATCTGGCAGGTCTATGTGCTGATCTTCCTTCTGCAATCAGCATCGGCCGGATTCACCCCTGCCTTTCAGGCCACCATTCCGGACGTACTGACCGATGAACAGGATTATACCAAGGCCTTGTCCCTGTCGCGGCTTGCCTATGATCTGGAAAGCCTTCTGAGCCCGGCGCTGGCCGCCGCGCTGCTGCTGGTCGTCAGCTTTGACAGCCTGTTCTGGGGAACCGGTATGGGATTCATCGCCTCGGCCCTTCTTGTGGTGTCGGTCGCCCTGCCTTCCCCCAAACCAACGCAACGCCGGGGCATCTATGACCGCACAACACATGGCATACGCCTTTATCTGAACACGCCGCGTCTGCGCGGGTTGCTGGCCCTGACATGGACAGCGGCAGCGCTCAGCGCGATGATCATCGTCAACACCGTGGTACTCGTCCGCGCCGATTTGGGCTTGTCCGAAAGCGCGGTGGCCATTGCGCTGGCCGGGTTTGGCGGCGGCTCGATGCTGGCCGCGTTCGTCCTGCCCAAGGCGCTGAACACCTACGAAGACCGCAGCATCATGCTGACCGGAGCCACATTCGGGACCTTCGCCATGGGAATAGCTGCGGTTTTTTTTGCTTTCACCGAGGTCTCGCTGTCCGTACTGACGGTGCTTTGGGCCTGCGTCGGTTTCGGTTATTCCGCAACGCTGACCCCTTCGGGCCGTCTTCTGACCCGCTCCGCCAGCTCCGAGGACAGACCGGCAGTGTTCGCCGCCCAGTTCACGCTGTCCCACGCCTGTTGGTTGGTGCTGTATCCGTTCGCGGGCTGGATGATGACGACATTCAGTGCCGCTATCACACTTGTCTGCGTGGCTCTGATCGCATCGCCGGGACTTGTGGCTGTTACCCTGATCTGGCCGCGCCCTGGCCGGAAAGCTATGTCAAAAGAACGCGCTGACACGCCTTGAGCCTCCCGGCTCCTGTGCATTACACCTTGGGGATCATGGATCAGCTAGACCGCCGCATCATCGCCGCATTGCAACACAACGCCCGCGAAACGACCTCGAAAGTCGCCGCGAAACTGGGCGTGGCCCGGACCACCGTGCATGAGCGTATTCGCCGGATGGAAGAAAGCGGTGTGATTGCCGGATACTCGGTGATCCTGAACAGCTCCGAGGATGCCCCCCGCGTTCAGGTTGTCGTGCTGCTGGAAGTGCAGCAAAAGGAGACAACGCGCATCATCAAAAGGCTCGAGGCCTATCCCGAGGTCAAGCTTTGCCTGTCGATCAATGGCGAGTTCGACCTCCTGCTATCGGCCGAGGCCCCAAGGATCGAGGATCTGGACATCCTGGTCGATGACCTGGCCAAGATACCCGGCGTTCTGCGTACCAATACCAGCGTTGTCTTCGGTCGCCGGATCGACCGAAAATAGGTGGCTGATAACTCTCTGTAAACAGAAGCGGGGCTAGCTTGGCCGGGACTGATCAGAATCCCGGACCGGCAGAATGCCCCATCGTTTGATCTTTGGCCTGAGTTTTCTTGCGCTCTGCGTGACGCAACAGGGTTTTGCCATGCCCGATGCCCGCGTGGCTGGGGTTTGCGACTCAGCCGCGCGACGGGCCGCGCAGTCTGAAGGCGTTCCGCTGAACGTTCTGCGCGCAATTGCACGGGTGGAAACCGGGCGCCTGCGGGACGAGCGTCTGGAACCCTGGCCCTGGACCATCAATGTCGAAGGGCAGGGGTATTGGTTCACCTCAGAATTTGAGGCCAAGTCCTACGTTTTCAGCATCTTCAAAGCAGGCAAGCGCAGCTTTGACATCGGCTGCTTTCAGATTAATTACCGCTGGCATGGCAAAGAGTTCCGGTCGATCGACGCCATGTTCGACCCGGATGTAAACGCCACCTACGCAGCCCGATTCCTGAAAGACCTTTATGCCGAACTGGGCTCATGGCCCGCCGCTGTCGGAGCCTATCATTCGCGCACACCGTCGCTGGCCAACGCCTATTCCGATCGTTACCTGACCGTTCTGGCGCAACTGGACCAGACCCTGCCCGTCACCCCGGAAAGGGTGGCACGTGACTCGTTCACCACCGACGCGACCCCACTGTTCCCGGTCAACCTGCCGCAATCCGGCAGCGTTTTGGGGTCGCTGGTCCCACCCTCCGGCACCGCTACCGCATTTATTTCGTTCAACTAGGAGACCCGCGTGCCAAAGATCGACGCCCGTTCCCTGTTCTCCCCTACCGTTCTGCTCGCGCTGGCGCTGATGACGGTCATCGTGATGATGATCCTGCCAATGCCCGCCTGGGTGCTGGATGTGGGGCTGGCGGCGTCCTTCGCGCTGGCGATCCTGATTTTTACCCTGACGCTATTCATCGAACGGCCGCTGGATTTTTCGTCTTTCCCGACGATCCTGCTGGCCTCGCTGATGCTGCGGCTGTCGCTGAACGTATCCTCGACCAAACTAATCATCGGTCAGGGTCACACCGGACCCAACGCTGCCGGGGACGTGATTGAAGGGTTTGCCGATTTCGTCATGAGCGGCAGTATCTTTCTGGGGCTCGTGGTGTTCGGCGTGCTGCTGATCGTGAACTTCATGGTCATCACCAAAGGGGCCGCCCGCATGGCCGAGGTTGGCGCGCGGTTCGCCTTGGACGGTATGCCCGGCAAACAGCTGGCCATCGACAGCGACATGTCGGCAGGCGCCATCGACCACCAGCAAGCCAAGGAACGGCGCGAGCGCGAACAGCAGGAGACGACCTTTTTCGGTTCGCTCGATGGCGCATCGAAATTCGTCAAGGGCGATGCGGTGGCCGGGCTTCTAATCACCCTGCTGAACCTTGTCATGGGTCTGATCATGGGCGTGATCGTGCACGGGATGCCGATCTCTTCGGCATTCGAGACCTATGCCATCCTGACCGTTGGCGATGGGCTGGTGTCGCAAATCCCGGCAGTGATCATTTCCATCGCTTCCGCCCTGCTGCTGGCGCGCGGCGGCACCCAAGGGGCTACCGACAACGCGATTTTCTCGCAGTTGGGAAAACACCCGGCGGCGCTGGGAACGGTTGCGATCCTGATGGTGCTGTTTGCTCTGGTGCCCGGCCTGCCCTTTCTGCCGTTCATTCTGGGCGCGGGCGTGCTGGGCTACGCCGCCTTCAACGTGCACCGCAAACAAAAGGCCGGGGAAGAGGCTGCGATGGACCCCGCGCCGCGGGATGAAACGCCGGTCTCGCAGGCCATCGGCGACATTCTGGATCTGGACGACGTGCATCTGGAGTTTGCCCCTGATCTGGTCGGCATGGTCCTGAACCCCGGCACCGGGCTGGACGCGCGGATCGCCAATATGCGGACTTATGTCGCCTCAAGCTTTGGCCTGATCCTGCCCGATATCCGCCTGACCGACCGCGCGGATCTGCCTATGGGCACCTATGTGGTCAAGGTGCAGGGGGTCGAGCAGGCGCGTGGCGTGTTGAACCCTGATCTGGTGCTGGCACTTGTGCAGGAAGATCGCGATATGCTGCCCGAAGGCAATGACGTGACCGAGCCGGTATATGGTGCCCCGGCCCGCTGGATCCTACCCAAGGATCAGGAGGCTGCAGCGATGAGCGGGGCAACTATTGTCTCTCCGCCCGAGATTCTGGCGACCCACCTGCTGGAGATCATCAAACAGAACTTCTCGCGCCTGCTGACCTTGAAATCCCTGCGCCGCCTGTTGTCCGAGATGACGCGGCTCAGCGATACGGTTCGCGCCGAGGCCAACCGCAAATTGCTGGACGAGCTGATCCCCGACAAGGTACCGATCGACACTTTGCACGCAGTTCTGCGGCTGTTGCTGGACGAGCGCGTTTCAATCCGCAATATGGCCCTGATCCTGGAAAGCGTGGCCGAGGCGCGCCTGACCACAACCCAGCCCCAAGGTATCTGCGAGTTGGTCAGGCAACGGCTGGGGTTCCAGTTGGTGGCCGAGATGAAACGCGAAGATGGCTCAATCCCCCTGATCCAGCTGGCGCCGGAATGGGAAGACACCTTCGCCACCTATCAGATCGACGCGCCGAATGCCGGTCTGGACGTCGCATTGCCGCCGAACCTGTTTAACAAGCTGGCCGATGGCGTGGTCAACAGTGTCGCGCAGTCTGCCGATCACGGGGTGTTTCCGGCCGTCGTTACCTCGACCCGGCGGCGCAGGCTGCTGCGCACCATCATGCACGCGCGCGGGATCGCCAACCCGGTCCTGTCCTTCGAGGAAATCGGGCTCGAGGCACGCCCTGCGCTGGTCGGAACGGTGCCCGCGTGATCGCGCTGCCGCCAGAGCTTCTGCCCCAGTTGGGCGAGGGTCTGTGGCACCTGTTTGCCATTTTCCTGCGCGTCTCCGCCATGGTCTCATTGCTGCCGGCTTTCGGAGAGCGCAGCATCCCGACCCGCGTCAAACTTGGGATCGCAGTGGCGTTTACGCTGATCGTGGCGCCTGCAGTGCAGGTAGCGGGCACTGCGACCGACCTGTTTCCAATGGCGCGGATGATTATGGTTGAGGCGCTGATCGGCGTGGTATTGGGCCTGGGCCTGCGCATGTTCGTACTGGCCCTGCAATCGGCCGGGTCGATCGCGGCGCAGGCGACTTCGCTGTCTCAAATTCTGGGCGGAGCCGCAGCCGACCCGGTCCCTGCGATGGGATACCTGCTGACCTTGTCGGGCTTGACCCTTGCGATGCTTTTGGGCCTGCACATTCGCGTCGCTGAGTTTCTGATCCACAGCTACACCCTATTTCCGACGGGTATGGCCCCGATGGCGCCTGACCTGTCGCAATGGGGCGTGCAGCAGATCGCGCGCAGTTTCGGCATGGCCTTTGAGCTGGCCATGCCGTTTGTCATGGCCTCATTGATCTACAACCTGGCGCTGGGCGTCATCAACCGAGCGATGCCGCAGCTGATGGTGTCCTTTGTCGGTGCCCCCGCCATCACCTTTGCGGGGCTGTTCCTGCTATTCGCGGGCACCCCTCTGATCCTGTCTGTGTGGTCCGACGCCCTGTTCACCTACATGGTGAACCCGCTTGAGGGCACACGATGAGCGGATCAGATGACGACAGTGACAAATCCTATGACCCGACACCGCAGAAGCTTCAGAAAGCGCGGGAAAAGGGTGAAGTTGCCAAATCCAACGACCTGTCCGTTGTGGCCGCCTATACCGGATTTCTCATTGCATTGTTCGCGGCTGGCCAGTTTAGCGTCCAGCACTTGGGCACCCTGTTTTTCGTGATGATCGACCAGGCCGATACATTTGCCCCGTTGGTGACCGACGGCCCGGCCGCCAGCCCGGTTGGCGGAATGCTGAAAACCGCCTTGCTGTCGGTCTCGGTCTTGTTCGCCCTGCCCGCCAGTGCCGTATTGCTCAGCCTGATCGCCCAGCGCGCGCTGATCTTTGCACCCAGCAAGCTGAAACCGAAGCTGTCCCGCATCTCGATCCTGTCGAACGCTAAAAACAAGTTCGGACGCGGGGGCCTGTTCGAATTTGCCAAAAGCTTTGTGAAACTGGCGATCTACGGCACCTGCCTAGCTCTATTCCTGCGCGCGAATCTGAGCGAGATCCTGTTGGCCAGCGCGGCCCCCGCACGATCCTCGGTGATGCTGATGATGAACCTGCTGTTTCGCTTTTTGTTCATTGTCATCACCGTGGCTCTGGCGATCGGGGTGGTGGACTACCTGTGGCAATACGCCGAACACATGCGCAAAAACCGGATGTCGCGCAAAGAGATTCAGGACGAAACCAAAGATGCCGAAGGCGACCCGCATATGAAACAGCAACGCCGTCAGCGGGCGCAGGATATCGCGACGAACCAGATGATGTCGGATGTGCCATCGGCGGATGTGGTGATCGTCAACCCGACTCATTTTGCGGTGGCGTTGAAATGGGCTCGAACGGCGGACTCGGCGCCGGTCTGCGTTGCCAAGGGCGTAGACGAAGTGGCCGCCGCGATCCGTACACGGGCCGCCGAGTCCGGAGTTCCCCTTCACTCCGATCCGCCCACTGCGCGCGCGCTTCATGCAGCCGTCGAGATCGGACAGGAAATCGCCGAAGAACACTATCGCCCCGTGGCCGCCGCAATCCGGTTTGCCGAGGCGATGCGCAAACGGGCAAAGGGACAGATCAGATGAGACAGGACGAGTTTTCAGACCTTGAAAAAGCCACCGACGTTGCGTTCCAGAAGGAGTACAACGCCCTGCGCCCGCTGATCGAAGCCGAGGCAAGGGTGCAACAGCAACTGGCGCGGCTGGATGATCAGGTGCAGCAATCCCGCGAGGTCAGCGCCTTGGCCAAAGGATACCGCGTCACCGGCACGGACGTTCTGTGGAATGGATGGGAATCGGCCACACGCCGCCAGCTGAACATGGATCTCGCCCGGCTGCGGGCACAAAAACTGGCGGCGATGGCAGCGTTGCGCACGGCATTTGGCCGCCAGCAGGCTGTGGCGAACCTTTCAGCGGCCCGGAAAGAAGCTCGCAAATGCGCGCGGAACAAGAAACCGTCGGTCTAGTGGTCTCCGGGCACGGGGCTGTCCGGATCAGACGTCCTGACGACTGACACTCATGATCAGAACCTGAGAGACGTCATCCCCCAGATCCCGGCGCGCCGTCTCAAGCAGTGCTTTGCGCAGCACTTTCAGGTTATCGGATTCTGTGAAAGCGCCGTCGAAACCGCCCATGTTTGCGTGGTCGAACATGACCTGCAGAAACCCGTCGCGCAGCTTTGGCTCGACCGCGTAGAAAGCCTCGGTCATGCCGGGGGTGATCTCGAGGCTCAGCGACATGGTGACCAGCGCCTCGATACGCTCGGAGTCAACAACCGGAACTACAAACTGCTTGGTCAGCTTGAGGTACTCATAGTCGCTCGGTTCGTCGGTTTTTTCCGCCTTTTTATCCTTGGCTTCGGGGGATTTCTCCTTGGGTTTTTCCGCCTTTTCCTGCGTTGCGATCTCTTTCGTTTCCGAAGGTGACAACATGACGCCAGCACCGATACCGGCTCCAAGACCGAGCAGCAGAAAAACGGCGGGCAACAATTTCTTCATCACATTGCTCCTTAATACGGCAACACGGCATCCAAAATCTGCTGGCCGTATCTCGGTTGCTGCACGTCGGTAATCTGTCCTCGCCCACCATAAGACACGCGGGCCGAGGCGATCTTGTCATAGGTGATCTCATTCTGGCGAGAGATGTCCTGCGGCCGCACATAACCTGCGACCAGAAGCTCGCGTAGTTCGAAATTCACGCGCAGTTCCTGCGAGCCCGAGATCGACAGCACTCCGTTCGGCAACACGTCGACCACGGTGGCGGCCACCCGCAGGGTCAGCTTCTCCTTACGTTTCACCGATCCTTCGCCCGTGCTTTCCGAAGACGAGTCGATCTCGACCGCATCCGCAAGCGATGCGCCTTCCGGCAGGTGTTTGTCCGCACGTTGCGGCAGGCCGAACAGGCCGACGATCCCCAGGCTTTCCGAGGCCGAGCGCGAGCGTTCCGTATCATTCGAGAACTCGGCCTTTTCGTCCAGTTCGATCACAACCGTCAGGATGTCACCCTTCTTGATCGCCCGCTGATCCCCCAGCAGCGATTGCTGGCCACCACTCCACAACGAGGACCGGTCGACGTTGCGCTGCGGTTGCGTGTGCAACGGCAGGCCCGGCCACAACATGGCGACATGTTCGGGCGAGTCCTCATTCGGGGTGAAACTGGGCGGCTTACCCAGATGATCCACCCGACCGCAGGCCGACACGGCAAGAACCGTAAGCAAAAGAGATTTCGAAAGAGCTGACATCATTTCACCTCGATTTGGCCGTCGGGCCGGATAAGACCAGTCACGGTTGTACGGGAGGACAGGTTCATGACCCGGATGCGCTCCCCGGCGGCCCCGCGCCCCAGCGCGCGACCTTCTGTTGTGATCGACAGCGGATTGCGGTCGAAGATCAGGACGACCAGATCGTTACGATCCACCAATGCCGGCGCGCCGACATCCCCATCGCGGATCGGACGCCCGGGATAAAGCGCGACACGGGCCTCATGCCCGATCAGTAATTCGGGGTCGGCCACCGCTCCGGGCACATTTTGTGCCTTGATCTCAAGATCGGTGGCCGAGATGATTTCCTTGGCGCGGATGGTGCGGGTTGGCACGACAATATCGGCCAGTGCGAACACCGGCATCAGCAACCCCAGTACCAGGATCAGAAACCGCATCACCGCACCTGTGTCGTTGCGCCCATCATCTGATCGACGGCGGAAATGACCCGGGCGTTCATCTCATATCCGCGCTGTGCCTCGATCAGTTCGGTCACCTCGCGGATCGCATCGACCGAGCTGTCCTCAAGATAACCCTGCCGCAAGGTGCCAAGCCCGTCCTCACCCGGAGTACCAACCACTGGCGCTCCGGACGCTTCGGTTTCCTTGAACAGGTTGCTGCCGATCGCCTCAAGCCCTTTGGCGTTCGAAAAACTGGCCAGCGTGATTTCCCCTAACAGCTGCCCCTCGGGCGCGTCGTCGAAATAGGCATAGACCTCGCCCGAGGCGTTGATGGAAATCGAGTGCGCGTCGTCGGGAATGGTGATCTCGGGCGCTACTGCGTATCCGTCCGACGTCACGATCAGCCCCTCGGCCGAGCGCTTCAGACTACCATCGCGGGTAAAGCCGGACTGACCGTTGGTCAACGTCACCTCAAGATAGCCGCGCCCTTCGATAGCGACATCCAGATCATTGCCAGTCGCCGACAACCCGCCTTGCGCCAGCTGCACCGTGACGGCCGACGGACGCACGCCCAGACCCAACTGAATCCCGGTGGGCAGAACCGTGCCGTCATTGGCATTCACCGTCCCCGCCCGCGCCATCTGCTGATAATGCAAATCTGCGAACTCGGCCCGACGCGCGTTGTAGCCGGTGGTGTTCGTGTTCGCCAGATTGTTCGAGATCGTCTCGACCCGCATCTGCTGCGCAGTCATGCCCGTTGCTGCGATTTTCAAAGCCCGCATGTTCAAATCTCCTTTTCACAAATCAGCGCATCAGCGCCTTGAGCGCGCCGCGCAGACGTTCGTCTTCGGTTTCCAGAAAGCTCTGCCCCAGTTCATAGGCGCGCTGGATTTCGATTAGCCGGGTCACCTGATGAACAGCGTTGACGTTGGACCCTTCGAGAAAACGATGCACAACCACCGGGTTTTCCACCGGCTCAATCTCACCCTCGGCGCGGAAATGCGTGCTGCCTTCGCGCACCAGCGTGCTGGGGTCGGCCACCCGGTAGACGCCGATCTGCCCCAGAAGTTTCCCTTCGATACTGAGCGTGCCGTCGCTGCCCACATCAATTGAGGCAGCATCCGGAGGGATGAAAACAGGCGCGCCGTTCACATCCAGCACCCGGTGGCCGTCCATCGTTACCAGATCGCCCTCGGCGCTCGGGGAAAAGGCGCCCGCCCGCGTCAGACGGTTGCCCGCCGCAGTTTCGACCATGAAAAATCCGTCCCCTTCGATGGCGAAATCGAACTGGCCTCCGGTCTCGGTCAACAGGCCCTGCTGCAGCGAGGTATTGCGTGCCTCGGCCCGGCTCATCGACAGGGACGGGTTGCCCGGCAGATCGCGGACGAATTCGGAGAACACCAGACCCTGCGCGCGGTACCCAGTGGTGCTGGCATTGGCGATGTTGTTCGCCACTAGGCGCATTTCATTCATCAGTCCGGACTGGCGGGACAGGGTGACATAGGCGGTATCCATCAGCGGCCTCCTGCAATCAGTGGGATGAGGGTTGTGGTGAAGAAGGTCACAAGTGTCTGGGTCATGAAGCCCATGGAAATCCAGAACACGATGACAATGGCGATCAACTTGGGCACGAAGGTCAGCGTCATCTCCTGTACCGAGGTCAGCGCCTGGAACAGGCCGACGATCAGGCCCGACACCAGCGCCACTGCAAGGATCGGGACCGAAGTGATCACCGCGACCCAAAGCGCCTGACGCACGATGTCATAGAAGAGACCTTCGCTCAGCATGACATCAGACCGGCATCCGCAGGATTTCCTGATAGGCCTCGACCACCTTGTTGCGCACGACCACGGCCGTTTCCACGGCCAGCTCGGTCTGCGCCAACGCCTGAACCAGCGCGTGCGGGTCGGCCTGCCCGGTCATTGCTGCGTGGGACACCTGCTCGCTTTGTTTCAACGTTGCCGCAAAGTCCTGAAACGAGTTGCGCAATCCCTGCGCCAGTCCGGCGTGGTTGGGATCGGCCTGCGTGGCCGGGCGCGCAACGGCATAGTTCTGAGCCGCGGTCAGGGATCGGATATCCATTCTGGTGTCCTTTATTTTCTGAGGAGTTCCATAAGGCTCGACGACATCTGACGTGTCTGGTCGAACATCTTGAGATTGGCTTCGTAGCTGCGCTGTGCCTCGCGCGCGTCGGCGATTTCGATCATCAGGTCGACATTCGAGCCGCGATAATGGCCGGTTTCATCCGCCATCGGGTGGCCGGGGTCGTAGACCCGAGACCCGTCACGGTGGTCCAGCTTGACGCGCCCGGTCTGCACAACTTCGCGCCCGTTCTTTTGCACCGTTTCAAACGGCACGGTTTTGCGGCGATAGCCCGGCGTGTCGGCGTTCGAGATATTCTCGGACACATGCCGCAACCGCGCAGATTGCGCGCGCAAGGCGCTGGTCGAGGCGGCGAGGGAATGGGAAAAATCACTCATCTTTCAGCCTCCTTATAACCGGCCCAGACTGCTGCGCAGAATGCTCATCGAGGATTTGTAGATGGTCAGCGCGCGGTCATGCTGGCGCTTGACCTCGACCGCTTTGAACATCTCTTCCTCAATGGACACGCCGTTACCGTTGGGGTCGCCCGAGGGCGCGGTCTGAAACTCGGCCCAGGACTGAAGGCCCGAGGCACCATTCAGGTGACCAGCCCGCGTGGCTGTCATGGCAACTTCACGGCCCGAATTTTCGAATGCTTTCTGAAAGGCCTCGATATCGCGCGGCTGGTAGCCCGGCGTATCCGCATTGGCCATATTGCGCGCGATGACGGCCTGCCGTTGCCCGGCATGAGTTGCCATTGCGTGCGCTGTCTTAAAGACGTTCAGGTCATAGAACATCGGGGCTTCTCCCTCGATCAATTTCAATCAAGGCTTAACCCCGATTCCTTTAGAAAGCGTTTTCAGAAACCCGTTGGAGAACCCACGATGTCCGATCTCGACCCGATGCTTCTGAAATGCGAATTCGACCGTCTGTCCGCCGTGCGCCATATGGGCCGCGTGTCCGGCGTGGCGCGGGGAGTCATTGAAATACAGAGGCTTGGGGGGCAGGCGCGGATCGGCGACCACCTGACGCTGCGGCGGCGCAGCGGGCCAGATCTGTCGGGCGAAGTGCTGCATGTTGAGGCTGAGGTGATTCACATGATGCCGACTACCGCCCCCGATGGGGTCTGTCTGGGCGACCGGGTGATTCTGGACCAGACACCCGCTTTTGCGCCGGGCATGCATTGGCTGGGGCGCGTGGTCGATCCGTTCGGCAAACCGCTGGACGGTAAGCCCCTGCTGTCGGGTGCGCAGGAACAGGACATCATGCGCGCACCGCCCCCGGCCGTGGCACGCAAACCGCTTGGTGCACGGATGGAGACCGGGCTGGCCATGCTCAACACCATGCTGCCCGTAGTGCAGGGGCAGCGGATTGGCCTGTTCGCGGGTTCGGGCGTCGGCAAATCCACGATGCTGGCAACGCTGGCGAAATCGATGCAGGCGGATGCGGTCGTGGTGGCACTGGTGGGCGAACGCGGGCGCGAGGTGAACGAGTTTGTCGAGCAAGCGCTGGGGGCCGAAGGGATGAAACGTTCGGTCGTGGTGGCGGCCACATCGGATCAATCTGCGCTGGCGCGGCGGCGCTGCGCCTGGTCGGCGATGTCGGTGGCCGAGTACCTGCGTGATCTGGGGAGGAACGTGCTGTTTCTGGCTGACTCGGTGACCCGCTTTGCCGAGGCACATCGGGAAATTGCCGTCGCGATGGGTGAAGCTCCCTCGTTGCGCGGCTTTCCCCCGTCGGTCACATCGCTGATTGCCGGGCTGTGCGAACGCGCTGGCCCCGGCACTGCCGATCAGGGGGACATTACCGCCGTGTTCAGCGTTCTAGTCGCCGGGTCGGACATGGATGAACCGGTCGCCGACATTCTGCGCGGCGTGTTGGACGGCCATATAGTGCTCAGCCGTGACATTGCCGAGCGTGGTAGGTTTCCAGCCATCGACCTCAGCCGCTCAGTCTCGCGCAGCCTTCCCGACGCGGCGTCGGACGAAGAAAACCAAATGATCTCGGAAACCCGCAAATTGGTCGGAAGCTATGAGCAGTCCGAAGTGATGATAAAAGCCGGGCTTTATGCCGAGGGCGCAGACCCGCTTCTGGATCAGGCCGTTCGCGTACATGAGGAACTGGATGCCTTCTTTGGCAAGCCTGAAACCGATGGAATCAATAACAGCTTCAACCGCCTGCAACTGATCCTGCGGCGGGCCAGCGCCAACCTGCCGCGCGAGAGAAGTCCGGACAGTTTTAAGTGTTAAGCCCACCTTAAGACCTGCCCGGCTACACCTGTACTCGGGTGATAAAAAAGGTGGTGGAGATGGGTGCGCAATCCAATGCGGCGCCAATCATCATCAAGAAGAAACGTGTGTCAGGTGGCGATGGTCACCACGGTGGCGCGTGGAAAGTCGCATATGCCGACTTTGTCACGGCCATGATGGCGTTCTTCATGTTGATGTGGCTGCTGAACGCAACGACAGAAAAACAACGCAAAGGGCTGGCGGACTATTTCTCGCCGACAATTCCGGTGAATCCGGTCTCAGGTGGCGGTGATGGCGCCTTTGGTGGCAACAACATGTTTTCCGAAAAGACCATGGTTATGGATGGTTCGGGGGCGGCGAAACGGCATCCCACGGTCGCCCGGCAGGCACGCGGGTCGATCGGGGTTAATCCGGATGGTGGCAAAGAAGTGTCCGACGATTTCTCGACGCTCGAGGCTCAGCTTCTGGGACATACCGGCGAAAGCATGGTCTCGGACAAGGTTCTGAAACACATCGTCACGCGCGTCACCGACGAAGGTCTGG
The DNA here is from genome assembly GCF_056542405.1 of Ruegeria sp. AD11(2025). Classification (NCBI taxonomy): domain Bacteria; kingdom Pseudomonadati; phylum Pseudomonadota; class Alphaproteobacteria; order Rhodobacterales; family Roseobacteraceae; genus Ruegeria; species Ruegeria sp. AD11(2025). Next base: position 45,541 of record NZ_JBQFZU010000015.1, on the reverse strand, counting down.
TGGTCGAGCTGTTCGACACCGAGGATCAGCCGCTGTTCGAATCGGGTACGGATGAACCGACACCGATGATGCGAGCGCTGGCGCTGCTGGTGGCGCGGTCGTCGGATCTGGTGACCAATGACGTGGCGGTCGAAGGCCATGTCAGCGCCTCGCCCGTGGTTTTGGCGCGCGATCCGTCCTGGGAAATATCGACCTCACGCGCGCAGGTGGTGCGCCAATTGCTTGAAGATAAGGGGTTTGAGACTTCGCGGCTGGATCGCGTCACCGGACACGCTGACCGGGAATTGTCAAATGAAAACCCGATGGCCGTACGCAACAACAGGATCGAGATCATCTTCCTGCGCGAGACCTAAAGGCCAGAGGATACACGGCATTTTACCTGTTAGCGCGCTGTTAAGGGGCAGTACGTTAGCTGTTGCATCAATGTTTGACGCAACAGAAGGGCGTGCTAATGACGATTTCCTCCTCGCTGAATGCCGGTGTGGCCTCATTGAAGGCCAACGCCAACCGGCTGGCCACCATCTCAGACAACATCGCGAACTCTTCGACCTTCGGCTACAAGCGAGTCGAGACGGATTTTCATTCGATGGTCACGTCGGGCCAGGGCGGTAGCTATTCAGCGGGCGGGGTCAGAACCACCAGCCAGCGGCTGATCGACCAGCGCGGATCGCTGGTGACCACCAACAACTCAACCGATCTGGCCGTGCGAGGTCGGGGCATGTTGCCGGTGCGCCCAAGCTCGCAGATCGCAGGCGGATCGAATGAGATGCAGCTGACCACCACCGGATCGTTCCGCACCAATGAAGAAGGGTATCTGGTTACCGAATCCGGCCTTGTCCTGCTGGGCTGGCGGACCAATCCGGATGGAACGATTCCGGCGGTGCCACGGGACACTCCGGCGGCACTGGAACCCATCCAGCTGAGCGTCAATCAGCTGTCCGGCTCTCCGACCACGGCAATGAACCTGCGCATGAACCTGCCGGCAACGGCAACCGATGCCGGCGCGCCGGGTGATACGCAGCCCCTGTCGGTTGAGTATTTCGACAACCTGGGCAAGTCCGAAAGCGTCGATATCGAGCTTGTGCCAACCATTCCCGCAGCCGGAAGCAGCAATGAATGGACCATGATCCTGCGCGATTCGGCGTCGGGTGGGGCGGTGATCGGGGAATATACCCTGACCTTCACGGACAGCCGGACCGCTGGCGGCACGCTGGCAAGTGTGACGACCGTATCTGGTGGGGCTTATGATCCGACCACGGGCAGCCTTGTGGTGAACGTGGCCGGTGGCCCGATGGAGGTCAATATCGGCCAGATCGGCGACGCCGATGGCATCACGCAACTGTCCGACACTTTCGCTCCGGTTTCGATCACGCGAGATGGGTCGGCCGTAGGCACGATGACCAGCGTTCAAGTGGATGAGAATGGCTATGTCTACGCGTTTTATGACACCGGTGTCAGCCGCCGCATGTTCCAGATTCCGCTTGCGGATGTACCCAACCCCAACGGTTTGACCGCACTGGACAGCCAGACCTACGCGCCGTCCCGTGAAAGCGGTACCTTCTTCCTGTGGAACGCAGGCGAAGGGCCGACCGGCGATCTGGTGTCCTTTGCACGCGAGGAATCGACCACCGACATCGCGACCGAGCTGACCTCATTGATTCAGACCCAACGCGCCTATTCCTCAAGCGCAACGGTGATCAAAACGGTCGACGAGATGCTGCAGGAAACCACCAACATCAAACGCTGATTTGGGTTTTGACCCGGAAAGGGGGGCTGTCTAATGAATATGACGACGGCATTCAACAATGCAGTAAGCGGTCTGACGGCTGCGGCCCGAGGCACGTCGGTTGTGTCGGACAATATCGCCAACGCGCTGACTCCCGGCTTTGCCCGCCGGTCGCTGGAGCTGACGACAAATGCGATCTCGGGTCACGGGGTGCGAACGGTTGGCGTGTTGCGCAACCAGGATCCGGTCCTGACCGCCAACCGCCGCGCCACTGACGCTAGTCTTGCCTACCAAACCGCCGTGTCCAGCTTTCATGCTGGCGTCGAAGGCTTTATCGGCACAGCTGACGATCTGTCATCGCTTGCCGCCCAACTGGCGGATTTCGACGGCAGCCTGATCACCGCGGCCAGCCTGCCCGACTCGTCCGAGCGGTTGGATCAGGTCGCCCGCACCGGTCGCGATCTGGCCAGCAGGATCAAATCCGCCTCCGAAGGCGTGCGGCAACTGCGCACGGACGCGGATCGCACCATTGGCAAACAGGTGGACAGCCTGAATCAGGCCCTCAAGGATATCGAGAAGCTCAACGCCAGAATTCCCTCGGTCAAACATTCGGGCGGAGACATCGGGGCCCTGCTGGACCAACGGCAGGTGCTGATCGATCAGGTCAACGAATTGGTGCCGGTCAACGCGGTGCCACGGGCGAACGATCTGGTCTCGCTTTATTCCGATGGCGGCCTGATCCTGCTGGAAGGCACGGCGGCGCAGTTTTCCTTTACCACCACGAGCGACACTAAGCCCCATATGACAGTGGGCAACGGTCTGCTGTCGGGGTTGGAGATGAACGGCAACCCGGTGCGCACCAGTGGCGAAACTGCCCAAATACGTGGAGGCGCGCTGATGGCGCAGTTCCAGATCCGCGACGAGTTGGCGGTTGAAGCGCAGGCCAATTTGGACTCCGTCGCACGGGATCTGATCGAACGATTCGAAACCCCCGGTCTGGACCCCACCTCGCTGCCCACCGACGCGGGCCTGTTCACCGATGCAGGTAACCGGTTCGATGTGACGGCCCTGGCAGGGCTGGCCTCACGCATCAGCTTGAACACGATTGTCGATCCGGACAATGGCGGCGACAGCTGGCGGCTGCGCGACGGGCTGGGTGCTGTGGCCCCCGGCGATCCAGGTGATGCTACACAGCTGCAGGCCTTTGGCGCCATTCTCAGCGACGCGCGCCCAGTTGCGGGATCGCCCTTCGGCCCCGGTGCCATGCGCGCCTCTGACCTGACCGAGGCGCTTTCATCCAAAGCTGGGACAAACGCCCACACCGCCGGCCAGCGCCTGACCTTCGCCAACAGCGCCCAATTGGAAATGGCCCGGATTGAGGCCGAGGATGGCGTCGATACGGACCAGGAACTGCAGCGCCTGATGGAGATCGAGCAGGCCTACGCCGCCAATGCCCGTGTCATCTCGGTGGTGGATGAACTGATGAACACTCTGTTGAGGTTGTGATGATGAATTTGACGTCTATCGGTGATCTGGCGCGGGGCATGACATTGAAGACCCGCTCGGCCGAGCTGAAAACCCAAATCGAAACCCTGTCCTATGAGATGTCCACCGGCAAGGTTCAGGACGTGTTCGGACGTCTCGACGGAGATTACTCACATCTGCTGGATCTGGATCGCAGCCTGTCGCGGCTGGACGCCTATAGGGTCTCGACTGCCGAAGCCGGACTATTCACCGACGCCATGCAGCTGAGCCTGACGACAATTGACGGATCTGTCAGCGAGTTCACCGCGTCCCTGCTGTCTTTTGGTACGTCGAACCAGGCGGTCAGCCATGAAAACGCGTCCGTGCAGGCGCGCAACGAGTTGGACACAATCATATCTGCGCTGAACACGCGAGCCGGCGGGCGCAGCCTGTTTTCCGGAGTGGCTACCGACGTTTCCCCCCTGCCCTCAATCGACACGCTGCTGGCTGCATTAGAGGTAGAACTGACCGGACACACCACTGCGTCTGATATCCGGCAAGCAGCGGAGGATTGGTTCAACGACCCGGCCGGGTTTGACGCGGTGATCTATCAGGGGTCGGACACCGCTTTGGCGGCAATGCAGATCTCAGAGAATGAAAGCGTCCGTCTCCCCATCACTGCGACGAACCCTGCAATCAAGGACGCGTTGCGGGACGTTGCCGTTGCGGTGCTGGTGTCGGATGACGCGCTGAACCTTCCGCTCAATCAACGAACGGCGTTGTTCACGCAATTGGGCGTCGATCTAGCCAATACCCAGAACGAAATCGTCAACCTGCGCGCGCAGGTGGGGTCGGCCGAGGCGCGGATCGAACAGGCCGCAACGCGCAACAGTGCGGCGCAAACCAGCCTGGAATACAGCCGGAACAAGCTGATCGCGGCGGACCCCTATGAAACTGCGGCGCAGCTGCAAACCGTGCAGTTCCAGTTGGAAAGCCTCTATTCCGTCACCGTTCGCAACGCGAACCTGTCGCTGGTGAACTTCCTGAGATGAAACTCCTTGTTTTCCTGTTGATGCTGCTGCCTGGAATCGCCTGCGCTGGTGCGATCCGCCTGAAAGACCTTGTGGATTTCGACGGGGTGCGGGGCAATGATCTGGTGGGATATGGTCTGGTTGTGGGGCTGAACGGCACCGGCGACGGGTTGCGAAACTCGCCCTTCACCGAAGAGATCATGTCGAACATCCTCGAACGGCTGGGCGTCAACGTGAACGGAGAGGATTTTCGCCCCAAGAACGTCGCAGCCGTATTGGTCACCGCCAGCCTGCCGCCTTTTGCGCGGGTCGGCGGGCAGATTGATGTGACGGTGTCGGCTATTGGCGATTCCAAAAGTCTGCTGGGCGGCACCCTGATCATGACACCGTTGAATGCCGCCGACGGGAAGATCTATGCGGTGGCGCAGGGCACGGTTCTGGCTGGCGGTGCCGTGGCCGAGGGCGAGGCTGCCTCGGTCGTGCAAGGTGTGCCGACCTCTGGCGTGATCCCATCCGGTGCACGCGTAGAACGCGAAATTGACTTTGACCTCTCGACACTGACGCAAATGCGGCTGGCCCTGCGCGAGCCGGATTTCACCACCGCCAGCCGAATCGAAGTTGCGATCAACACCGAGTTCAACCGGGCAGTGGCGATCATGCGCGATTCCGGGACGGTCGAGCTGAACATCGCGGCTACGCAGGCGATATCTACGGCGCACGCACTGGGCCGGATCGAAAACATTCTGGTCGAGCCGGAAACCAAGGCCCGCGTAGTTGTCGATCAGCGTTCAGGTACCATCGTCATGGGGCAAGAGGTCCGCATCTCGCGCGTGGCGGTATCGCAAGGCAATCTGACCCTGACGGTCGAGGAATCTCCGATCGCAGTCCGGCCCAACCCGTTTGCGCGCGGCGAAACGGTTGTTGTCCCCCGTACATTCGCCGAGATCGAAGAAGAAGAAGGCACCGGACTGGCCGAAATCCCCGAGGCCACCACCCTGTCCGAGGTCGTGGCCGGTCTGAATGCGCTGGGTGTCTCGCCCCGCGACATGATCGACATTCTGAAAACGATCAAGGCTGCCGGGGCGCTTCACGCTGAGTTCATTGTCCGCTAACGATCTGGCCGCAATGGGATGACCAGATCAGACTTGTTGCACCATCGTCATTTTGATTTCCAGCTGTCCAGCCAACGGCGGAACCCGGTGTGCTTTTCTTCAATCGCATCACTCGCCGCGTAGAAGCTGTCTTCGACGTTTTCGAGCATCGGGTCGATGCGGCGCTGCCGGAACCTGCGCCAGCGCACCCAGATCGCCCAGACGACGGCAAAGAAAACCGTCAGAAAGATGATGTTGAACCATGGGATCAGCCGCACATCCGGGCTGTCCACCGGACGGACCGAAACCACATTGGGAAAGATCGACATAAGCTGATTGCGCCAGCCATAATGGCGTATCACCACCCATTGAGGATCCGCGGCTGTCGACACGAGATTGGTCAGCTCCGCCTGCAGATTCGAACTGTCGAGCTTGAAATAGGGCGGCCATCCCCAGCCGGTATCCTCGTTCCGATAAACGCGCGGCTTGCCGTTGGGGCGGAAGGTCTCGACGAAGCGCACATCGCGGTTGGTGGTTTGCGCCCCTTCCTGACCGGTATCCTGCTGCGCCCAGAAAATCGAGTTCTCACCAAAATCGACGCGCCGAACCTCGGTCTTCACGATCCGCACCACATCCTGCTGCGGCAGGGTGTATTCCAACACTGCGGCGACCAAGCCCCAGAAAACTATGATGAACGCCCATTTGACATAGACCATCTATCCGGCCCTCACATAAAATTCGTAATATAGATCAGCAGGGCTATTGCCCCAAGCGGAACGACATAGACGCCCAGCAGCAGTTTCCTGCGAAAGGAGCTGTCGTATTTCTTCAATCCTCGCGCGACAAAGGCGTCGCGATCCCCGGTCAGCCCTTTCTTTTCCCAATGCGCAATCAGCTTGCGCCGCCGCACCAGTCGGGAATAGATCGACAGTCCGACATAGATCACCGTCAAAATGATCAGCAGTGGAATCAGAAAACGGATTGCGACGATCATTCAGTTTCTCCCAACAGCACCCCAGGGTCCGACGCGCGCGATGATGTCATCGCTGATCCGGTCGGTGCCGCTCATGTCCGGTTCATGGCCGAACAGCGCGGCGCGGGCGCCTGCTTTGTCCACCTGATACTCGCGTTCCAGAAAGTCGGCAACATAGGCTTTCTTAGCCTCGGGCCAGGTGGAATAGGTGCTGTAGAACAATTCCTTATGGCAGATGAACATCTGGCGCGGGTCCAGTGGGGCCAGCTCGGCCAGCAACATGTTGACCAGATCACGGTTCGGCGTTTCCGCCGCGCGCAGGGTGTAGAAATATGCCGGATGGTCCGAAGTGATGCGCGGCCACGGCCCGCCTTCGCTGGCCCAACGCAGCAATTGGGAAAGTCCGTGAAAGGCCTCGGGCAGACGGTCGGCATGGTTTCGCGCCAGACGCCGCATATCGCTGCGGTCCAGCCCGGTCAGGTCGACACCCGCGTCGGCGGCGGCGTGTACGGTCAGAAAGTCCATCTTCTGCTGCAGGACGGCGGCAGAGTTCACACCGCGCGCCTCGACGATCGTCTCGACAAGGTCGTTGTCGTTCAGGAAGGTTGCAATCCGATGCCGTTGCGCAGGGTCAAACACCTGGTCGATTGGCATGTCATCGGGTCGGTCGCCCATGCAAATCGCCGCCGGATCATCCAGATCGGGGAAAAGGTAGAGCCCGCCGAAATGCGCCGTCCAGAAACTGCGCTGCTCAAACGCGGTGTGGCGCAGGTGGACGGGGTTGCGAGTGACGTCGCCGGTTTCCTTGGCGGTCTCGATCATCCTGGCGATCAGCACATCGTCGAACCAGGCGTCCTCTTCGGACTTGAAGCGTTCGACCATGCCTGCCAGTTGCTCGGCCTTGCGCAGGGTGCCACCGACCGTGTCGGCCTCGATCTCGATCTTGCGCAGGTTCAGCAGGTCGCGCGGCGTGGTGAGTTTGAAGACCGAGTTCACCAGCTCTCCGGCCACCGCGTCGGTGGCGGTCAGGGCGAACAGCTGCGCCTCGTTCATCTCGATGAATTCGCGCAGGATATCGCGCGAGGTCGAGAATTTGACGTTCAGCAGAGGCGCGCGTTTCTGCTCGGTCGTCAGCAGAATGAACTGCCGGTTGACCCCGTTGGGGTTGAGGTAGAGGTCGTCCTCCAACTCAATCCCCACCTCCGGCGAATAGCCGGAGATATCGACATGGAAATCCGTCAGCGCCGTGGTCTTGCCTGCCAGATGCTGCAGCGCGCGGTTATACCGCTCGACCAGAGCCGGGCTGGAGATGTGGACGAGGTTGCCGAACATCAGGCCTTTTTCGATGAGGCGGATCATTTCAGACCATCCTTCAATGAATGCCGCGTGCGCGCTTTTTCCAGATGGCTTTTCTGAGCGTTTATTCGGCTTTGAGTTTCTCGCATCGAGTCAATGCCTTCAGCTGCCGCACGACGCCCTAGGGCGTGGTTCAACAAGCAGACTACAACACTCGAAACCACGAGAAGTAGTAGGAATTCGGACCCTCCTTCAGAACCGGTAGAAAGAAGAAGGAGCCAGCCCCAAAATTTCAGTAAAAACGGAACGCTACCGAACCCATCCGATAGTATTGATGACAGAATCGCAGGCCCAATTGGCACCACAATGAATACAAGTAACAAACTTACGAATACCGCTCCCATGCCGGTGTGTTCGTCTCTCTTCAAACGGAGCTTTCCAGCGTGCCAACCCACGACCGCCGAAATCGCGACACTCAAAGAGTAATACGCAATAAGCGGTAGAACATCATTCATTCCAGTTCCTTTCTGAACCGCCGCTTGGCCTCTTCCATCCGGCCCATCTCACGCACCGCGTTTTCGATGGCGACCTCGTCGCTCTTGTCGGCATAGCGGAACTCGCTGTCGGCGTAGCGGTTGATCTCTTGCATCACCATCTCAACCGTGATTGGCTGGCGCAGGTCCTCGATCATGGCTTTCTTGGTGTCGTAGTCGCGGAACAGGAACAGGTCGGGGTTCTCCATCCATTCGTCGGGCAGTTCGAAATCCATCGCGCGGACCTTGACCGCGTCGGTGATGTTCTTGATCGCGCGGCCGGTGAACCGCTCATCCGCCTGCTGGATCGCCTTGAGGTAGGTGCCCAGCTTGGCGATCGTGTCCATCTGGCCGATATCGCCGGACACCCGGTCATAGACCTGCAGCAAGGCATCCTCATGCGGGCGGGAATGGCTTTCGAAACTGGCGGCGACGGCCTTCTTGATCTCCTGCGCAGCATAGGCTTCGTGCTCGCCCAGCGGAATGTCGTGGTTGCGGCCCATTAGCAGGTGCAGGATGTCGATGTAATCCTCGCGTGTCTGCGGCCCGTCCACCAGGAACCGCGCGCCTGCCCGCTGACGCAGGGCGTCGTCCACATTCTCGGGGTAGTTCGAGAACATGCCAAAGGTGCAGTTGCCGCGCACGACGGTATTGGCGCCCGCAAAGCTCTCCATCAGCACGGCGGTGATTTCCAACTGCCCGGCTGACGACTGCCGGTCACCGCGTTTGCCCGCCAGTTGGTCGATATCGTCGATAGTGCCGAAACCGATGACCGAAGGGTCGATGATCGTGTTGATAAAGGCCTTCGCGTTCTGGCCGGATTTGCCCTGATAGCTGTCGATATTGTCGGTGCTCAGGTTCTGATAGCGGAACGGATAACCCGCGTTCTGGCAATAGTCGTTGATCAGACCGGCCATCATCTGGATCAAGGTAGTCTTACCGGTGCCCGGTTTGCCATCCCCCATGAAGGTAAAGATGAACCCGCCGAGTTCCGCAAACGGGTTCAAGCGGCGGTCGAAGTCATAGGCCATCACCATCTTGGCCAGCTTCATGGCCTGATACTTGGCGATATGGTTGCCGACCACCTCGTTCGGCTTCTTGAACGTCATGGTCAGGGTGGTGGATTTGGCTTTGGAGGCGGGTTCGAACCCCCGGATCGTCAGATCATCAGCCTCGATATGCCATGCGGCGTTCTGGAACGGGGCCAGATGACCAGCGGACTGCGCACGCAGGGCCGCCTTTTCCATTAGCTGTTCAGCATAGGCGCTTGTGGCCGCGATTAGGTGCGCGTCGTCAGGGGCGTGTTTGGCTAGCGTTTGGTCCAACTCCCACAGCGCGCCGTGCAGGGCGAGTTGGCCATTGTCGGTCAAGACCTCTTCGATCTCGCCGATATCGACGGTGGTCTCGCCCAAGTGTGAGGACATCAGATAGGCCAGCGCATTGCCGAAGGTATGCGACGTGATCAGAGCCTCAGCTGTCAGCAATTCCGAGAACTCGGTCTTACGGGCGGCGGGCAGGTCACCGGCGAGATTGGCGCGTTTCAGATCGGCCAGCGGCGTCTGTTCCGCATAAGCCTCGGCCACGGCCAGAGCGATTGCGATGGCACGTCGTATCGCCTGTTGCGTGGTGGCCTGAGGCGGCGAGACCAACGCATCGCCCTCATCCGAGGCTTCGATCCGTTCGACCAGATGCACCCCATCCGCCCGCACGGTGCGACGGGTCACAAGCCCCGGTGTGGTGGATCGGAATCGACGCCCAGTAGACACGCCCGGGGACCGTTCAATGGTGGCCTCGACGGGTTTGGCAATCCGCGGGGCGTGTTCGAACCCGTTCAGCAAGGCGGTCGCAGCCGGATAGTGTTTGCGAATGTCTTCTTCGCGCAATTCCATCTGATCTGACGTCAAACTCATTTCAAAATCGCCTTTGCTGTCTTCAATATCTCAACACCTGTCCGGTCTTGCTGACGACGAACTTGCGCACATCGGCAAAACCCGGCGGGTTACGTTCGGCCAGAACCTGAAACGGGCGCTGGGGCAGGATGATGGATCGTTGCGTCCGCGTGGCCCCGGTCTCGGCCCCCTGCCCACCAAACGGGTCCAGCGCAAAGACTTCGCGTTCGACGGTCGAGAACCACCCGGCGCGTTCTTCGATCACCTCTTCGCTTTCCAGCTCTTCCGTGGTCCAGGCCAGCGCCCAGTCCTGCCCCTGCGGAGATTGCGCGTCCTCCAACACCTGTCGCAGGGGACCGGATTGCTCGGTATAGGCCGAGGAATACATCGGGCCCACGTGGATGCGACGCAGATGCTTTGGGTGCAGGCCGTCGAAATCCTGATCAAACCCCTTGGCGATGGTCACCAGTTTCAGGCCACCCAAGGACTGCGCCATCAGATGCGCCTGCACTTCGGGCCAGCGACGTTGGTCCTTGGGCAGGGCGGTTTTGCCGCTGTCCTCTAGCTGCATCAGGTAGATGACCGGCAGGTTGATCTGGCTGTCATAGACCGCCCAATGGACCATGAACTTGCGCCGATCCCCCTCATTTCCAATCCAGTGGCACTCGGGATCGTTGCGCGCCCAGAACAGCTGACCCTTCAGCAATTCCTCGTAATAGAGCCTTTGGGACAGCGCGAATTGCAGCTTGGTGGGGATTTCCCGGTCGCCAATGATCGTGCGGACCATGTCGGTTTTCAGGTCGTCCTCGGACGGCATATTCGCCAAATGCACCTGCGCCTGCTGCGCGTCATTGGCCATGGTCAGCAGCTCGGCCGCAACTGGGAACCCACTGTCGCGTTTGTCCATGGCGAGACTGCCAAAGAACCGCCCCGTATCGCGCCCGACCAGCAGGTATTTCATGGAAAGCGCACGGAAGGTGTAGAGCAGCCCCGAGAGGTAACGCGACACGATCCGCACCTCTTGTTTCGAGATCGCGCCCTCAGCCTCCATCGTCGCGGCCACACGCAGGAGGTGGACGGTGATCACCTCGAATTTTCGAAAATAGCGGCGCGAAGCGAAGGTGTCGGTCAGGCCGACATGATCTTGGGTGGGGTTAGTCATCCTCTGGGCGTTCTTCTGATTTTTTGTTCTTTCTGACCAAGATGTACAAGTTGGCGAGGCTACCCACGCATACGGCGGAATAAGTTCCAACCCACTTAGCCGTTGTTTCGGGCCACATCCAAATAACGGCCAGTACGATCAGCGTAACGATGACCATTTGGAAAACCCACTCAGGAACTGATCTGGGCAACCCAATTATCCTGAACTCAGATAGCTTCATCCGCCATACAGGTTCTTATCATGCTTCTCGACAATCGAGGCAAACCGGCGGGCAAAGCGTTCATCCGCCTTGGCCTTTTTCTCCAGCACGTCGCGCGCAAAGACCATGTGGTCTTCGTGTGCCTCTAGCATGTCAGCCATCTTCTGGTTTGTCGCGGTGCCGATGGCGGCCATGGCGGTTTGCGCTTCTTGGTCGGTCTGCACGCCGATCTCATTGATGCGGTGGGCCACATCTTGCTGCTGCGCGGTTTTCAGCGATTTGGTCAGGGCATCGTACAGCACAACGCGCTGCTGGGTGTCTGTCTGCAGCTTGTTGATCAGCACCATTTGCGTTGCCGCCTGGTTTTGCAGTGAATCGACCCAGGTCTTGCCCTTTTCGATATAGCGCTCCAGCGTCTGGCTTTTGGCCAGCTTGACCTGCTCTTCCTGAACCTTGGCGTTGTATTGCTTGTTAAGCTCGGCCAGTTCGGTTTCCAGCTGAGTGCGCGCGGCGGCGTCCTGTTCGACGCTTATCTTGTTTTCCAGCGTAATAATAGCCGGGTCCATGCCCTGAATCTCGGCGCGCAGAGCCTCCAGCTCGGCCACGGTGGCCTCGCGGTCGTCCAGCGTGCCGGTCAGGTTGTCCTCGACTTTCACGCGCTGTTCTTCCAACACGGACAGCTGGCCTTCCAGTAGCTTCACGATCACGTCGGATTTGGCGATCAAGTCCTGCAGTTTATCGTCGATATTGGCGGTGCGCATCCGCTCCTGCCGCATCGACTCGGATTTACCCTTGGAGAAGATGCCGACAAACGTCTCCCACCCGGATTTCGAGCGCATTTCGTCGAAATCCTTGGAAAAGGCGCTGGTGACGTCGTCCAGACCCATGATCAGCTCGGCGATATTGGCGTTCATCACCTCGGTATGGGCGTGTACATCTTCGAGCGTGGCATTTTCGATGTCGATGTCCGCCTCGGCCGTGCCAATCTTGGCGCGCGCAGCCTCGATCCGGCTGGTCAGGCTTTCAATCTGCGATTGGCTTTCCCGGACTTTGGTCTGAGTCTCTTCGATCAAGGCGTCAAATTGGTGGTTCGACATCTGCACTATCCCCTTTTTTTGTTCGTTTACCCAATAAGATAGGGAATGTTATGCTCATTTACATCCCCTCGGGTCCAAAAATCATGCAGACTTTGGCAAACTCATCACAAAAAAGATAGCGCCATGATGCCGCCGGTTGCGATGTGTTGAACATCTGCAATTCCGGCCTTTTGATCAAATCTGGATTGATCCGCGGGGCACAGTGGACATAGACAATCCGAAGCCCACCTGATTGGGTGCGCGTGAACAATATTCCTGCCGGAGGCTGACCTATGCTGGACGCAACAACCGACCTGAAATCGATCCTGAAGAATCCCGATCTGCTGGTGACCAAAGCCTATATCGGCGGCCAGTGGGTGGATGGCGACAATGGTACCTTTGCGGTGACCAACCCCGCCCGCGGTGATGTGGTAGCCGAGGTCGCCGATGTCAGCCGCGCGCAGGTGGCCGGGGCCATTGCTCAGGCCGAAGCAGCGCAGAAGGAATGGGCCAAGCTGACCGGCAAAGAACGCGCCGTGATCCTGCGCCGCTGGTACGACCTGATGATGGAAAACGCCGAGGATCTGGGCAAAATCCTGACCGCCGAACAGGGCAAACCGTTGGCCGAAGCTGTTGGCGAGATCGGCTATGGCGCGTCTTTCATCGAGTTCTTCGGCGAAGAGGCCAAACGCGTTTACGGCGAAACCATCCCCGGCCATCAGCGCGACAAGCGGATAACGGTTCTGAAACAGCCCATTGGCGTGGCGGCCTCGATCACGCCGTGGAACTTCCCCAACGCGATGATCACCCGCAAGGCTGGGCCTGCTCTGGCCGCAGGTTGTACCTTTGTTGCCCGCCCTGCGGCCGAAACACCGCTGTCCGCGCTGGTTCTTGGCCTTCTGGCCGAAAAGGCCGGCATCCCAGCGGGTGTGTTCAACGTCGTGCCGTCGTCGCGCGCCAGCGAGATCGGCAAGGAATTCTGCGAAAACCCGGGTGTGCGCAAACTGACCTTCACCGGATCGACCGAGGTGGGACGCATCCTGCTGCGCCAAGCCGCCGATCAGGTCATGAAGTGCTCGATGGAGTTGGGTGGCAACGCGCCGTTCATCGTGTTCGACGACGCCGATCTGGATGCCGCCGTCGAAGGCGCGATGCTGTGCAAGTTCCGCAACAACGGCCAGACTTGTGTCTGCGCCAACCGGATTTACGTGCAGGCGGGTGTCTACGACGCATTCGCAGCCAAGCTGAAAGCCGCGGTCGAAGCGTTGAAAGTCGGCGACGGCCTGACCTCCGGTACCACCACCGGTCCGTTGATCAACGCCGATGCGGTCGCCAAGGTTGAGGAACACATCAAGGACGTCACCGAAAAGGGCGGCGCGGTTCTGACCGGCGGGCTGCCACATGATCTGGGTGGCACCTTCTTCCAGCCCACCATCGTAACCGGTGTGACTCAGGACATGATGGTCGCACAGGACGAAACCTTTGGCCCGCTGGCCCCGCTGTTCAAATTCGAGGACGAAGATGACGTTATCGCGATGGCCAATGACACGATCTTTGGTCTGGCCTCGTACTTCTATGCCAAGGACCTGAGCCGCGTCTACAAGGTGGCCGAGGCGCTGGAATATGGGATCGTCGGCGTGAACACCGGCATCATCTCGACCGAGCTTGGGCCGTTCGGCGGCGTCAAACAGTCCGGCCTGGGCCGCGAAGGCAGCCATCACGGCATGGAAGATTATCTTGAGATGAAATACATCTGCATGTCGGTCTGATCCGATCCGGCCACCGCTTTCGGGCGGTGGCCATTCTTAATGCGCTTGTCATCAAACTGAATCACAACCGTCACAAAAGCGCAATCAACGGCGGTCATCCCTCTCGCATCCAAGTAAGAAGGGGATACCTACCGATGTCATTGCGCCTTGTCTGCCTGACATCTGCCCTTGCCCTGACCGCCGGTCAGGCCACGGCAGAGATGAACTTCAACCGAATTGCGTCCTTCCCGGTCGTCAAGAACATGGCCGAAGGGGCCGATACCACCCATGAGACGTCGCCCGAGATTATCGCTGCGACTGCGGATGGAATGACGCTGGTCTACACCGACAGCCCGCTGGGCGTGATCGGCATGGTTGACATAACCAATCCTGCGAACCCGGCACCTTTGGGTACGATGGACGTGGGTGGTGAGCCGACATCCGTGGGGATCCTTGGCGCGACGGCCTTTGTGGGTGTCAATACATCCGAAAGCTATACCGCACCGTCGGGCAAGCTGATCTCTGCCGATATCGCGAGCAAGGCGGAAACCGGGGCCTGTGACTTGGGCGGCCAGCCCGACAGCGTCGCCATCGCTCCGGATGGAAGCTTTGTCGCCGTCGCCATCGAGAATGAACGTGACGAAGACCTGAACGACGGCATAATCCCGCAGCTGCCCGCCGGGTCGCTGGCTCTGGTGCCGCTGAAAGACGGCGCACTGGATTGCGCAGGTATGAAAATGGCCTCGCTTACAGGTCTGGCAGACGTTGCCCCAACCGACCCCGAACCCGAGTTCGTGGATATCAATAGTCTGGGCGAAACTGTCGTCACTCTGCAGGAAAACAACCACATCGCGGTCGTCGACAAAGACGGCAACGTGGTCAGCCATTTCTCGGCGGGCGCGGTGGATCTGGAGGGCATCGACGCCACCGATGAGCGCGGCGCGCTGATCTTCACCGAAAGCCAACCGGGCCGCCTGCGCGAGCCGGACGCGGTAAAATGGATCGACGACAACCATTTCGCCACCGCCAACGAAGGCGACTACCAGGGTGGCTCGCGCGGCTGGACGGTATTTCACAAGGACGGCACCGTTGTTTACGAAAACGGCACCGATTTCGAAAAGGCCATCATCCAGATCGGCCACTACCCTGACAAACGCTCGGACAGCAAAGGGGTTGAGCCCGAAAGCGTGACCGCAGCCACCTTCGGTGGCACACCGATGATCTTTGTGGGCGCCGAGCGCGCCTCGATCGTGGGTGTCTATGACGCTACTGATCCGGCGAACCCGGTGCTGAAACAGCTGCTGCCCTCGGGTGTTGGCCCGGAAGGTTATGTGGCAATCCCCGAGCGTAACCTGCTGGTTTCGGCCAACGAGAAAGACCTGATCGAGGATGGCGGCCCCCGCGCGCATGTGTCGATCTTCGAGTATCAGGACGCCCCCGCCACCTATCCTCATCTGACCTCCGCAGGCGCGGATGAGCTGATCGGATGGGGTGCCCTGTCCGGTCTGGTCGCGGATGAGGACGGCATGATCTACGCGGTCAACGACAGCTTCTACGGCTTCCAGCCGTCGATCTTCAAGATCGACCCCAGCCAGCAGCCCGCCCGCATCGTGGACGTGATCCGCATCCACCGTCAGGACGGCAACCCGGCGCAAAAACTGGATCTGGAAGGCATCACGCTGGACGGCAAGGGTGGCTTCTACGTCGCCTCCGAAGGTCGCACCGACCGCGTTATCCCGCACGCGATCTACCACGTCTCGACCGAGGGCAAGATCAAAGACCGCAAAGGCGAGATCGGCCTGCCGCCGGAACTGATGGCGGTTGAGAAACGCTTTGGGTTCGAAGGCATCACCAAGGTCGGCGACACCCTTTGGATGGCCGTTCAGCGCGAATGGAAGGACGACCCCAAGAACCACGTGAAACTGGTCGCCTATAATCTTGAGACCAAGGAATGGGGCGCCGTGCACTATCCCAAGGCGGACCCGGAAAAAGGCTGGGTCGGTCTGTCGGAAATCGTGGCCTTTGGTGATTTTGTATATGTCATCGAGCGCGACAACCAGCATGATCACCGCGCGGTGACTAAGAAGATCTACCGTATTCCGTTGTCCGAAATGACCCCAGCTCCGCTGGGCGGTCCGCTACCCGTGGTCAGCAAGCAAGAGGTCCGCGACCTGCTGCCCGACCTGACCTCAACCGGAGGCTATGTTCTGGACAAGATCGAGGGTCTGGCCATCCTGCCCTCGGGCGAGGCGTTCGTGATGACCGACAATGACGGCGTCGACGATGCCTCGGGCGAAACGATGTTCTGGTCGATCGGATCGGTGACAGCCGGGAACTGAGTTTTGTCCTTTCGTGCGAAAAACCCCGCGTAAGAACTGCGTGGGGTTTTTTGGGTTTCAGAACGGTTTCCAGTATGGGCAAAATCGACCTTGAACTCTGGGATCACACCGTATTAGTCATCTCTAAAGCATTGGAAATGGATTAATTAATGCGCTCTCTCTTTCTTTTTGGCTGCCTTGCACTGGCCGCATGCAACACTACAACGGGTCCGACTTCTCCTGAGACAGAACCTTTGGATGTCGCGTCAACGCCAGCCGCAGTCAAAACACGCGCGATTGCCTTCAGCGCTGAGGACAACGGCGTACAGATTGCCGCAAATTGCACGGTACGCGGGCCCGGTTTTGACAAATCGTTTGCAACGCCGACAAAAATGGATGTCCCCATCGACTCATCCGGTAGGGCTCTGATCACCTACGTCAGCTGCGAAGCAGGCGGGCAGCGTACCGAGGCAAATGATATTCCCGGACCTGAAACAAAAACCGTCACTGCCCGGTTTGGCGGTTCCGGTCTTTTCGGAGATAAGGCACTGCTGTTTGGTCCGAGCGGAAATCTGGTGCAGTATTTTGTCCGAAATGCAGATGAAGGTGTAATCCGCGTAGGACGCGCACCTGAGCCGTAGAAAAAGGCCAACATCTTTCTTGCATCTAAAACGTCAGTTTTGTTGTGCAAAGCGGACGCTTTCTGCCGCAATAAACAACGCCCCGCGCCTGGAGGTGCGCGGGGCGTGCAGTCTGCGACAGCCCAGAGAGGCGGGACTGTCGCCTGTTGGTCAACGGCCTCAGTTCACGGCTTTGGCGTCGACCACGTCCTTTTCGATGGCCTTGGCCGAAGAAATCTCGATCCGGCGCGGTTTCAGAGCCTCGGGCACTTCGCGCTTCAGGTCGATGTTCAGCATACCGTTCTCATGGCTCGCGCCGGTGACGCGCACGTGATCGGCCAGCGCAAAGCGGCGCTCGAACGCGCGGGTGGCGATGCCGCGGTGCAGGTAGCTGCGCTCTTTGTCTTCGGCGGCCTTTTTGCCGGCGACGATCAGCGCGTTTTCCTTCATTTCGACCGACAGGTCATCTTCCGAAAAACCGGCGACAGCGACCGAGATGCGATAGGTGTCGGCATCGGTTTTTTCGATGTTGTATGGCGGATAGCTGGGCTGAGCCACGTCATTGGTCAGAACGCGGTCCATCATGTCGGCGATCTGGTCGAACCCAATGGTGGCGCGGTGCAGCGGTGCAAAATCAAACGTACGCATGTTTCATATCCTCATGTCTGAGCGATCTGTGTTTAGCCCTCCGTTCGGACGGGCGGTTCAATATACCGAGCCCCGTTTGTGGCGACCCGGTACAGTTCACATGGGGAGCATTTTGACCGAGTTCAAGACCCGCCGGAGGAGATGAATTTCGCGCCCGAACTGGACTTGCCCGATCCCACCTGCAACCGACGGATCGTGGCTTTGGGTTTTGGCGCATCCCGGCGCATGTCGGCCTTGAGTTCCGAAACGATTCCAGTCAGTTCCATCCCGAAACCGACCTTCTGTCGCCCGTCGGTTCCAACCGCGGAAACAACCGATAGAATTTGCCAGCGCGGACCTTTTCGCGCCAGCAACGCCGAACCGGATGACCCGAAGGTAATGTCACAGTTGAACGTGATCAGCCCCTGCCGCCGCTGCAGAATTTGACAGGACCGTTCCCGCGTGATCGCCTCGGACCGGCCGCGCCCATATGAGGCAATACTGACCTCATTTCCTGCCACGCCGCCGTTGTAGAGCACAAATGGATCGGCCACGGTATAGGGAATAGGCTGTTCCAAACGCATCAGGGCGACATCTGCCCGCACGGCCGCAGCGGAAAGTTCGGGGTGGTTGAGGTAATCCGGATGCGCCACGATCTGAACAACCTTGCGGTCGGCCAGCGATTTGCCATAGCTCAGCCCGGCCCGGAATGTCACCTCGCCCGGGGCATAGGTCTTGCCCGTATCCTCGTCGATCGCGCAATGGGCGGCCGTCAGGACCAGATCTTGCGCAATCAGCGTGCCCGTACAGAATCCGTGCTTGCCGATGTCCAGCCGACCGATGGCTTCCCAGCCAAACAAGTCCTCGCGGTCAGTCAGTTCGCGCTTGCTGCTTTGTGCATGGGACGCGGTCGACAGGACTGACAGGCACAAAAGGGCTCTCAGCAGGTATCGTGTCATGGCTTGATGAACCTCGCGCCTATGTTCCTGTTGCCCGTGCCATTGGGTGTGGCGGCAAGAAATCCGCGACCGGCCGACAATTCAGCCTGCAACAGCGGCAACGATCCCTCGACCGCGGTGCCGACCGAGACCCGCTGACCATTGAGTTCTGCCTTGGCGGCCACCACCGACACGATGCGTGGGCGGTCGCCTTCGAAGGAAAAGACCGGCGCACCGGATGAGCCGAACTCGACATCGCAGGACATCACCAGCACGTCGGACCGGCGGGTCATGACCGAGCAGACCTCTTGCAGGGACGGGGCCTCGGCCCGGTCCCGCGCATAGGACACCACGCCCACCTCGGCGCCCCGGCGCGGCCGGTCGCCAGTTTCAAATGGAATCACGGTGGTATTGCGTATGGGTTGCCATAGCTCGATCAGGGCGATGTCATTGCCCAGCCGGGCTGTCGGGGTTTCGTGGCTGTAACGGTATTCCGGATGAATCACCGCCTGCCGGGCCGCTCGGTAGGCCGAGGCCCGACCCAGACGCCACGCGGCCAGAAACTCGACCTCGGACAGATCGATCCGTCGGCCCGTCGACTTGTCAAACAGGCAATGGGCGGCGGTCAGGACCAAAGTCGGTGAAATCAGCGTTCCGGTGCAGAAGCCCGCACCGCTGATGTCCAGACGGCCCACAGCCATCCACGCCCGCCCGGCATCGGTGGTGTCCAGGCTTTTCAGCCCGCTGTCCTGCGCCATGGCGGCCATCGGTGTCAATGCCAGCGCGATTGCCCTGATCCAGTTTCGCAAGCGGTTCTCCGGCGTTGCTGTTGGCTTACCTTCCTACGGCCCGGGTGGGGCGAAAATAGGGCGGTAGCGCCGGGCGCGGTTTCCTCCGGAACCTGATGCACCGCTGCATCATCCGCGCTTACCTGAGGATCGGGACCTCTGGCACGGTGGCCGCTTGCAGGGCTTGCGGCTTGGGACCTCCGGTCGCCCAGTCCAACAGCTCAACCGCGTGCAGAACCGGAACATCCGTGCCCGATCCGATCTGCATCATGCAGCCGATATTACCCGCGGCGATCACATCGGGGTTTTTCGCCTCGAGCGTTCTGACCTTGCGCTGCTTCAACTGGCCAGAGATTTCAGGCTGCATCAGGTTGTATGTTCCCGCGCTGCCGCAGCACAGATGGCTATCAACAGGCTCTAACACTGAAAAGCCGGCCCTTTTCAGCAGATCCTTGGGATGGGTTTTGATCTTCTGCCCGTGCTGCAGAGAACAGGCCGCGTGATAGGCGACAACCATGTCCTTGCGGGCACCTTTGGGCATATCCAGCTGCATCAGCAGCTCGCTGATATCCATCGCGATGCCCGACACCCGGACCGCATCCTCGGCCAGAGGACCATCGCGGAACATATGCCCATAATCCTTGACGGTGGTGCCGCAGCCCGAGGTATTGATGACGATCGCGTCTAGACCGCTTTTGTCCATCTCGGCAACCCAGGCTCTGATATTGGCCTCTGCCGCCTTGTGACTGTCCTGCACTTTCCCCATGTGATGGGTCAGCGCGCCACAGCACCCGGCGCCTTCGGCCACCACGACCTCGCATCCCAGCCGCGTCAGCAGGCGGATCGTCGCGTCGTTGATATCGGTGTTCAGCGCCTTTTGCGCACATCCCGTCATCAGCGCCACCCGTTTGATACGCGGCCCCTTGGGCGCGAAGCTCTGCGGGTCGTCGTTGCGACTGACCGGCGGGATATGTTTCGGCGCCATCTCCAGCATCGCCCGCAGCCGGGCATCCGGCATCAGGAAGCGAAACGGGCGACCCAGCTTGGCCCCGATCAGCGCCCAGCGGAATCGCATCGGATAGGGCAGAACCTGCGCCAACACCCAGCGCAAGGCGCGATCGGTGAAGGGGCGCTTGTAATTGGCCTCGATATATTCCCGCGCATGGTCGACCAGATGCATGTAATGCACGCCCGAGGGACAGGTCGTCATGCAGGCCAGACAGGATAGGCAACGGTCGATATGCTTAACCGTTTTCTCGTCCGGGACACGCTCGTTTTCCAGCATATCCTTGATCAGGTAGATACGCCCACGCGGGCTGTCCAACTCATCGCCCAGCACCTGATAGGTCGGGCAGGTGGCAGTGCAGAATCCGCAATGCACGCAGTTGCGCAGGATTTCGTTCGAACGCTGGATTGCCGGGTTCTGCAGCTGCTTTTCCGTGAATGTCGTCTGCATCCGCCTACTCCATCAGACCCGGATTGAAAATAGTGCGGGGATCGAAACGCTGTCGCAATCCCCGTGTTAGAGCCTGAATTTCAGCGGACTCGGGTTGAAAACGACCCAAGACCTCGGCAATTTTTGCATCCGCGCGCACCAGCGTCGCGTGGCCTTCGAATGCGCCCAACCGGGCGCGCAGATCAGTGCCATGGGGGACCCGCGCCCAAATCAGACCTCCGCCCCAGTCGTAAAATGTCTGGTCCGCCTCAAGACGGGTTGCGACATCAGGCGCATCGGTTGGTTTGACCGAAATCCGCCAGACATCACCCTTTTGCCCGTGAAACGGCCTGACGTCGCGCAGACCCTGCCAGAGCTCGGCTGAGTCCGGTATCTCGGTGATCTCACCAAACAATGACAGCGTGGATTTCAACTTTTCTGTCCGGTAGGTCACGGAATCCGAGAACCCCTCGACCCGCAACAATGCCCGCCCGTCTTGTGGATCATAGGCGGCACCGCTGACCTCGAACGGGGATTTCAGCGCGGCAGACAGGGTCAGAATCGCATCCCCGGCGTCGGCAACGTGAACAGCAAGGGTCGCAACGGCCTCGGGCTTGGGCAGCACCTTCAGCGACACGTCGGTCAGAACCCCAAGCGTGCCCCACGATCCGGCCATCAGCTTGACCAGATCGTAGCCGGTCACGTTTTTCATCACCCGGCCGCCATTCTTGATCACCTGCCCCATGCCATCGACATAGCGTACGCCCAACAGGAAATCGCGGCACGCCCCGGCCTGAATACGGCGCGGGCCGGAGATATTGGCCGCCACAACGCCGCCAATGGTCGGTGTCCCGCTGGTGCCCAGCAATCCCCGATGGTCCATTGGCTCAAAGGCAAGTTGCTGCCCTTCTGCCTTCAGGGCGGCCTCGATCTCGGCCACCGGCGTGCCCGCTTGCGCCACCAGCGTCAGCGCTCCGGGCTCATAGAGGGTAATCCCGCTCAGCCCCGAGGTCTCAAGCACCGCCTCCGGTCCGTCCACCCCGCGTGTACCGCCGCCGACAATCCGCACCGGCTCCGTCAGCCCGGCCACCATTTCGGCCAGTTCGGCCTCTGTCTCAGGTTTCATCGCAAAACTTCTTTGTTAGAGCCTGTTATTCTGCAGCCACCCGAACTTCCCGACGGGATTCGGATACATCCAGAGGGAACACCTTGGCGGGGTTCAGCAGCCATTTGGGATCGAACACATCCTTGACGGCCATCTGCGCCTCAAGGTCCGCGGGCGCGTATTGATGGGACATCAAGTCCCGCTTCTCGATGCCCACGCCGTGCTCGCCGGTCAGACAACCGCCGACATCGACGCAGAGTTTCAGGATATCGGCACCGAACGCCTCACACTTTTCCAGATCACCGGGCTTGTTGGCATCGAACAGGATCAGCGGATGCATGTTGCCGTCTCCCGCGTGGAACACGTTGCCCACAGGCAGACCATATTCCCCGCTCAGTTCTCCGATCCGGCGCAGGACTTCGGGCAGCGAAGACACGGGGATTGTGCCGTCCAGACACATATAGTCGTTCATCTGGCCCATCGCACCAAAGGCCGATTTCCGCCCAAGCCAGATTTTGGCGCTTTCCTCGGCCGACTGGCTTTCGCGCAGTTCCACCGGGTTGTGGCGCTTGGCAATCTCGATGATTTTCGACAGTTGATGGTCGATCTCGGCCTCGGAACCTTCGACCTCGACAATCAACAGCGCGTGGCAATCCGGATACCCCGCATGAGCAAAGTTCTCACAAGCCTTGATGCAGAGCGTGTCCATGAACTCGATCGCCACCGGCAGGATGCCCGACTTGATGATGTCGGACACGCATTGACCCGCAACCTCATTATCATCGAACCCCATCAGCACCGGCCGTGCGCCCTCGGGTTTGCGCAGGATGCGCAGCGTGGCTTCGGTCACCACGCCCAACTGCCCCTCGGACCCACAGATGACACCCAGCAGGTCCAGCCCGCCCGCGTCCAGATGTGCGCCGCCGATCTCGACCACGCTGCCATCCATCATCACCATTTTCACGCCCAGCAGGTTGTTGGTGGTCACGCCGTATTTCAGGCAATGCGCCCCGCCCGAGTTCATCGCGATGTTGCCCGCAATCGCGCATGCCAGTTGCGAGGACGGATCGGGCGCGTAGAAAAAGTCTTCTTCCTCGACCGCACCGGTCACGCTCAGGTTGGTGCGGCCGGTCTGCACGCGGATGAAGCGGTTGTCATAGTCCGTTTCCAGCACCTCATTCATGCGGGCAACGCCCAGAATGACGCTATCTGCAGTCGGCAACGCCCCACCCGCCAGAGACGTGCCCGAACCGCGCGGCACCACTGGAACGCCCTCTTCATGGCAGATACGCAGCACGTCCGAGACCTGTTGCGTGGTCGACGGCAGGACCGCCAGCATCGGGGGACAGCGATAAGCGGTCAGCGCGTCACATTCATAGGCGCGGGTCTCAGCCGGGTCATGGATCACGGCATCCGCAGACACCACCCGCAACAGGCGCGTCAGAACAGCCTGCTTGCGCGCCAGGATTTCGGGGTTTGGCAAGGGCATTTCCATCGCTGATCCTCCGTTTGGTAAAATAATATTACCAATTTATCCATCTGGCAAGTTCCTATCTCTGACCGTACTGTCACCGACATGACATGGATCGACCGCGCCCTTTTGTTCTCATCACTGGATTATGCTGCCGTGCTGCTGTTGCTGGGCACGTGGCAGTGGATCGGCTGGCGGATCGAGCATACCGCACCAGACAAACAATCGGTCACGATGATTATGGATGACTTCCGGCGCGTCTGGATGCACGAGATGGTCACGCGGCAGCCCCGTATGTTTGATGCTCAGATCGTGGCGGCGATGCGGCAGGGCAGCACGTTCTTTGCGTCCACAACGATGATTGCCATCGGCGGCGGGCTGGCCCTGCTGGGTAACACCGAACGGTTGGCCGGCGTGGCCAGCGATCTGGCCATCGGCAGCGCCCCGGCGCTGGTGTGGGAGATCAAGATTCTGGTGGTGATCTTGTTTCTAGCTAACGCTTTCCTGAAATATGTCTGGGCGCATCGGCTGTTTGGCTATTGCGCGGTGCTTATGGCCGCCGTTCCGAACGATCCGGAAGACTCACATGCCTATCCGCGCGCGGCGCAAGCGGCGGAAATCTGCGTCACCGCTGCTCGCAGCTTCAATCGCGGCCTGCGCGGCACCTATTTTGCGCTGGCCTCGCTGGCGTGGATATTAGGCCCTATTACCCTGATCCTCGGGACCGTCATCACTCTGGGAGTTCTGTATCGACGCGAATTCGCATCCCATTCCCGGTCAGTTCTGCTGACCTTGCCACCTAACACGGAGTCGTGATGACGCAGCCGCACATCACCCCGTATGGTCGCCTTATGCGATACCTGATTCTCAGCGCCGTTCTGGCAGCACCCGCTTTCGCCGACCCTGCAGTGATCGAGAATGTTTCGGCCAGTCAGAGTGGCGATACCTGGCGATTCGACGTGACAATCCGGCACCCGGACACCGGTTGGGACCACTACGCCGACGGGTGGCGCGTGCTGGACATGGACGGCAAAGAACTGGGGATGCGCGTCCTTCACCATCCGCATGAGAATGAGCAGCCTTTTACCCGCTCTTTGAGTGGTGTGGTGATCCCAGAAGGGGTTAAGCAAGTGCAGGTTCAGGCGCGCTGCAATGTCGATGGCTGGAACGACGGTACCACGGTTGTTGATCTGAACTGAAGATCAGAAAACGCCAAGGCTCAGCCCTGCGGCCAAGGCAGCTCCTATTTCGCGACAGTGATCAAGCTGATCATCGGGGATGGTCTTTTGGGCCAGAATTGCCTCGGGTGACTGGGCGTGGGTGCACAGGATCAGCGGCGGCTGCACCTCTTTCAACCGCCAGCCCGTCGCAATTCGCGCCATCTGTCGCGCCGCATTCTCTCCGTCGGACCCGGCGCAGACCATCTGCGCATAGGGGCGCCCTTCGATCCGGCCGAGTACCGGATAGTAGCTGCGGTCGAAAAACTCTTTCATCAGACCCGATATCGCGGCCAGATTCTCGGGGGCGCAGAAAAGATAGCCGTCAGCGGCCAGCAAATCCTCTGGCCCCGCCTGATCGGCGAATTTCAGAACAGTTTCGGCCTCAGCCCGCGCAGCCTCGGCGGCGGCTTCGGCCATTTGCCGGGCGCCGCCGGTCCGCGAATGGTAAACGATCAGAAGCTGCGCCATGTCAGACCCGATGATAAGGACCGCCCGACAGGATGGTTGCGGCCCGATAGAGTTGCTCGGCCAGCATCACACGGACCAGCATATGGGGCCAGACCATCGACCCGAATGAGATGGAAAAATCGGCCTCGGTCCGCAGATTGGGGTCTATTCCGTCCGCGCCGCCTATAACTAACGCCAGTTCTTGCCGCCCAGCGTCACGCCAACCACCCAGTTTTTCAGCAAAATCGGGTGACGACATCACCCGCCCACGCTCGTCCAGTGTGCAGATCACCGCACCCTTGGGCAGCGCCTTGCGCAGCAACGCGGCCTCGGCGCCCATGCCTGCGTTTTTCTTGTCTTCGACCTCGACCACGCGCACGGGACCAAGGCCCAAGCTGCGGCCGGTCCGGTCAAATCTTGTCAGATAGTCGTCAAGCAGGGTCTTCTCCGGTCCGGCACGCAATCGCCCGACCGCACAAATGCTTATACGCATATTTCTCTCGCCGCCGACCTGTTAATGCAGGCCGGGATGGCGCCTCAGTTCGCCGAGGCGCTGCCACCCTGAGGCAGCCACATCTTTTCCAGCTGGTAGAATTCACGCACTTCTGGGCGGAAGATATGGACGATAACGTCGCCCGTATCGATCAGCACCCAGTCGCCGGCATCCTTGCCTTCGACCTTCGAAGTGAAACCGAATTCCTGCTTGATGCGATCCGTCAGCTTTTCCGCCATGGCTGCGACCTGACGGGTCGAGCGACCCGAGGCAATCACCATGTGATCCGCAACCGAGGATTTGCCCTGCAGGTTGATCTGCACGACGTCTTCGGCCTTGTCATCGGAAAGTGAGGAAAGGATACGTTCAAGCAGCTTGTCGCTGATTGACTGAGAGTGGGCCATTAAACCGGCCCCGTCATCGGCGGGCAAACCCGCCTGGGTATGTAGAGACAGGACATAGTCCTCCTTTGCTGCGCGCCGCCAAACCCCGGCGCAGGGGTACTAATAAGGTAACAAGAGGAATGCAACATTTCAATGAATGGCCGCCGGGCCGGGCGCACGGGTGGTCACTCCTTGGCGATCTGTTGCGTGTCTGCGCTGTCTGACAACAGCCGAACCTCGCGCTGCGGGAAGGGGATCGAGATGTTTTCCACCTTAAAGGCGTCCCACAGCGCAAGGTAGACATTGCCGCGTATATTGGTCAGCCCCTTGGTCGGATCGCTGATCCAGAACCGCAGCACGTAGTCCACGCTGCTGTCGCCAAACCCGGTGATGTGACAGACCGGTTCATGGCTGCCACCGCTTAGCACTCGGGTCACGGTTTTAACTGCTTTTATAGCCGTTGCGCGCACAAGATGCGGGTCGTCATCATAGCTGGTGCCAAACTCCAGATCCAGCCGCACGAACTTGTCCGAATGCGACCAGTTCACCACTTGATTGGTGATCAAGTCCTCGTTCGGGATCAGGTATTCGCGCCCGTCCCGCGTGACCACCGAGACATAACGCGCGCCCAGCGCGTTGATCCATCCGAACGTATCCCCCAGCGAGATCACGTCGCCCGGCTTGATCGATCGGTCCATCAGGATGATGATCCCCGAGATCAGGTTCGACACCACCTTTTGCAGACCGAACCCGATCCCCACACCGATTGCACCGGACAGCAGCGCAATACCGGTCAGATCGAACCCCAGCGTACGGATGGCGGCCAGAAAAACCGCGCCATACAAAAGTACCTGAATGCCCTTGGCCAGCAGCACCTGCATCGACGGGGTTATGTCGTCATTGCTCTTCAGCCCCCGTTCGGCGGCGCGGGTGCCGATCCGCGCGAGCGTCAGCAGGATACCGATCAGCAGGGTCGCCTTGAGAATCCCCAGCGCCGAGATGTGCAGATCACCGATGGAAATCGCCACCCCGTCCAGAAATTCCGCCACATCATCAGTCAGATTCAGGGCAACCAGCGTTGCATAGACCCACATCGCCCATTTGAAGATGCGCCGTAGCGTCCGGTTGCGTACCAAACGCGCCACCAAAGCAATCGCCAGCCATGCCAGGGCCAAAGTTGCCACAACCCCGATGATGTAACTGCGCGAGGGCCATGTGATCTGCTGCATCAACAAATACAGGGCCCATGACAGCAGCACGAAATAGACCAGCGTCAGGCGCTGCATCAGCTGCACCAGAATCCGCAGTCGCCATTTCGGCCAACCTTCGCGGGCGCGGGCCCAGGCCTCCCATCGGCCTTGTGTCGCCAGTTTCATGACATAGGCCAGCGCCCACAGGCCCAGAATGATGACCAACTGGTGCTGGCGCCAGCCTGGCGTTACGATCAACTCGACAAGGTTTTCGTATTGCACGGAAAAGCCCGCGACCATGTTATCATAGAGGTCCGACAGCGAGCTGGGGATCAGGTCCTGGTTCATGGCCCCAGCTTGGACAGCGTTTCCGCGCGATGCAAGCCTGTCCGGGGATTGAACCTTGATTGACAGCCTGACGCGATATATCTGGTGCGCATGAGACTCACACTGACCCCAGCACCTACGTTGCAAGACCGCACGCGTCTGCGTGAACGGTTCTTTGGGGCCGCCCGCACGGTTCTGGCGCGCCTATAAAGTCGTCCAGCCACTCGCCAGCTATTTCTCATTAAATACGGGAGAGGACCGATGTCCCCCAAAACACTCTATGACAAGATCTGGGACGCCCATGTCGCGCACGAAGCCGATGATGGCACCTGCCTGCTGTATATCGACCGCCATCTGGTGCACGAGGTGACCAGCCCGCAGGCGTTCGAGGGCCTGCGTATGGCAGGCCGCAAGGTGCGCGCACCGGAAAAGACCATCGCCGTGCCGGATCACAACGTTCCCACCACGCCGGATCGTGTGAACGGGATCGAAAACCCGGAATCACGCATTCAGGTCGAAGCGCTGGACAAGAACGCCAAGGATTTCGGCATTCACTATTACCCGGTGCATGACGTCCGTCAGGGCATCGTCCACATCGTTGGCCCGGAACAGGGCTGGACCCTGCCGGGCATGACCGTAGTCTGCGGCGATAGCCACACTGCCACTCACGGTGCATTCGGCGCATTGGCCCACGGCATCGGTACCTCCGAGGTCGAGCATGTTCTGGCCACGCAGACGCTGATCCAGAAGAAGTCCAAGAACATGAAGGTGGAAATCACCGGCAAACTGCAGCCGGGCGTGACTGCCAAAGACATCACGCTGGCTGTGATCGGTGAGACCGGTACCGCCGGCGGCACCGGTTATGTCATCGAGTATTGCGGCGAAGCGATTCGTGACCTCTCGATGGAAGGCCGCATGACCGTCTGCAACATGGCCATCGAAGGCGGCGCCCGCGCGGGCCTGATCGCGCCGGACGAAACCACCTTTGAATATGTCAAAGGCCGCCCGCACGCACCAAAAGGCGCCCAGTGGGAAGCCGCGATGGACTGGTGGAAGACGCTGTTCACCGACGAAGACGCACATTTCGACAAGGTCATCACCCTGCGCGGCGAAGACATTGCGCCGGTCGTTACCTGGGGCACCAGTCCCGAAGACGTGCTGCCGATCACCGCAACCGTACCGAACCCCGAGGATTTCGAAGGCGGCAAGGTTGACGCAGCCCGCCGGTCTATCGAATACATGGGTCTGGAAGCCGGTCAAAAGCTGAGCGATGTGGAAATCGACACCGTCTTCATCGGGTCCTGCACCAATGGCCGTATCGAGGACCTGCGCGCCGCAGCCGAGATTCTGAAGGGCAAAAAGATCAAGGACGGTCTGCGCGCCATGGTCGTGCCCGGTTCCGGACTGGTTCGTGCCCAAGCCGAGGAAGAAGGTCTGGCCGACATCTTCAAAGCGGCCGGTTTCGAATGGCGTCTGGCGGGATGTTCGATGTGTCTGGCGATGAACCCCGACCAGCTGCAACCGGGCGAGCGCTGTGCCGCGACCTCGAACCGCAACTTCGAAGGCCGTCAGGGCCGCGGTGGACGCACCCACCTGCTGAGCCCGGCAATGGCTGCCGCAGCGGCAATCACAGGACGGCTGACAGACGTCCGGGATTTGATGTAAGGTCCCCTCATATCTAGATATTTGAGGGATTGAAAACATGAGTGACTGGGTCAAATGGCTCCTGCTGGGGCTTCTGTCTATCGCGTTCGGTATCTTTGTACTGGGCGCGCCAGTTGTGGCGTCTATCGCCGTGACAGTGGTAACCGGCGTGTTGCTGCTGATCTCAGGCGCGCTGCAACTTGTGGGTGGCTTCACGGTTGAAGGCACTGGCAACAAGATTCTGTCACTCATCATGGGTGCGGTTATGCTGTTTCTGGGCTGGTCCTTCCTGGACCACCCGCTGCAGGGAACCCTGACCCTTGCGACGGTGATGCTGATTCTGTTCATGGCAGGCGGCATTGCGCGGGTCTTTCTGTCGTTCCAGATGCGCGGAACGCAGTTTTTCTGGCCCACGATGATCTCGGGCATCTTGTCGATCATCCTCGCAGGGATCATCTGGACCTACGTCGGAAGCGACCCTCAGGTGCTGCTGAGCATTCTGGGGATCTTCCTGGGCATCGAGATGCTGTTCAACGGGTTCGGATTGGTCTTCATGGCGTTCTTCGTCAGGAACGCACCCAAAGGCGAAACGAAGGAAGCTTAAACGCGGGGCACGGGCGCGGCCCTCTCCCGCAGGAGTGTGAACATGGAAAAGTTTGAAAAAGTCCACGGGGTGGCCGCCCCAATGCCGTTGATCAATATCGACACCGATATGATCATCCCCAAAGTGCACCTGAAGACCATCAAACGGTCCGGCCTTGGCGTCGTGCTGTTCGACGAGATGCGCTATCACGATGACGGGCAGGAGAACGAAGAGTTCGTTCTGAACAAGCCCGCCTATCGTCAAACCGAGATTCTGGTCGCCGGCGACAATTTTGGCTGCGGCTCGTCGCGGGAACACGCGCCATGGGCGATCAAGGATTTCGGCATCAAGGTTGTGATCTCAACCAGCTTTGCCGACATCTTCTTCAACAACTGCTTCAAGAACGGCATCCTGCCCATCGTGGTCGAGGAAGAGCATCACGCCATTCTGATGGAAGATGCACACAAGGGTGAAAACGCCCGCATGACCGTGCATCTGGAAGATCAGCAGATCACCACCTCGGATGGGCTCGTGATCGAATTCGATGTCGACCCGCACCGTAAGCACTGCCTGCTGAACGGTCTGGACGATATTGGCCTGACGATGGAGAAAGATCATCACATCGACAAGTTCGAGGATCATGCAAGCCAGGCGCGCCCCTGGGTGTGATTCTGTAAACGAATCTGTGAATGCACAACTTTATGGGGTCGCCAAGGCGGCCCCGTTCGCATTCTTGGGGTTGAAAGTCACAAGACCACAACATCTAGGTATCATAATGATACACACGTCGGATTTGCGTCCAAAATGATGCAATCCCGCACCAGTTGCGCCATCATTTTGCCCGAAATCACGTGTTTTCTGCGCCTTGGCTTGAGCGAAATGTCGCTTATCGCCAATGTGGCGGGGACAGGCACCCACCAGTTGAACATTGGTGACTTAAGACATCCGCCACAACTTAAAGTGGCGGGCACAAGTTGGAAGTGAAGTCGGCGAAGAATCGACTAATCCAGTTTGAAAGGGTTCGGATAGTGATTGCGCGCACAACAGGGGCGGCGATTCGGGGAATATTGGTCGCGCTGATGGTGCTGACCCCCGCGTTGTACCTGCCCGTATCGTCAACGAATGGGACCGAGATTGTCGTCTTTCTCGCCATTCTCGCATTCTTTCTGACCTTTGCCGAATACAACTCGGCCTTTCCCAGCTTTATCGAATTCCGCGACGCGCCGCCGGTGAACCGACTGCGGTTTGTCGGGCTGATGTCGATGATCATGTTCCTGACGCTGATCTGTAAGAACGCCTACGCGCCCAGCAGCCTGACCACAGTTTTCTATTCACTGGGACTGGGCATCGCAAATGTGGTCGACTTCCCCTATTCTCCGGTCCGGCTGGTGGTTCTGATGCTGCCCGCAGACGCCAGTGCACCGCTGATCGAGCTGGTGCGCATCGCGGCCAGTGTGGCCTATGTCGCCGCGCTGGTGACCATCGGCAGCTTTGCCTACGCGGTGAAAATGCGCGGCTGGCCGACAGGCAACGGCGCCTTCAACGTCTGGACCAACCTGCCGCTGTTCGATCCGACCAAGGGCGGGGACGTCGTCACCCGCCTGCAACGGGACGGGCGGCTGAACATCTCGATCGGGGTACTGCTGCCCTTTCTGATCCCGGCTCTGATTAAATTGCTGACTGACTATGCCAGCCCAATCTCGCTGAGCAACCCACAGACCCTGATCTGGACCATGAGCGCCTGGGCCTTTCTGCCCGCCAGCATGATCATGCGCGGTATGGCAACCCTGCGTATCGCCAATCTGATCGTCGAAAAACGCCGCGCCTATTCCACCGCCGAGTCCACGCAAGCCGCATGATCCGAATCCTGCTGCTGCTGCTGTTACCGGTGATGGCACAGGCACAGACGGTACGTATCGCCTCTTACAACACGGAACTCAGCCGCGACGGGCCGGGCCTACTGCTGCGGGACATAAGGCGCGGTGATCCGCAGGTGCAGGCGGTGGTTGAGGTTCTGGTGGCCGCGCAACCGGATATCATCGCCCTGCAGGGTATCGACTGGGACCTCAACGCAGAGGCTCTGATCGCGCTGGCCGAAAACTTGCGCGCCGCCGGGCTGGACTACCCTTATCACTTTGCCGCGCAGCCCAATGCCGGGCTCGAAACCCCGCTGGACCTGAACGGAGATGGCCGCGCCCATGGGCCGGCAGACGCGCAGGGCTGGGGCCGGTTCACCGGACAGGGCGGGCTTGCGGTGCTGTCGCGATACCCGATTCACTCCGACAGCGCACAGGTGTTCACCGATTTGCTATGGCGCGACCTGCCCGGCGCGCAGATGCCGGTCACGGTCGACGGCCCTTTCCCCTCGGAAGAGGCGCAGAGCATCCAGCGCCTGTCCTCCGTGGCTCATTGGATCGTGCCGGTGGACACGCCTATCGGCGCACTGGACCTGTTGACCTTTCACGCCGCGCCGCCGGTGTTTGACGGCCCCGAGGACCGCAACGGGCTGCGCAACCGCGATGAAATTCGCCTCTGGTCCGCGGTACTGGACGGTAAGCTGGGGCGCAAGCCTGAAGGCTCGTTTGTCATCGCCGGGGACGCCAATCTGGACCCCGAACGGGGCGAAGGCCGAAGGGAAGCGATCCATACGCTTTTGGCGAACCCCCGCCTGCAAGACCCGCGCCCCGCTGACGTGTCGGGCAAACTGACCACCGTAGAATGGAAAGCGGTGGGAGAGATGCGGGTGGATTACGTGCTGCCCTCAATCGATCTGAAGGTGACAGGCGCGGGCGTGTTCTGGCCTGCTTCGGGTTCGCCTTTGCGCGCTGCCGCTGGTCAGGCCAGCAGGCACCGGCTGGTCTGGGTTGACATAAACGCGCCCTAGCGGCGGTGAGGCATGGACCAGAACCGCATCCGATCGCAACGCACCGGGAATAGCCTGTTTGAGCGCATCGGCCAGGTCCGTACGCGGAAAATCCCCGACCAATTCTCGGAAAAACAAACCCTCAAGACTGTGCGGAGTGTTCCAAAGATACCGCATCTCAAGCAGATGGGGCGCCAACCGCCAGACGGGACGGGCTAGCTGGATCGGCAGCCAGTTCATCCGGCGCACAGACACGTGCCGACCCGTGACTCGAGACAGCGCCTGTGCCATTTCGGAACCGGTCACCGTATACCCCTCGAAAGGAACATCGCAAAAACGGGGCAGTCTCTTGCGCATCTCGGCGAGGACAACCGCCGCACGCGCAAGATCGGGCAAATAAGCCCAGGCATGGGCGATGTTGGGATTTCCGGGATAGATGAAACGCCCCCGCGACAAGGATTTGGTCATCACCCGGTCAAACCAGTTCCCTGACGCACATGTGTCAAGATAGTCTCCCGAGCGCAGGACGATCGTGCGCACGGACGACGCGCGATAGGCTTCCTCCATCTCGATCCGAAGCCGGCCCAGAGGGTTTTGGGCCAGATGTGGCGTACCCGCTGACCACGGCCCCGGCAGGTCGGCCCCGAAGACATAGACATTGCCCGGGATGATGACCGTCGCTCCTGTGCCCCGCGCAACCGAAATGACCTGCCGGGTCAGCTCTGGCACTTGTGCCTGCCAATCCGGATAGGGCGGGTTCCAGGCGTTGACGATCACATCCGCGCCTTGCGCGGCCTGCCCCAGCCTGTCGGTTGTGCGGTCAAAGGTGCGAACGACCCACCCCGCGTTTC
This sequence comes from Ruegeria sp. AD11(2025), assembly GCF_056542405.1. Taxonomy (NCBI): domain Bacteria; kingdom Pseudomonadati; phylum Pseudomonadota; class Alphaproteobacteria; order Rhodobacterales; family Roseobacteraceae; genus Ruegeria; species Ruegeria sp. AD11(2025). The sequence goes on along the minus strand of NZ_JBQFZU010000015.1, from coordinate 12,050 downwards.
GAAAGGCGGCCATGGCGTTTCGTCCAAAACGGCCGGTTGCACCAAGGATAAGAGCGGTTTGCGTCATGAGAAGCTCCTTTCAAATCGAAACTACCAATTCAAATCAAACGAGCAATTGCCGGGAAATGCAGAACGTGTATTCATATTTGAATGGACAAATCACTCACCCATGCCGACTGGTCCCTGATTCAAAGCTTTCTGGCGGTGGCCGAAACCGGCTCTCTGTCGGCGGCGGCGCGGCAGCTGGACCGCAGCCAGCCCACGCTGGGTCGCCAGATCCACGCTCTTGAGGATGAACTGGGCGTGTCCCTGTTCGACCGCCACGCGCGTGGCCTGAAACTCAGCGAGGTGGGCACGCAACTGTTGCCGATGGCGCGGCAGATGCATAGCGCCATGACATCGTTCAGCCTGGCAGCTGCGGGTCAGTCGCAGCAGTTGGAGGGGTCGGTGCGCATCACCGCTTCGGTCTTTGCCTCGCACCACCTGCTGCCGCCGATTCTGGCGCAGATCCGCGCTTTGGAACCGGCGATCCAGCTTGAACTGGTGGCCACGGACACCACCGAGAATCTGCTGTATCGCGAAGCCGATATCGCAGTACGCATGTACCGCCCCGCGCAGATGGACATCATTTCGCGCTATCTGGGGGATGTGAACCTGTGCTTTTGCGCCTCCCGGGCCTATCTGGATCGGGCCGGGCGACCCCAAAATCCCAAGGACCTGTTCAATCACGATCTGGTCGGCTTTGACGCCAACGAGCAGATTATCAAAAAGATGCAGCAACGGGGCTGGCCCGCCAGCAAAAACAGTTTTGCCACCAGATGCGACCTGCAAAGCGCCTATTGGCAACTGATCCGGGCCGGGTGCGGTATCGGGTTTTCGCAGATTCAGGTGGCCGAGGCTGATCCGGACGTCGAGGTACTGGATCTGGATGTCGAGATTGAACCGCTGCCCGTCTGGCTGGCCGCACCGCAAGCGATGCGCCAGACGCCCCGAATCCGGCGCGTCTGGGACTTGCTGGCCGAGGGGTTGAAGGCCGGACTTTGACCGAATTGCGGTTGTTTCGACCCGGAAACCGGATTTCCGGCACACAAAGACCGGTTCGTCTCATTGACCCGATGCGGCGCAGGCGCTAGGGCCATTGCGACGAAACGCAAGGAGATCCTTCATGTCCAAACCCTCGCTCCTCATCCTGCCCGGAGACGGAATTGGCCCCGAAGTCATGGCCGAAGTGCGCCGCGTAATCGACTGGTTCGGTGCGAACCGCGGCCTGGAATTCGACGTGAGCGAGGATCTGGTCGGCGGTGCCGCCTACGACGCGCATGGCAAGCCGCTGTCGGATGAAACCATGGCCAAGGCGCAAGAGGTCGACGCGGTTCTGCTGGGTGCCGTGGGCGGCCCAAAATACGACGATCTGGATTTCAGCCTGAAGCCTGAGCGCGGTCTGCTGCGCCTGCGCAAGGAAATGGACCTGTATTCGAACCTGCGACCGGCGCAGTGCTTTGACGCGCTGGCCGATTTCTCGTCGCTGAAAAAGGACATCGTCGCGGGCCTCGACCTCATGATCGTGCGCGAACTGACCTCGGGCGTCTATTTCGGCGAGCCGCGCGGTATTTTCGAAGAAGGCAACGAACGCGTCGGCATCAACACCCAGCGCTACACCGAATCCGAGATCGAACGCGCCGCGCGCTCGGCCTTTGAACTGGCGATGCGCCGGAACAAGAAACTGTGCTCGATGGAAAAGGCCAACGTTATGGAGGCCGGTATCCTGTGGCGCGAGGTCGTGGACCGAGTGGCCAAGGAGTACCCCGAGGTTGAAGTGACCCACATGTATGCCGACAACGGCGCGATGCAGTTGGTACGCGCACCCAAGCAGTTCGACGTCATCGTCACAGACAACCTGTTCGGCGATATCTTGTCGGACTGTGCCGCGATGCTGACCGGTTCGCTGGGCATGCTGCCATCGGCATCTCTGGGCGCACCGATGGCCAATGGCCGCCCCAAGGCGATGTACGAACCGGTCCACGGCTCAGCCCCGGACATCGCGGGTCAGGGCAAGGCCAATCCGATTGCCTGTATCCTCAGCTTTGCCATGGCACTGCGTTACAGCTTTGACCAGGGCGCCGAGGCCGACCGTCTGGAAGCCGCGATCGAGAAAGTTCTGGCCGATGGTGTCCGCACCGGCGATCTGCTCGCCGATGAAGGCGTTCAGCCGGTCTCGACCACGGAAATGGGCGACGCGATTCTGGCGGCGCTGGACGAAAGCCTCTGATCCGGTTTCAGGTTTCAACAGAAAGGCGGTGCATGATGCACCGCCTTTATTTCACCTCAGTTGCCGAAGATATTGTTCAGCAGATTGTTGATGGCCCTGTCCAGACCGGTCTGTTGCTTGCGACGCTGCTGCCGGGGCTGCGCCGTCCGCACGGGCGGATCGGGGGCCAACATCGGCAGCGGCGTGGGGGTCATCCCTTCGGTCACACGCAGCATGGTTTCTTTCCAGATTTCCGCAGGCAATCCACCGCCGGTCACACCGGACAGCGGCGTGTTGTCGTCATAACCCATCCAGACACCCGCCACGTAGTCTGCGGTGAAGCCGATGAACCAAGCGTCCCGTGCAGCCTGGGTGGTGCCGGTCTTGCCTGCCACCTGCCATCCGGGCAGCTTGGCGCGCCCGCCAGTGCCTTCGGACACCACGCGCTCCATCATCCATGTCAGCTGCTTGGCGGCCTTATCGTTGATCACCCGCTCACCAATGCCCGTGCTGGTCTGGATCAAGGGCGTGTTATCACCCAGCAGTTTCAGTTCGGACAGACCGAAAGGTTCCACAGCCGAGCCGCCGTTCAGGATACCGGCATAGGCCCCGGTCATCTCGATCAGAGTGCTTTCCGATGCGCCCAGTGCCAGCGCCGGACCTTCGGCGAGGTTGCTTTCGATGCCGAACTCGCTGGCCACGGTACGCACATTGTCCAGCCCGGCTACCTCGGCCACTTTCACGGCCGGGATGTTCAGAGAGTTCTTCAGCGCATCCGCCAGCGTCACCCGACCATAATACTTGTGGGTATAGTTCTTGGGGCACCACTGGCCTGATCCGGGGATGTTGACGCAATAGGGTTCATCCACGACCGTATCCAGCGGTGAATAGCCAAGTTCAAGCGCTGTGGCATAAACAAACGGCTTGAACGAAGACCCGGTCTGACGCAATGCCTGCGTGGCGCGGTTGAACGCGCCGGATACCCGCGTCTTGCGTCCACCGACCATGGCCCGCACGGCGCCATCCGCCGACATCACCACAATCGCGGCCTGCGCCTTGGAGCCTTCTCGCACCTTTTCCTGGAAGATGTATTTCAGCGCCTCTTCGGCCGATTTCTGCAGCCGCTGGTCCAGTGTGGTGCGGATCACCACATCATCGGTGGTGTCTGTGCCAAAATAGCTGGGTAGTTCGGTGATCACCCAATCGGCGAAATAGCCGCCCGCCCGCGCTGCTGCGGCCTCGGACAGTTCCGCTGGATTGTTGCGTGCATTGCTGGCCTGCGCGGTTGTCAGAAAACCCTGCGCCTTCATCAACCCGATCACCAGCTGCGCCCGATCCTGCGAGCGCTGCAGGTTATTGGTGGGCGCATAGCGTGAGGGCGCCACCAGCAAACCGGCAAGCATCGCCGCTTGCGCCGGGTTCACCTCGGCAGCCGAAATACCGAAATACCGCTGGCTTGCCGCCTCGAATCCGCGGGCACCGGCGCCAAGGAAGGCGCGGTTCAGATAGATGGTGAGGATTTCATCCTTGGAATATTTCACCTCCATCGCCATCGCATAGACCGCTTCCTTGGCCTTGCGCCACAGCGAGCCCTGACGGCAATCGGCCTCATAGGCGGCCTCGGACTCCCACTCGCTGGGCACATACGGCACACCCAGGCACAACAGCTTGGCGGTTTGTTGCGTTATGGTCGAGCCACCATGGCCGGACAACGGCCCGCGCCCTTCGCTGAGGTTGATTCGAACCGCGCTGGCGACACCCCGGGGGCTGACGCCGAAATGGCGATAGAATCGTTTGTCCTCGGTCGCAACCACGGCGTTTTTCAGATGCGGCGAGACGGTGTCGGCGGTGATCACCCCGCCAAACTGATCCCCGCGCCAGGCAAAGACCTTGCCATCGCGGTCCAGCAACGTGACCGAGCCCCGTGCCCGGCCATCCAGCAAGGCATCCACATCAGGCAGCGAGGTGTAGACAACCCCAACGGCCACCGCCAGCAGCAAGGCGGCCACAGCACCCACGCGCCACGTAACCCCCCAGATCAACCGCCAAATCCAGCGGAACAGCCGACGGAAAAACCCGCCGCCACCGCCGCCACCGGATTTCCGGCGCGTCTTCTTCCGGGTGGTCTTGCGGGTCGTCGTCTTGCGCGCGGTCGCCTTCTTTCCCGCGGGCTTCGCAGCCCGCTTGGTCGCCGTGGGCTTACGCCCTTTCGACGGGTATCTCTTGTCCGCGACAAGCGGAGCCTTTCGGCGCCTGGACTCAGTCATGCTCAAACTCTGCCCGGTTATCATTTTGACGCACCATACCCTGACACACCGGTGAAGTAGAGGGCGGAAATTCAGGAAGCCGCCCTCCCAAATTTGCCTATTTTTTAATCATTCACCGCTTTATGTGCAAAAATTGTGCAACTTGCCGTCAATTTCCCCAACACTTCATCACCCGGACCGTTCCTTACCACGCGAAGGTGCGCTTTTTTCTGCAGGTGCAAACAAACCGGACAGACCGGGAAGCAGAGGGGAAGAACGTGAAACTGATCATTGCGACAATCAAGCCGTTCAAGCTCGAGGAGGTGCGCGAAGCACTGACCGAGGCGGGCGTACGCGGCATGATGGTGACCGAAATCAAGGGCTTCGGCTCGCAATCCGGTCACACGGAAATCTATCGCGGCGCCGAATACGCCGTGAATTTCGTACCCAAGATCAAACTGGAAATCGTGGTTCCCGCCACGATGGCGGACCAGATCGTCGAAACCATCACCAAAACCGCCAAAACCGGCAAGATCGGTGACGGCAAGATTTTCGTCCTCGATGTCGAGCAGGCCCTGCGCGTGCGGACCGGGGAAACGAACGAAGAGGCGCTGTAAGCGTCGCCACTCACATACATTCGAGGAAGTCACATGAACCTGATGAAATCTCTCATCCCTGCCGCCGCGCTTGTCGTGCTGCCGCAGATGGGTCTGGCGCAAGAGGCCGCCGAGGGCGAAGCTGCGCTGCACACCCAGTATATTTTTACCACCCTGCTGTTCCTGATGGCAGGCTTTCTTGTCTTCTTCATGGCTGCAGGATTTGCCATGCTCGAGGGCGGTCTGGTGCGTTCCAAGAACGTTGCCATGCAGATGATCAAGAACATCGCGCTGTTTTCGATTGCCGCGATCATGTACTGGCTGATCGGCTTCAACACGATGTACCCGGGCGACTTCAATGGTTTCTTTGCCCTTGGCGGCCCGACCGTGCTTGATGCCGTGGGTGTTGCGCCCGCGGACGCGGCGTTAGATTACGCGTCTATCGGTTCGGACTTCTTCTTCCAGCTGGTCTTTGTGGCGGCAACCGCGTCCATCGTGTCCGGTGCCGTGGCCGAGCGCATAAAGCTGTGGCCCTTCCTGGTCTTCGTCATCGTGCTGACTGGTATCCTCTACCCGATCTCGGGGTCGTGGAAATGGGGCGGCGGCTGGCTGGATGCCATGGGCTTTTCCGACTTCGCCGGTTCGACCGTTGTGCATTCGGTCGGCGGCTGGGCCGCTCTGGCGGGCTGCCTGATCCTTGGCCCCCGCATTGGCAAGTACAAAGACGGCAAAGTTCACCCGATGCCCGGCTCTAATCTGGCGCTGGCAACTCTGGGTACGTTCATCCTTTGGCTGGGCTGGTTTGGCTTCAACGGCGGCTCGCAACTGGCGATGGGCACCGTGGGTGACATATCCGACGTGTCCCGCATCTTCGCCAACACCAACATGGCCGCCGCATCTGGTGCTATCGCAGCCCTGATCATGACGCAGGTGTTGTACAAGAAACCTGACCTGACCATGGTGCTGAACGGTGCGCTGGCCGGTCTGGTCTCGATCACCGCAGAGCCGCTTGCCCCGACCCTGTTCGGAGCGCTGTGGATCGGTGCAGTTGGCGGCATCATCGTGGTCTTCGCGGTTCCGATGCTGGACAAGTTCAAAATCGACGACGTTGTCGGTGCCATCCCGGTTCACCTGTTCGCAGGCATCTGGGGCACCATCGCCGTGATTTTCTACGGCGAGGCAAACCTGATCACCCAACTGACCGGTATTGTAGCTTATGGCGTGTTCACATTTGTTGGTGCGTTGGTCCTGTGGACAATTCTGAAGACGACGGTTGGCATCCGCGTCAGCGAAGAAGACGAGATCAACGGCCTCGACATGGCGGAACTGGGTATGGAAGCATATCCTGAGTTCTCGAAGGGCTGAAAACCTGAGTAACCACTCGAAGGCCGGGCGTTCGCGCCCGGCTTTTTCTTTTTACTTTAAGTAGTTACAACTTGCATGAAACGGCTTACCTTAGTCAGATCGTTGTGAGATTGTCGGGCAAATCACTTTATTACGGCACCAAAGATGAAGCTGACTCCGCAACCTCGCATCAAACTTTCCCGCCTACGCGACATAGGGTGGAGGCTTTGGGACCCTATTGGTCTTTTGGGTCCTGATGAGAATTGGAACGAAGAGGATTGCTTGCCCTTCGCCGACGAATATGATTCCTATCTGGTTCAAGCTGCTAGCCAAATCAGAAGAGGAATCCCCCAAGAAGAAGTCGTGAACTACCTTGTTAGAATAGAAACTGAACACATGAGCTTGGAGGAACGACCAAGTACACGCGCGCGCGCTGCGCAGGTTGTCGATGCAATCTCCAGCGACCCGAATATATGGACGTGGCCCGACAAAAATGGCCGATTTCGCTGAAATAAAAAAGCCGCGCTGTGCAGCGCGGCCTTTGTCATTCTATGGTGGGTGGCTTAGACGCCAACGTCGACAATTGCCTTCGCCAGAATCGGCACGGTGATTGCGTTCAGACCGGCGATGTTCAGGCGGCTGTCGCCGACCATGTAGATACCGTGATCGTTGCGCAGTTGTTCGACCAGTTCCGGTGCAGCACCCAGGCGCGAGAACATGCCGCGGTGCTGGGCGATGAACCCGAAACGGTCAGACCCGCTCAGGCGCTGCAGCTCGTCTGAAAGCTGCTGGCGCAGACCCAACATGGACAGGCGGACCTCTTCCAACTCGGCGGCCCAATCGGCGCGCAGGTCGTCGTCGGTCAGTATCGTGGTCACCACCCGCGCGCCGTGATCGGGTGGGAAGGAGTAGTTCTGGCGGTTCAGAAACGCCAGAGTCGCCTGATTCAGAGCCGTTTGCGCCGCATCATCGCTGATCGCCATCAGCAGGCCGGTGCGTTCACGGTAAACGCCGAAATTCTTCGAACAGGACGCCGCGATCAGGCAACGCTTGACCGACGAGGCCACCAGACGGGTCGCCTGCGCGTCCTCCTCCAGACCGTCACCAAAGCCCTGATAGGCAATGTCGATCATCGCCACGAGGCCAAGCTCGTTGATGATGTTCACGACCTCTTGCCACTGCACCATGTTCAGGTTGGCGCCGGTGGGGTTGTGGCAGCAACCGTGCAGCAGAACCACGTCGCCCGCCTTGGCGGTTTTCAGGTCCTCGACCATGCCGTCGAAATCAACGCCACGGGTCTCGCCATCGAAGTAACGGTACTGGACCGTTTCCATGCCCAGATAGTTCAGGATCGACAGGTGGTTCGGCCAGGTCGGGTTCGACACGAAAACACGCGCCGAAGGGTTGGCCATGCGGATCATCTCGAACGCTTGCCGACAGGCGCCGGTGCCGCCCGGGGTCGCCACGGCGGCGATGTTGCTGCGCGGCACAGACGTATCAAGGATCAGGCCAATCATCGCATCGGCATAGGCGGGATCACCGGCCAGACCGGTATAAGCCTTGGTCTCCTGCTCTTCCCAGATGCGCTTTTCCGCGGCCTTGACCGCGCGCATAACCGGGGTGATGCCCTCGGCATTCTTGTAAACGCCAACACCCAGGTCGATCTTCTGATCGCGCGGGTCTTCGCGGTACATCTGCATCAGCGCCAGAATCTTGTCGGCGGGCTGCGGTTTGAGGTTCTCGAACATCAGTTCTCTCCGGTTGCGACGGGCAGGGTCGGGAAGGCACCCCATTCAGCCCAGGAGCCGTCATAAAGCGAATGGTCTTTCTTGCCCAAGCGCTCGAGCGCCAGGCTGAGGATGGCGGCGGTCACGCCCGACCCACAGGATGTGATGGCCGGTTTCGACAGGTCTACACCTGCGGCCTCGAACACGGCGCGGCACTCGTCGGGCGACTTCATCGTGTGGTTCTTGTTCAGCAATGCACCAAATGGCACGTTGCGTGATCCGGGGATGCGACCTGATCGCAGCCCTTCGCGCGGCTCAGGGTCTGTCCCGGTGAACCGCCCCGCCGCGCGGGCGTCGATGATTTCATGATCGCCCAGCTTGGCGGCGGCAGAGACCTGCGTAACATCGCGCACAAGGTGGTTCTGAACCCGCACGGTCATATGGCGATCACGGATCACGGGGGGCAGATCCTCGATTTCACGCCCTTCGGCCTGCCATTTCGGGAATCCACCGTCGAGCACGGCAATGTTGTCCTGCCCCATCAGGCGGAACATCCACCACACCCGCGCGGCCGAAGACAGGCCCGAGCCATCATAGACCACCACCTGATGGCCATCTCCTACGCCCATCGCCCGCAGACGCGACATGAATTTCTCGACCGGTGGTGCCATATGCGGCAGGTCCGACCGGTGATCAGCGATATCATCGATATCAAAGAAACGGGCACCGGGAATATGGCCCGCGTCATATTCAGCCTTGGCGTCGCGCCCATGCTGCGGCAGGTACCACGACCCATCAAGAACCCGCAGGTCAGGGTCCTTCAGATGGGCGGCAAGCCATTCGGTTGAAACGAGGGTTTTCGGATCGTCCTGCATCAAAGCCTCCCCAAAAGCGCGCTTGGTTTTTCCCTATACGCGCTCGCATTTGGGTTCAAGGCTGGATGGGGTGTTGTCTGTCTAACGCAGGCGTCTGAGGCGGAAAAACTGTACGATCCCGATCATACTGATCAGAATCCAGAAGGATTCGATCAACATTGAGGCCAGGTTGAAGTTCTGAAGCAGCGAATAGACGATCAGGATCGACCCCGCCAGATTCAGCACCGGAAAAGCCAGATTATCGGAATTCATCATTCGCATCTGCGTGGCAAAGTACGCAGACACAACGACCAATGCACCGAATGAGCCTACTGCATCCGCCAAGGTTAGAGATTCAAGAATTCTGGCCATGGCTTGCCCTCGAACTTAGCGGGTTCAGTTTCAGCCGATTGCGGCCAGCGCATCGAGCTGTGCGTAGTGGTGCATGTTCAGAAACGCAGCCCCCTGATCGCCTGCTCGGTAACCATGCGGCAGGTCTGCAGCAAACCGAAGGCCCTGCCCGGCCTGCAGCGGCACCCACTCACCATCCCGCAGAATCTCAAGCGAGCCGTTCAGGACAAAGACCTCTTCGGTTACACCTGTAGCGTGGGCGGCGGATTCGTGGCTCTGGTTCGGCGCGAGGTCGACGTGAAAGGTTTCAGCCCGCAAAGCAGGATCAAAGGGAAAGACGATCTTGACCTCGATGCTGCCGGGAAAAGTCACAGTTCGAAACACGTCCGGCGTGGCTGTATCGCGCAACGCCGCCGGGCCGATCAGAGCGCTGAGGGGCAGTTGGAACCCTTTGGCAATTTTCCACAGCGTCGCGATGGTCGGGCTGGATTCGCCACGCTCGATCTGGCCCAGCATGGCTTTGCTGACGCCGGTCATTTCGGCCACCTTGGACAGGCTCAACCCCGAGGCCGCCCGCACATCCCGTAGTTTCAGCGTTATTTCGTCCGGTGCCATATCAATCGTCTTTCGAATCCCCTTGTGCGTTATAGCGCACATGTGGTACGTGCGCTATAACGCACATATCCCGCATATCGCAACCGGGGCAAAAGGGAAACAGCATCATGCCAATGTACCGATCCAGAACCTCCACTCATGGCCGCAACATGGCCGGTGCCCGTGGCCTGTGGCGCGCCACCGGCATGACCGAGAGCGATTTCGGCAAGCCGATCATCGCCATCGTCAACTCATTCACCCAGTTCGTTCCAGGCCACGTGCACCTGAAGGATCTGGGCCAGATGGTTGCGCGCGAAGTTGAGGCCGCAGGCGGCGTCGCCAAAGAATTCAACACCATCGCGGTGGATGACGGCATCGCCATGGGCCATGACGGGATGCTGTACTCGCTGCCCTCGCGCGAGGTGATCGCGGATTCGGTTGAATACATGGTCAACGCCCATTGTGCCGACGCGATGGTCTGCATCTCGAACTGCGACAAGATCACTCCGGGTATGCTGATGGCGGCAATGCGCCTGAACATCCCGGCAATCTTTGTCTCGGGCGGGCCGATGGAGGCCGGAAAGATCGACATCGAGGATCTGGACGTCAAGAAAATCGACCTCGTCGACGCGATGGTCGCCGCCGCTGATGACAAGTTCACCGATGAGCAGGTTCAGCACATCGAAGAAAACGCCTGCCCCACCTGTGGGTCGTGCTCGGGCATGTTCACGGCAAACTCGATGAACTGCCTGGCCGAGGCGCTGGGTTTGGCGCTGCCGGGCAACGGTTCGACCCTGGCCACGCACGCCGACCGCAAAGAGCTGTTCCTTGAGGCCGGTCGCCGCATCGTCGAGATCACCAAGCGCCACTATGACCTGAACGAAAAGGGCTTTCTGCCGCGCGAAATCGCAACGTTCGAGGCGTTCGAGAACGCAATGAGCCTGGATATCGCCATGGGTGGATCGACCAACACGGTGCTGCACCTGCTGGCCATCGCGCATGAAGGCGAGGTGCATTTCACCATGTCCGACATGGATCGCCTCAGCCGCAAGGTGCCGTGCCTGTGCAAGGTCGCGCCCAATACTGAGAACGTGCATATGGAGGACGTCCACCGTGCCGGTGGCATCTTCTCGATCCTCGGTGAGCTTGGCCGGGCAGGCCTGCTGCACGAAGATTGCAGCACCGTTCATTCCGGCACCATGGGTGAGGCGATTGCCAATTGGGACATCAAGGTCGCCAACAACCCGAAGGCGCAGGAGTTGTTCAAGGCCGCCCCCGGCGGCGTCCGCACCACGCAAGCGTTCAGCCAGTCCAACCGGTACAAGGAACTGGACACCGACCGCGAGGGCGGCGTGATCCGCAGCAAAGAGCACGCCTTCAGTCAGGACGGCGGTCTGGCGGTTCTGTTCGGCAATATCGCACGTGACGGCTGCATCGTGAAAACCGCAGGCGTCGATCCGGCCAGCCTGACCTTCACCGGCACGGCCTATGTCTGCGAAAGCCAGGATCAGGCGGTGAACGACATCCTGACCGGCAAAGTCGAAGCGGGTGACGTTGTGGTCATCCGATACGAAGGTCCGCGTGGGGGCCCGGGAATGCAAGAGATGCTGTACCCGACCTCGTATCTGAAATCCAAAGGGCTGGGCAAAGCCTGCGCCCTGCTGACAGACGGCCGTTTCTCGGGCGGCACTTCGGGTCTGTCGATCGGTCACGTATCACCAGAGGCCGCCGAGGGCGGAGAGATCGGGCTGGTGCACCAGGGTGACAAGATCGAAATCGATATCCCCAACCGTTCAATCCATCTGGACGTGTCCGACGAAGAACTGGCGGCGCGCCGGGAAGAGCAGGACGAAAAAGGCTGGCAACCAGCCGAGCCGCGCAAGCGCAAGGTGTCCACGGCGCTCAAGGCCTATGCCAAGCTGACCACCAGCGCTGCCAAAGGCGCCGTACGTCAGGTCTGATCGATAAGAACCGGCCCCTGATTGGTGCCGGTTCCTTCCAACCTCAAAAGGCTCCCGCGCCCGAAGCGCACCATCGGCTATGCCGATGCCACGTTCGGCCTTGGGCCCGGCGCCGCGCAAAGCGCGGCG